>CAYSZJ010000135.1:0-11260 GCA_964435435.1 uncultured archaeon
ATAAAAATATTTTAGGAATTTGAATTAATACTAATTATAATTAAATTTTAAATACTAAAATAGAGAGTTATATTTATGATAAATAAGAAAGGACAAGTTCAATGTATAAATGATGAAATACTTGAAAAGATGAGTTTAAAAAATCGCTATAATTTTCTTAACAACAATTTGATGAGCATTTTAAAGCCCAAACACTTTAATTTTTTAAAAAAAACTCAAAGGTTTTTCCTTAGATTTGAAAAAGAACATAACATTACTCACAATGAAGATTTCTATGATTGGATTCCAGAGATAGGTAAGGAAGGTTTAGTTACGAGGATGAATAATTTTAGCGAATTAGATCTAAATTATGAACCATACGGAATGACAACAGAATTTATGAGAGTACTTGCCACAGATTTTTTCGACCCTCAACTAACTATGGGGATGGGAGCAAGTGTATTAGTAGTAAATCCTTTAATGCTACATCATGAGGATGTAGATATACGTCTGAGAGCACTCAAAGAATTAGTAACTGGAGAAAAAATTGGATGTGTTTGTATTACAGAACCAGAACGCGGTTCTGATGCAGTTCATATGTTAACAACATGTGAAGAAAATGAAGATGGCAGTCTTACTATGAATGGTGAAAAAATATATCAAACTAATGGAGCTAAAGCCGATTGGGCAGTAGTATATGCAGTAACTGAAAAGAATAATGGAAATACTATGGCACAATTTTTAGTGGATACTTCATGGGAAGGATGGAATGTTGAAAGAATTAATATTCCTTGGACTCCAAGAGTATTTATAGGAAAAGAAACATTTATAAATCTAAGAATTCCTTCAGAATGTGTTTTGGGCAAACCAGGCTTAGGTAGAGATCATCTATTTGAAGGATTGAATATAGAAAGGCTTGGTATAGTTTTACTTAATGCAGCAGAAGCTTGGAATGCAATATCTCATGCTGTGATATATGCTAACATGAGAAAGCAATTTGATCAAGAAGTTTTAAAATATCAAGGAGTTGGATTTCCATTAGCAGAGATGTGGGCAAAAACAATGAATTTAACATTAGCAGCTCTACATATTTGCCAATTAATTGATGAAAAACAGGAGCAATTTGGCACATTACCTAAGAATTTTAATTTAGCACTTATGGCCACAGCTTCTCAGTTAAAATCTCAGAGTGCTAAATTAACAGAAAGAGTTTGTTATGGATGTGCAGACTTAATGGGTGGCGCAGGTTTGTGTGATAATACTTTAATGCAAGATTTATTAGGTATATCCAGAATTCACCAAGTTGGAGGGGGAACATCTCAAATACAAAAATATATCATGAGTTTAGCGTTACATGCACTATACAAAATGTCGGTAAAATAATAAAAAAAATAAAACAATCTAGGCTATTTTTTTCTTTCTTCTTTCTTTTACACTCTAAAAAAAATCGAAGTACTAAGTTTTAAAATATATAACTACAAATGTATATCTCTATATTTGGCTAACTTCATAAAATTCAAACTCATCTAAATATTCGATCTTCTTGACAATTAAACCCTTATCATCCGTGTCTTCTAATTCCTCATCTTCAAGTTCATCTAATCGAACGACAAAATCTCTTGATAAAGGGTCCTGTTCTATAATTTTGTCAACTTCCTCCACTCCATAAGAATTAGGCATAATAACAAAGAACCTTCTACCCTTCTCTCCAATAGATCTCCCATCTTTAGTAATTAATGTATCCTCTATAAGGCCAAAATGTTCCACTATTATATCCTTAGATCTGTCAATAGCGGATAGCACTTTTCTCAACTTGTCCCTTGAGCTTAATAAAAAAACCCAACCTATAATCGTCATTTGTCCTTAAATTTATTTAATATAAAAATAAAATAATAATGGATACTTAAACTTATCGTCTCCGTTAAATTACTGAATACCTAAAAACTTATCAAGTCCTGTATTATCTAAAGCCCTTGGATCAAACTTAAATTGAGGCATTCCGAAAATCTCGCAGAATCTACGCGTGAATTCACTTATAATATGCCCCTGAACTCGCTGATCAGCACTGCCCAAATTATACAATGTATAGGGAACTAGGATTAAAATTATATCATTATTCTTAGCTAATATTACTTTCTTAGCGTCAGTCCATCTCAGATTCTGGAATTGCCGATCGGACCTATGAAAGACATTTGGAAATTTATAATGTTGATAACCTTGAAATTCAAAAGCCACATTCACTCGCTTCCCAGCATATATAAATTCGGCATAGCCATCAAAATGCATGAGCCCGTGAACTTTTGCATTTGGTATAGCATCTCTTACTCTAGTCTGAGGAAATTTGATACCAGAAATAACTTTCTCAATAATTCGACGAGTTCTTGACTCATAATAACCTGCCTGACAGGTCGGACACGTTCCAGTACCCTTCATTGTCTGATAAGATGTCATCCACGAATGCTGCCCGCAAGACCACCTTAACTTAGCATGACTGGGCTTAATAAGTTTCTTCTTGCCAGCATCAATCGCCTTCTTGAATTGAGCAGGAGTCATATCCAAAGTATAACCTTTTAGAGAAGCAATGTCTTGAGCTTGAGAATATGTAATTGACCGACCCTCATGATAACATTCCTTACATCCTTTCCTATGGACCTCGGAATAACGTTTTTTTACACTATGACCATGCTCACAAACCCAATCCAATACTATTAGCGAAGGTGAAGTCTCTCCCCTTTCCTTCAAAATCTTCTGTTTCATAGTCTCTGGAGTCTCTTTTAAATAAAATCTATTCTCGAGACCTCTTTTAACAGCATCGGAATATGTAAAAGCACGACCATCGGCACTACATTGCCTACAATAACCACCTTTCTTCAAATTTCCCCACCAAACGGTGAAAGGTTCATGATCTTTAACTTGACACCATATCTCAAATTTTGCCTTGCTGAGAGGAATGTTACCAGCTAAAGCCTCTCTGAGTATTTGCATACCTCTATCAGTTATTAATCCCTCAATCCCATACTTAGATAATCCAGTTTCTTTAACGACTCTATCAATCTTTTCTATTGTAAGTAAGTACTTAAATACTTTTTTTGCTATCGGATCTCCCACTGTTGCTAACTTTTCCAGCAAGGGAAATGCCAAATTTGGATGGAGAAGTCGGGTATCATAGCCGTACTCAGCCCATGCCTGAAGATTACTGCAGTGCCCCCAGAATTCCTTTATGGGAAGTATAGCAGACCGCATTCCAAAAGAGTGACCACATTTTCGAACTGCCTCATCAATTGAATTTATATTGTCATAGTTTCCAGTATTGATATAAAAAAAGATAAAAAAATAAAGGGAGGGAAAGTAAAGAATGAATTTTTATAAAATTATATTAGTAATGGAAACAGATGATTATCTTAAAGCCGAGACACTTGCAAAGCGTTTAGTTGATGAAAACTGTAAGTCTTATGAAATATGGCTTAAAACCGTTGTAGAAATGACAAATGAAGAGATCCTTAAGTTTTTTGAAAGAACCAAAGAAGAAATGGAAGGAGAAAATGAGTAAGGTTGTTGATATGAAAAAATAAAAAAGTAGTAATCATTGCGGGATGTTCCAAGAAAAAATTATCCTATCCAGCTCCTGCAATCGAACTAAATCAAGGTCAACTTTTCAATAGTGTAAGAATTTTAGCTGAAAGGCATAATTTCGATATGAAAATTTTATCTGGGAAGCATGGATTAATAGAACCACACACTATGCTAAAACCTTATGACCAAAAATTAACCAAGAAAGAAGAATAAAAATTAAATATATATTTTATATATAATAACATAAAAGGGGAGAAAAAGAAATGTTAGATAACGCAGAGAAAGAAAAATCCCCCCCATTGTTAACCAATTTAGAAAAAATAAATATTTTTTTTATTTAATTTAAGTTTATAAAATTATAGAGTAGATTTGGATTAAGATGAATATTGAAGATTTAAGTGAGGTTATATATAAAAAAGAGGATAATGGAATTTGTACACTCACATTTAACATTCCTAAAAGAAGAAATGCATTATCTTTTGTTACATTCTCAGAAATATGGACGGTGCTTGATGATATGGAAAAAGATAAGAATGCAAAAGTTCTGATAATGACGGGTTGTAAAGAAGCTAATGCGTTTTCATCAGGGGGCTACTTTAATATGAAATATGTAACTTCCATACCACAAGAAATTATGAAAGAAATAGATTTAATGGATATTGCTCAGAAAAAATTATGCGTGAAGATGTGGAATTTTAATAAACCGGTGATTGCTGCCATTAACGGTTTGGCTGTAGGTATTGGTATTACTATGCCCTTAGTTGGCGCTGATTTAATTTATATGGCAGAAGATGCATGGCTAGGATTTTATTTTGTAAAACGAGCTGTAATTCCAGAATTTAGTTCAAGTTTTGTGCTACCCTTCTTAATTGGTTTTCAGAAGGCAAAAGAAATAATCTATTTTGGAGATAAAATTACTGCACAAGATGCTGAGAAACTTGGTTTAGTAAATAAAGTTTTATCTCAGGATGATCTCATGCCATACGTTAGAGAGCAAGCTTTACGGTTAATTCCTCCTAAAGGCCCGAATATAGCAATAGGAACAATGAAAAAAGTAATGCATGACTATTTTAAAAGCGTTATTTCAAGTACATTAGATTTAGAAAATGAAGGACTTAGGGATCTAATGAAAACAAGTGATTTCAGAGCAGCAACTAAATCATTAATAACAAAAAAAGACCCAATTTTTAAAGGAAAATAAAATAAATTTTTTATTAGAATTTTAATATATCTTTTTTTATTTCATCGAAATTCTTATTAAATGTGGTTGATATTTAATATTTTTATTTTGAATTATTTGCATTATAAAAGTATTACCTAGAAAAGGTGGGAAATGTGGATACAAACTGTAAATTCGTGTTTGTGACAGGAGGTGTAATGTCAGGAATTGGTAAAGGTGTTGCAACTGCTAGTATTGGAAAGGTTCTTCAATTTCGGGGTTTTAAAGTCTCTGTGGTTAAAATAGATCCTTATCTAAATGTAGATCCAGGTACGCTTAACCCTATTGAGCACGGAGAATGCTTTATTACTGAAGATGTATGGGACTTTAAACCTGTATATGAGTCTGATGAAAGATCATATCGAATTTCAGAAATAGATCAAGATTTCGGCACATATTCTCGAATCTTAGGTATAGAAATGCATCCCTCTCATAATATTACCTCAGGGCAAATATATCTTTCTACAATCCTAAGTGAAAGAAAAGGAAGATTCCTAGGAAAAACTGTGCAGATAATACCTCATGTTACAAACATAATTAAAGAAAGGTTAATGGAAATTGCAGAAAAAGAAGATTTAGATGTATTATTGATTGAATGTGGAGGAACAGTAGGCGATTTAGAATCAAGTATCTTTTTAGAAGCTTTCAGACAAATAAAATTAGAATCACCAAAAAGAACTGCCTTTGTTCATGTAACTCTCGTTCCTTATTCCAAAGCTGTAGGACAACAAAAATCGAAACCAACACAACATTCTGTTAAAACACTTCAAAGCATAGGATTACAACCTGATATAATAATAGGTAGAAGTGAGAAACCGTTAGCTACTGATATTAAACGTAAAATATCATTGTATTCAAATGTCCCAGAAAATGCAGTAATTTCAAATCCAGATTTAGAGATTATATATGAACTGCCTTTATTATTTGAAGAACAAGGGTTAGGAGATCTAATTTGTGAGCTTATTGATTTGAAGGCAAAATTGGTGTCTTATAGTGAAGTAACAAATTATTCTGAATGGGTAAAAATGGTTGAAATATTTAAAGGTGCAAAAGAAACTGTGAAAATCGCAATGCCAGGTAAATATTTTAACATTTCTGATTCTTATATTTCTATAAACGTAGCTTTAGAAGATGCAGCAGCTCATCACGGATTTAAAACAGAATTAAAAATGATTAGGATTGATGAAAACATTAATATTGAAGAAGAATTAAAGGATTGTGATGGAATTTTACTAACGCCTGGATTTGGAGAAAGAGCTGTAGAAGGAATGATAAATGCTGCAGAAATTGCTATGGAACATAAAATTCCCTTTCTTGGAATATGTTTTGGAGCTCAACTTTTCTTTATAACATTTTGTAGAAAGTATCTTGGTTTAAAAGGAGCAAATTCAACGGAGATTGATCCTAATACACCTTATCCTGTAGTGGACATTTTAGAAAGCCAAAAGAACGTCACTGAAAAAGGGGGTACTATGCGGTTAGGAGCTGAGAAAATAATTGTGGAGAAGGGTACTCGATTATATGAAGCTTATAAACAAACCGAAATTTTGGAAAGATTCAGGCATAGATTTCATATTCAAGAAAAATTTATAACTGAAGAAGCTAAAAATAAAGGTTTAATTGTCTCTAGCCGAGATAAAACAGGTAAAATTATAAATAGTATAGAATTAAATCGGAAGGATCATTGGATGGTAGGCACACAATTTCATCCAGAATTTAAGTCGAGGCCATATAAACCTTCTCCAATATATTTTGATTTCATAAAGGAATGTATTTCTTTTAAAAAGGGGTAATTTTAGAATTTTCTACTAGGGATTTTACATGATTAGTGAATTGTTCATTTGAACATAGGTTTAATAATTCCTTTTTTGCGTTCTCAGCAGCAGCATTTTTTTCACGAAACTCGAATGGTGAGAGAATACCAGAAGAACTTTTTTCCTTTTTCTTTTCGATAATTTTATCTATTTCTTGGTTAAAATCATTCAAATTCTCCAAATGATCTGATAATGCTGCTGGAAGACTTGAATGTATTTTTTTCAGAGAATTTGAAAACTTTAACAGTGTTATAGAAAACTCGAATCTTGATCTTAAAATATCATGTATTTTTTTAGATTCATTTAAGAGTTTGAACATGATATCATAGAATTTAATTTCATTTTTGTCTCTATTAAGAAATTTCGTTAAATTCATAATTTTTTGGGATGCATCAAAATCGTTGTAATTCTCATATTCTCTAATCTTATTTTCTGTATCTCTTATATCAATTCGCAGTTGCTCTAGTTTCTGGTTGCTTAGATATTTATCTAATTTCATTATTTTCTTTTGATATTCCTGCTCATCAAGAATAATTCTTGTGGTTTCAAAAACTTCGGGTAAAGGATTATATATGTATTTCAGTAGCGAGATGTATATTGAATGTTCTGTGTTGGCAATTTTGTTATCATAGAATTGAATAGTATCGATATTTTCCCTTAAATCAACTAAGAATTTAAAGAATTTTCTAATAGTTAACATATTTTGTTGAGCATCAGAAGCAATCTTATACATTTCTTCAAAATATTTCTTATAAAATCTATTAGCTAAATCAAGCTTTTGAAGAAATTCATTTACTAAAGGGATTAATTCTCCTGTAAAGCCTGATTTCTTATACTCAGTACCAATATCTTTTAAGCGCTCTTCTTCACGATAAGTAATTATCTTTAATATTAATTCGGGAAAATCTTTAGTCACAATATCATAAGTTTTTATAAAATATCCTTTTTTGGTTATAATTGGGACAATTGTATTAATTGTCATCGTTTTTTGTTGGATTGCTTTGAAGTCCTCTTCAATTATCCTATTTATATGCTCATCTATATCCTGTTTTTTTTCATAATTTGACATTTTTCTGTCTTTTAATAATTTATTAAGCCTAATTGCTCTAATTTGAGTATTTCGTCCACCATACATCTCAACAAAAACAGTACCAAGGATTCTAAAAGCTAATGCTCCAGTTAATGCTTTATCTTTTTCCTCATCAATTAAAATCTGGTTAGTTAACATATTCATTAATCTAAACATAAATGATTTCTCTTTTTCTCTTGGAATATCCGCAATTCTTTCTCGATATTGATCATTAACCTGATTCTCTGGAAACCTATTTTCCCAAAGAAGATCTAAAACACGATCACCTTCAGTATTAGGGAGAATATCAAGAAATCTTGGAATAATTTCAGCTATAGCTTTAGCCCAATTTGAATGTTCTTTTGAAATTGGAATTTCTTCTTAATAATCTGCCATTAAATCATGAATTAAACCTCCTTTCTCTATCACCTTAGGTCCACTATATCTACCTAAGGTATGGACAAGGATTTCATCAAATGTGGGTTCTGTAGATAATGGCATACGAACTTTAATCTTTTCTAAGAAAGCTTTATATAACTCAAATAAACTTCGAACTTGGTGGTTAGATCTATTTATTATAAATTGATTGATTTCCGCCTTATTTAAATCGCTTAGTTCTTTTAGAGAATTAGCAAACATGATAGCTCTATTAAATACTAACTCAACCTTTTCTGGTTCATGATAAGAGGCTGTTTCTGAGAATTTGAATAAAAATTTAGCAAGATCAGAGCCAAGATATTCCCTATGCTGTTCTGGTATTTGATTTATTGCTTCCAATAATTCACCCATTAACATTTGAATCATATCTTCCCCTAATATCATAGTATATTTCTTTTCAGCTCGTTTTAAAAAAGCTTCGACATCAGTGAATTGTATTCGTTTTTCTTCTTCCCCAAATAAATGTGTTAGAACTTCTTCCAGAGTTTCGCTTGATTCTATTATTTTATTTTCTTTTGCAGCGTCAACTAATGCTTTACAAAGATCTAACATGGAATGCAATTGATTTTTACTTCGTTTTCTTATCTCTTGGTCAATTTGATCCTTCATTTTGCCCCCTAAATCAGAAAGTGAGTTAGTAAACCATATAACTTGATTTAATATTTTCTTTAAAGTTTCAGTAGAAATTTTTTCAATATTTTGTGAAAAAGTGAATAAAAATTTTGATATTTCTGAACCAAGGTAATCTTTATGAATATCATCTATTTTTTTTATTTTATTTGCAATTTCTTCTAAGTAATAATGAGATTCTTCCTTACCAACCTTATCTGAAAAATTCCCTTCAGCACGGCTAAGAAATAATTCTACTTCACTAAGTTCTGTGATTTTTGCTTTACCTCCAACGACATATGTTAGTATATCTTCAAAATTAAGTTCATCATTAGTTATATCCCCTTGCTTTGCTTTTTCAACGAATTTGTCTAATAAATCTGAGAGATTTCGCATATTATTATTACTTCTATTAATTAAAATCTGGGTTAATTGAGTTCTGTCTTTATTTATAAGATCTTTAAGCGATTTCGCAAATATTAACACACGGGCAAGAACACCTTCGATAATTTCTGGTGTTAATTCTTCAATTTCTCGTGAAAAATTGAATAGATATTTCGGGATATCTGAACCAATAATTCTTCTGAATTTAGCGGGAATTTCATTAGTTGCTTTTTTTATATTTCCAAAAATGGATAATGTCTTTTCTTCACCAATTCTTTCTTTAAAAGGTCTTTCTGCTCGTTTTAAGAAAACTTCCATAATTCAATCACGGTTTATTATAGAGATACAGTTTATATAGCTAATCAGATAATTAAATAACCTAGATGATAAATATAAATTTATGTTTCTCTCGTTTTTCTCTTCTTCTATAGAGAAAATGAAAGAATGAGGATTTTCCCTATTTACTTAGGAGTAATAAATCTCGATAAAACAGTATAAAAAAAATCCTATATTACAAAAGTTTTTTATTCATTCGAGAGATAAACTCTCTTTAGATTCTAGAATCTTAGATTGCATAGATACTGGAGGATTAACACACCAAATATAATGCTCTTCTTCGATCTCTATTTTATGAGGTGTCTCTCGCATACATTCATTTGTTCTTGCATCTGAAACACACCGAGGATTAAATGCACATCCAGGGGGTGGTGCTATAGGACTTGGAACTTCTCCTTTTATAACAAAACTAATTTCTTTGTTGCTAGGATCAAGTTCGGTTCTTGAAGCTAAAAGTGCTTGAGTATAGGGATGTGAAGGATTTGAAAATATTTGATTTGTATTCCCTACTTCAACAAATTTCCCAAGATACATAACTGCGACCCTATCAGCAATGTGATTAACAACAGCTAAATTGTGAGTTATAAACATAAATCCATATCCATAAATTTTCTGTAAATCTTTTAGCAAGTTAAGAATTTGAGCTTGAACTGATACATCTAAAGCGGAAGTAGGTTCATCTAATATAATTAATTCGGGGTTACTTGCAAGTGCTCTTGCAATAACAATTCTTTGTTTTTGACCCCCTGAAAACTCATGAGGGTAACGATCCATATGTTCTCGTTTTAATGAAACTTCGTCTAATAATTTTAAAACGCGATTTCTGAGTTCAATTTTAGTTGTAATACCTAATAAATTTTTCAGGGGTTCTGCTATTATATCAACTATTTTCATTCGTGGATTTAAGGATGCATCAGGATCTTGAAAAACAAATTGAATTTTACGCCTTAGTTCTTTTTTTAACTCATTAGGAACAAGCTCATCATGAAATCTTACTTCACCTGCTTCTTTTGGAACCAATCCTAAAATCGCCAGAGCAACAGTAGTTTTTCCACAGCCACTTTCTCCGACTAATCCTACAGTTTCTCCCGTCTTTATACTAAAAGAGACACCATCAACCGCTTTAACGAATCCAAATTGTCTTTTTAATATTCCGCCATAAAGAGGATAATAAACTTTTAAATCCTTAACATTAAAAAATTTTATACCTTTTTCGAGAACAGGCAAAATTCTAAATTCCTTTAAGGATATAGTTCTATATGAAACCTGTTTAACAATTGTAGTAGTAATTATCACAACTATAAGAGTCCAAGCTATATTTGTGCTAAATTGACGCGTAAATGCTATTCCTTGTGTTTCGAATAGATCTTGTAAATAAATAAGTCCTGGTATAATAGAAATTAGTATGATAATATTCCTATATTTTACAAACTGTATTTTATCTCCCCAATTCGCATAAAAGACAGTTATACCAAAAATTAGAAGAGTACTAATGTAATACATAAATCCAGAAGAAAATATATCATCATCATTACTAGTAATCATTGTTATAAATACTCCTAATAATACTCTGATAAGAGTCGCTATTATGAATACTAACGCTTGGATAACAACTGTGAATAATAGTGAATCTTTTAGGGGTTTTTTTAAAAATTTTAGAACTATAAACATTCCAATAAAAATGTTTACTCCTATTATTATGATGCTGATAAAGCTTATATTTGATATCAGAGATTCAGTTAAAAAAGAAGTATTAAATAAATAAGGTAATAATATCCCAATACAGAATTCAATAGCAAACCATATTCCAATTATAATAAAAGCATTCATAAAAGAATA
>CAYSZJ010000136.1:0-11241 GCA_964435435.1 uncultured archaeon
TTTCATATAATCTCTTAATTTCTTCCAAGAATAATATCCCATTTTAAAATAAAGTTGCATGAAATTATATCCCCTAAACTACCAAATAATATAGAATGTATTCCATATACTCCAAAAGAAATTTTTGTGCTGATTTATCATTAATATTCCATTTTAAATTATTTTTAAAATTACTTATTTAAGAAATTTACTAATATTCTATGGATTTATTTGGAAACCGAATTATAAAAATTTATGCGCCGCCCGGGAATTGAACCCGGGTCTCGTGGAGTCTACAAAGCTGAATTAATCAGACTCCTTGGCAACCACGAATACTGACCATTTTACTTAGGAATAAAATTCACTAATTTATACTAGCAGCGCAACAGTTGTAGATAGAAAAGAATTAAAAAATTAAAATTTAATGATTTAGAACTAGATTTAAAATCTTTAAACTATTTCTGAAATAACTTGCTTCATTGTATTATTAGTTACGAAATCTTCTAATTCTTGAAGGTTAGTAGGTAACCCTTCACGAACCCCAATTTCTTTGCTTTCCAAAAAAGCCATGGCAGTGGCCATTTTTGATGTTTTTTCAAGAGAAAAATTGTTTAAACGAGAGATTAAGATACCAGTTAAGAAAGCATCACCCGCACCTGTAGTATCTTCAACTTTTCCTGCGCTATAAACTCCACTATTTATAATTTTTTTGCCATCCGAAATAATTGAACCGTTGGGACCATCAGTAATAGAAATCAATTTTATTCCCATATCTAAGAAAATATTAATCATAAGGGTTTTTTTCTTTTCACCTGTAAACTCTTGAGCTTCTTCTAAATTCATCGATACAACATCAGAATTGGAGATCAAAATTTTTGCCCAATTAGGGGCATTTTTTATAATTGACATACTAGGTGCAGCAAAGACCATTCCCCCCTTGTCTTTTGTTAGGGTTATTGCTTTTTCTATAGCTTTACAAGCATCATCAGTTGTTAAAGATGTCCAAGCGAATGCTCTGATATTACTAAACAGTTCTTCTTTCACATCAGAAGGTTTTAATAGGTTATTAGCGCCTTTATAAGCAAGAATACTTCGATCTTTTCCCCATGGAGTCCTTAGTATTATTGATAGTGCTGTAGTGTCATTATTAGTCCTATTAACTTGAGATAGATCTACACCTCGTTTCTTTAAGTCTGATAAACAAATTTCTGCTGAAAAATCATTGCCCATCACTCCAACATAGCTGCTTTTTAATCCTAACATAGAACAATTAGCAGCTATATTAGCTCCTGACCCTCCTGGGACAAATCTAACATTCTTAACGTTTAATTTACGTGAATATTCAATAGCAGTATACTTTTTTATAATTTCTTTATCCATTAATTCAAACCGAAGGATATCATCAATTTCTATTATGATATCTAAAGTATTACTTCCAATCGTAATTAATTCTGGTAAATCCAAAATACTCACTTATAGAATACAATAATTTTGATTAATTGAATAATTTAAAAATAGAATTGAGTCTTATAATAATTTTACTAAGAAATAAATCTTACAGAGATTAAAACTACTTCAACAAGTATTCAATAATGGTTTTTAGCTTATTTGTGTGTACAAAATATCTAAATATGTACGTGTCTAAGGAACAGATATTAAATTATAGTATATGTATAAAAAGATTACGTTTTATAATTCTTATAGGTATGGGGATATTTATTCTGGGATATTTTTAGTTATAATCACAGAATATAAAGATATGTAGAATATCTTTTAAAAGAACCGCATAGTTTAATTGAAAAAGATTAAAATCTTTGGTAATTTCATTTAAGGTTAAAAATAGCAAACAAAAAGAACATGAGCAGCACCTATATTAGAATATATAGAAAATTGTTCATTTATAGTTTTTCCGTTATTGGATGGGGTATAATTTGTTATATTCTTGTAGAGATCGCTTTAAATGGAGGTAGTAGAGAATTTAATATGAACAATTTTAATGAAATGATGATTGAACTAATTGTTGTACCTATACTTTTGATTGCTTTAATTATCTCTGTGGTCTTAGAAGCAAGAGACATATAAGGAATAAATAATCAAAAAGAATTACAGTCTTATTTTAATAAAATTTTCTTGAACCTTAAAAAATTCAAAATGAAAACAATACAACTTAGTTTTAAAAATTAGAATTTATTCATCTGATTTAAGGCGATTCAATTCTTTCTCCAATTCTGCTATTTTTTCATCAGATCCTGCGCTAGGCAGAGCCACGCCCATTTCCACTTGGATTTCAGCATCAATTTCACCTAAAACTTCATCGACCTCTGAATTTGTGATAGCTGTATCTAGCTGAATATTATCGATACCTTCTGTTGTGATCTCAGCAGTTACGGCGAAGTCTTCCATATCAATATCAATATTTTTCATCATTTCCGTGATTTGGGGGAGAGAGAGTTGATTTTTCAAGGAAGAAATAGATTGAGCAATTCCAGTCATGATTTGGGCTACATCTTTTACAGCTTCTGCTTGCTCTAATTTAAATAATAAACCTTCTAAGTTTGTGCGAAAGCCATCGACCGCACGTGCTTGTTTTTTCGTTTGAAGATAATTCCTTGCATGGAATTTAGAGCCATCCATATCACCCTGTTTTCGAAGATTTATAGCTTTATCCCGTGCTAATTTTGCGCTCATTTCTAACTTTTTAGTCTGACGCATTAATCTTTTATTAAAGACTTTCAATTTAACTGCTGCAGAGCGTACGTTGTCTCTACCCTTGCGATCACCAGAAAGCCATTTTGAAATATCCTTCAAAAAACCCATATTCATCAAAAATTATTAGTTATTATATATGATATATAAAAATACGGTATTATATAATTATTTGTAGACCAATATTTATTTTCTTTGGCGTAAAGAGTAAATTTGATATATGCTGATAAAATTATTAATTACACAGATTGCTAATTTTAATTAGCTATAAATATTAAAAATATTTTGATATAGATAACATGTCATCAGTAGATTCAAAACTTTATCAATATGCCGTTAGAGAGGCAAAGGAAGCCGTTGCTTTAGATAATCAAGGAAAATATCGACAGGCAATGAACAAATATTTTCGTGCAGCAGATATATTAATGCAATTTATGAAATATAACAAAAACCCTCAAATGAGAGCATTATGTAAGAAGAATATCGAAGAATATTTGGAGAGAGCTAAAATACTAAAATCCCATCTTAGCGGAACAAAACCTAGGAGGGCAAGACCCGCTGAAAGGCCAAGTGTTTCTAAAGATGAAGCTGGTGTGGAGTCTGGTATTGAAGCTATATCTTCAGAAGAACAAGAATTATTAGATATGATATCAGGAACAATTGTTACAGAATCCCCTAATGTTAAATGGAATGATATCGCGGGGTTACAAAATGTAAAGCAAGCGTTAAGAGAAGCTATAGTTTTACCAATAGCAAAACCAGAGCTTTTTACTGGTGCGAGAAGACCTTGGTCTGGAATATTGCTTTTTGGACCTCCTGGATGTGGTAAAACATTATTAGCTAAAGCAGCTGCGACTGAATGCAATGCTACCTTTTTTAGTGCTTCTTCTGCTGATTTATTGAGTAAATGGCTTGGTGAAAGTGAAAAATTAATTAGTGGATTGTTTAAAATTGCAAGATTGAAAGCACCTAGTTTAATTTTTATGGATGAAATAGATGCTATTGCCACAAAGCGAGGAGAAGGAGCTGAGAGTGGTGGTGAGAGAAGGGTTAAAACCCAGCTTTTAAGTGAAATACAAGGATTAAAATCCACTCATGATAAACCATTATTAGTTTTAGGAGCAACAAACCGCCCATGGGATATCGATAATGCTATGTTAAGTAGATTTGAAAAAAGAGTTCATGTTCCACTCCCTGATTTAAAAGCTAGAGCAGGCATTTTTAGAATTCATACTGAAGGTGTGGATTCAGTATTAACGGACGAGGATTTCGTTGAATTAGCCGTTAGAACTGAAGGATACTCTGGGAGAGATATAGCAAATGTTTGTCGCGAAGTAATTATGTTACCCGTTCGTGAATTAGATATGAGTGGACTTTTGAAGGATTCAGATAAAGAAGTTAAAGTTAGAGATATTACCTTAAAGGACTTCAAAAATTCTCTTAAAAAAGTTAAACCAATGACTACTAAAACATTATTAAAACAATATAATGATTGGGCAAAAGAATTCGGAGAATTTTAAAAAAATAAATGATTAATATGGAGAGACAAAGAGAAAGATCAAGTGAAGTTCCAAAAGAGGTTAAAGAAAAGGCTGAGAGCGAGTTAGGAGAATTAAGAAAAGAATTAGTTCGATTAAGACAATTAAAGCAAGAAAAAGAAGAATTAGAAAAAGTAGCTGCTCAAAAGGAAATAATTAAACTTGAAGACGTGAAAATTGCAGATTTAAGTCATATTGAACAACAATTTGACAAACTTGAAGATATATTGAGTTCAGAGCTTGATAAAATAGACCAAAAAGTATATAAACAACATGCTGAACAAATAGAAGCAGAACTTCAAGAACTTGAGGAAGAAATTGTAGGAGAAAAGGGACTTATCGAAAAAAAAATAACAGCTTATGAGAAATTGATAGACGCTTATCCTTGGCTAGAAGAAGATAGAAAAAAATTTATGTACACCATGCCAAATAAGAAAAGAGATAAAAGTGATTACGTTTCATGGAAAGTAGTTTGGGCAAAAGTTCTTTTTGATTATGCTCGATTTGCTGTTCTTCATATTATTTATATTAGAGAATTAAATTATCAAAAACCTTTTTCTAAATTTACCAAACGTGAGCAATATATAATAGAAATTGCTGAAGAATTAATCAGTCAGAACCAAGCTGAATGGCTTTCAAAAAGGAAAGATAAATTAAGAGTATATTGGAGGACTCTTGAAGGATGGTCAGAGGAAATATATAACTGGGCTTATGAAAACGGAAAGATTGAACCTATTATGATTTATGAGCTTCGAGAAGCAAAACAAGAAGATTTTAGCTCACTTCCTCTTGAAGATTTAGAAGAAATATTTAAAATTATGGCAAAAAACCGTAAAGCTGAAGTTTTAAAATTAGAAAATGGTCAACTAGCTTTCAAAATTAAGTTAGAATAATTTTAGTTTATTTTATAAAGATGGGAAAAACCATTGTCTTCCTGTGAGAACTGATTCTCTAATTTTTGCCACTCCACTCCTTTCAAGCGATTCTAAGGCTCTGAGAGCACGTTCTTGCGACCATTCTAATTTAGTGCATACATCCTCTAAAGAAATAACTCCTTTATCTTTAGCAATTTCAACTACTTTTACCTCATCATCTGTATATTGAATAGGAAAAAAGCGAACGATCATTGCACCAGAATCTAATTGTGCTATATTCTCAATTACCTTCGTCTTTTTTAAGAGTTTCATTGATTTTTCTACATCTTTAGCTGAAACATTCCCCTTTAAAATTCCAGTATTTATTAATTCAAAAACCTCAGATAATGGTAGTATTCCACCAGTTTCTTCTTTACTCATTAAAACCCTTTGATAGGCAAGCATTCCTAATTTTTGATGGTCTACTTTAGAGAATTTTTTTAAAACATCATGTTCAGTTATCTGTTCTGTAATTATTTTTGAAGAAGGGATGTTGTATTTTTTTTGCAACTCTTTAACTTCTTCTCTTAATTCAGGAGTTAATGCTAAAAGAACTCCATGTTTTTTTGCGAGATCCCTTAATTGATCTTTTGTAAATTTTTCAACAGCAGCCTTAGCTTCCATATCTTTCATTTTTAATTCGGCTGCTTTTTTTTTCATTGCTTCCCGTAGATCAATCTCGTCTTCTATTTTTCGAATACCCAATTTTAGACAACACTATTTTTTAATGCGTTTATAGATTAATATTAATAAAACTTCTTATTTGTTTTTTTTTAATTAATTATGGTTGATCCTCAAAACTTTAGAAAAATTAATAATATCGAAAGGGATATAATTTTTACATCCATTTCTGATATTTCATCAAAAATATTACCAATTATTGAAAATCTTGAAAAGTCTTTATATATATCCTTAGAAAAAATAATCAAAAAAAAATATTATCCTAAAATCTATTTAATCTCTAACGATTTATTTAAAGCCATTGAAAGTGTGAATGAAGGATATAATATAATCTCTGGTGGATTATATTTTGGATTTATCAAGAAGGGAAAGTTCTATTTGAGCTTGGAATGTGCAGAATTTTTATATAAAAATGATATTTTTTCCGAATTTAAAAAATTATATATCAATAAAGACGGAGAAAAATCAATTCTTTATGGAAATAATATTTTAAAAAATATGATTATTAATAGTTCATCTAATTTACATAAAAATGATTTTTTATTGATTTTTAATGATTTAAATGAGATTATTGCCTTAGGACGTTCACTTTTCGATAATGAAAGTATACAAAACCGAAAACCAAAAGATATTGTGGTTATCAATTTAGCTGATAAAGGAAGATATCTAAGAAGCCCTCAATAACAATAAAGTAAGTAGAGAATATTTTACATTAAGAGGAAAAGGTTACGATATAAAAGCACCAATATAGTTTATTTCCTCTTAATTTTATAAACATTAGATTTCGCTCTATTCTCCCTTATATTCTTCTAGAAGCGAAACCATGATCAATTACATCACTTGAATATATAAAACCATAAGGACCAATTTTCTACAAAAGTGATTTTACAAAAAAGTTAACATAAAAATCTTTGCTATTAAGGAAAAAATAGGATAATGATAAATATTGAGTAAATTTACTTATTATCATTTAATTCCGTACCTAAATATTTAGGTTCTTCTCCAGAAATTCGATCTTCTTTTTTCAGTTCATCATATAAGGATAAAAACTCCTTAGTAAAATAAAAGCGAGATCTTTGTAGTTCTGTCTTTATAAATTCATATTCTTTTTCATCTGTAAAAATACTTTTTAATTTATTTTCTATTTCTAAGGGAATCCTAGCATATTTACTTGCTAAAAGTAATGGTTGTTTTTTACTCTTTAATATCTTATAAGGAAAGTTAGAGAAGTATTTTTCTATAAGTTCAAAGACACCTTCATATTGAGACATGTCTTTAACTGATTTTTTTAATTCTTTCTTAAATTTTTTCTCAAAATCATTTGTAAATTTTACTACTGATTCACGTAATAATTTAGAAGATTTGGAGGCAACTAATCCAACTGTTATTAATTTGGATTCTCTTAAAATTAAAATCCCTTCTTCTAAATTTATATCTAATAAGCCCCCAATATTCATTACTTCTTCGCTCATAAGCTGTACAGCATTTAAAAATCCTGTAAATATTGTATCACTTATGTTAGATTTAGACCAATCATGATCGAACAATGGAAAACCCTCTCTATCTTTTACAACAATTCTATAAACAGTGAAAGGCAATATATATAGGAGTTTTGGTTCACGTAAAATAGCTATAAGAAAAATCAGAATGCCTATTATCATTGCAAAATCAGAAGCTAAAATAAAAACTGGTTCTATAAGATAGAAAAAATAAAAAACGATTCCAACTGGTGATGCTATTATAATCCCTAAAAAAAAAATAGATGCTTCTTTTTTTATCAAAACTGGAGCGTTTAACCAAGTTTTTAACCCCCAATAAAATAAATAAAGTGCCATTATTGCAGTAAACACAATTGCCAGTATATTGAAAGCTCCAGTCCAATTCATCCTAAGATATCCCGTTTCTAAACTGGGTTCGGCAGCTTCAGGTTGGAATGCTAAATAAACAAATAAAATTCCTAATCCGAAACATAAAATTAGACCTTTAGAATAAAAGGTTTCTCTGATTGTGTAATTGATACCTATTATCACAAATAACGTGGTGGGGATAAGTATGATACCTGTGATCCTAGCAAGCATTTCACTAACAAAAAGAAAGGATAAACCATCCATGGCCATAAAAATACACATACCAAAAATTGACAATCTAATATAGAGTAATGAGGTAATTTTTTGAGATTTAGGCATAAAGTAGGTCGCTATTGTGTTAATTAAGATAGCAAAAGATACAATAAAATCAATAATCACTTCGATATTCCAATTTAATACCATATTTACTCTTTTCCCTCTTTTACAATTTTAAAATTCCAGTTTTAATTTTTTATTTTTGTTTTTTTTAATATCTCAAGAAGAATTTCCTTTATATTTGAGTTTAAAGAAATTTCTTTGTCGGATTCTTCAATTAAAGAAATAACGTGGTGATCCATTAAATTTTTTACACGATAATAAACGTCTTCTCTTTTTTCATTTATAGCTTTATATATTTCCGATTTTATAGTTAAGTCTTGTTCGGTTAATAAGTGTAAGATTTTGTTGTTAATCTTATCCCTTAATAGAAAAAAGAGTTTTCCCTCATCCTCATCCATTTCAAAAGGGAGGAAAACTGTGTAGTATCCAACTTTTATCTTCTTTATATAATCAAATCTAAGTAACATTTCTAAATGCCAAATTAATTGGCCAGAGCTTCCAGTTTCTTCCAAACCGTCAGAAAGAGCTCTTTTTCTTAGGTGCGAGAAGTGAATTCCTGGATGAGTTCTAATATAATTATACACTTTTTTTCTATAATGATTAGAGAGTACACTTTCTTTTGAGAACTTTGAACCCTCAATTAACACTTTTTTATTTATTAAAAATTGAATAATATATAAAAGACCATTTCGAGGTAATTTTAAGCGTCTTTTAGCTATATTGTATAAGTTTTCTATGTTTAATACCTTATTTTGATTCAAAAGTTCCTGAGCTATTTCTAATACTCTCTGAACACTGGGATGTTTTAATCCAATTGAACGCTTGATAATCTCAATTTTCATCTTTAAAAGTTTTGTAAGACTTCCTATTGGTGCTTTTAATATTTCAGATTTGAGTTTGTTTCTTAAATCTATATTGGTTAAGATTTTATTAAGAGAGCTGTTAATATAAAGTCTTAGAAAAAGTAGTATTTTAACATTCGTTAATAAATCATACTGAATAGAGATTAATGGGTAATTTTTATGAATTATATTAGTGTTATTAAGTAAAATATTGGATGTCGCCTCTTAAAGAAGTATTATTCTGCATGAAATCTAATTACATTATTATTAATCAAATTACAAATATAAAGGTATAAGGACCAATTTTATACAAAATTAAATTGAAAAAAAACCACTTTCTATTCATTGGTCCTAATATCTTAGGATGAACTTTAATTCTTTCTTTTAATAAGGCATAAGAAGAAACCAATAGTATCATGTAGGTGAGGATATAATCGTTGAGATAATTTTATATCCTCAAATAGAGTATTTCCATAAATATGGGTAAATCCATTAATACCATATTGATTTTTAATCTTTACTATCGAAAAATCTGACTCATCTTGAAGCACATCATTTAGTACCAATTCATTTTCTTCGGGAGCGATTGAACAAGTGCTATATAACAATTTTCCTCCAGGTTTTAAAACTTTCAAACCAGCTCTTAGTAATAATTTTTGAATTTTAGACATCTTTTCGATATCTATTAACTTTTTACTTTTTTTCCTGGTTGGATCTTGTCTTATTAATCCTTCTCCTGTGCATGGAGCATCTAACAAAATTTTATCTGCTTTAATATTTAATTTAGATATATCTTTAGCATCCATATTTAGAACTATAGAATTAATGATTCCCATTCTACGCAAATTAGTTTCTAAAGCAGGGATTCTATTTCTATTTCTATCAATTAAAATGAGTGTTCCCTTATTTTTCATTAATTGAGCTAAATGTGTTGCCTTGCTGCCTGGTGCTGCACACATATCGATAATAATTTCGTTGGGATTCGGATCAAGAATTATAGAAGGAAGCATTGAAGCTATTTTTTGTAAATAGTAATACCCTTGAAGAAATTCATGAGTTGAACCTAAATTATAAGTTTCTTTAATTATTTTAAATGCATAAGGAACCCAATCAATTGGTCCTAACTCAAAACCTTTTTGTTCCAATCTTTTTTTTAATTCATCTTCACCAATTTTGAGAGTATTAACACGTATAGATTGTGTTAAAGGCTTTTCATTTGCTTTTAAAAGTCTTATAGTGTCATCAATTCCTAAAAATTGAATATATCGCTCAATCATATATGGGAGATATCCATATTCTTGAGCAAGTTTTTGAGTGGTTTCTTGAAAATGAGAAATAAATAATTCAACTCAATAAAAATCTTTTAAATACATATAAAAAAGAATAAATTATAATTGTTATCAGATTAGAAGGTATTAATATGATTGAAGTAGAAATTAAAGTTAAAATTTCAGATCCAGATCTAATAAGAAAACAATTCAAAGAAAACAATGGTGTATATAAAGCATCATTACTTCATGAAGATACTTATTTTAATATGCCAAAAGGATTAAGAGATTTTAAAAAAACTGATGAAGCTTTAAGAGTGAGAAAAGCTATAGAATTTAACAAAAATGATAAGACCAGGGAACAAACCATAAATCATTATATAACCTATAAAGGTAAAAAGATAGACAATTCCACAAAAACTCGGGAAGAGATTGATATTAAGATTGAAGATATAGAAAGAATGAAAACATTATTAAAAGAATTAAGTTTCCAAGAAATTTTTACGGTAAGAAAGGAAAGAGAATTATATGAGTTTGACTTTAAAACCTACCATATTGAAGCTTTAATTGATTATATACCACTTTTAAAACAACATTTTGTAGAAATCGAATATTTATTAGATTCTTCTAAAAAACTTAACGATGCTAGAAAAGTTCTATTCGATTTCTTAAGTTTGTTTGGGGTTAAAAAAGAAGAATCCATACGAGAATCATATTTAGAATTGATTACTGAAAAGTTTAAAGGGAAATTTAAGAATTAAATGAGGATATTAAACAAGTTAATATTTTACAATGTGTTTTTTTAGGGCTCAAGAGATTCAAGCACTTTTCTAAAACTAAAAATTTTTTAAATTTTAATTAATCTGAGTTTTTCTTTAAATCCTTATACTGCCCATTCATGATTTGTGCCATATATCTACGTCCTTTAATAATCCACATGATTTTATGGCCTTCTCTTGCTTTTTTTGCCCATTCTGATTTTTTATTACGATTTTGTTCTATAAAGCGATATCCAAAAAGATCAACATATTTAATTCCACTTGAAAATTTTTTTATTGGATATTCAATGTCATCAATTTCGACACTTTTTTTACCTTCGAATATTGCATTATAAATTTTCAGACCAT
>CAYSZJ010000137.1:0-11144 GCA_964435435.1 uncultured archaeon
TTGTAAAAACACTTGGAACAGATCATCAAGGAAATGAAAGAGAAGGTTCTTTGACTATTATAGGTACTATTTCTCCTCCCGCTGGCGATTTTAGTGAACCAGTTACAGCAACTACAAAAAGATTGGTACAAGTTTTTTGGGCACTCGATCCTAAACTAGCATACTTAAAACATTATCCTGCTATTAACTGGCTTAATTCATACTCAAATTATCCCTCTTATTTAGAAGAATGGTGGTATGAAAGAGATATTGATTGGGCAGAGATAGATATTGACTGGATGGAATGTCGAAACCAAGTAAATGAAATTTTATCTCAAGAACAGGATTTAAAGTATATAATTCAACTTATAGGAGAGAAAAATTTACCAGAGGACCAACAATTAGTTCTTTTCATCGCAAAATTAATTAAAAACGGTTTTTTAATCCAGAGTGCTTTTGATGATATTGATAATTATACTACGATTAAAAAACTGCTAGGTTTAATTAAAATAATTCTCTTAATTTATAATGAAGGAAAAATACTTATAGATCAGGGAATTTTAATAGAAGATTTACTAGACCCAGAATTAATAAGTGAAATTTTAAGAATTAGACACACCATAAGTAATGCTGATTTTCAACAAATTGAAAATTTAAAAGACAAATTAATTCGAAAATTAAGACTTTTAACTATTTAACGTTTACTTCTTCTTTACTAAATTATCTTATGGTTTAAACCATTCAAAGAAGTAATATGATTTTGTTAAAGGATTCGCGATAACAAACTTTTTCCTCACAGAGGTTGCGAGCCTTCCTGCTCTTACCATGTCTATAGCTGTAATTTCTGAATTATGCGGTAAAACATGTACCATAAAAAGTGAGTGCTCAAGTCCTGGCCCTTTCCTATACACTACAAAATCTGCTCCAAATTTAAGACCGGGTCTTGGAACATATTTCTTGTCTCTTAAATCTTTATATATAATATATTTATCTTCGAACTTATTATGGATTTTCTTAGCTATATCAAAAAACTCCTTAGGATTTAAATTTTTTTGCTTTTTAACATCAAGAATCGTAATTTCATCATTTTCTAATAAATAATACGCTTCTATTAATGACAACTCACTAGGTTTTGAAAAATATTCTAATCGAGGTTTACTAATTCCGAGAGGGCTCCCAAAAAATTTTTTTTTTACATAAAGATAAGAAGCGAATAAAGGGTTAAATACAATAACTCGATTATTTATAAATTTTACAGGGATTTTTTCTGGTACTTCAATATCATCAAGAGAGATTTGTTCTTCCTTTCCTTCTTTCATCAATGAAGAGTTATTAACTATAACTTAATAAATCTTACAATTTCTCAACGATTAGATTAAATTATTTAAGTTACAAAAATAATATTTTTAATATTGGAATAATAATTATCGGTGATTGATAGAATGGTAATTAGAAGGGCAACTCACGCAGGAAGTTGGTATCCTGGATCAAAAAAAGGTTTATCTGAAGCATTAAAAGAATATTTTGAAGATGAGAAATTTGGTCCTAATGAAGAGCCCTTATCAAGGAATAAAGATGAGAGAAGTATTATAGGCGGAGTTTCTCCACACGCAGGAATGGCTTATTCTGGGCCCTGTGCAGCATTTACTTTTTTGAACTTATTTAAAGAAAAAATTCCTGACACGGTTATAGTTTTAGGAACTGATCATATAGGATATCATAAAATAGCATTGATTAGAAAAGGAGAATGGGAAACTCCATTAGGAAACTTGAAGATTGATGAAGAATTATCAGAATCAATACTCGAAAATAGTAAAATAATCGAAGAAGATAATTCTCTGTTCATCGGCTTTCAACCTGAGCAAGAACATAATATAGAAATTCAGTTACCATTTATAAAATACTGCTCTCAAGATAAAGATGTGAAAATTGTCACTATTAAAATAGCTGGTACGAGAGATTTTAAAACAATGAATGAAATTTCTAATGATATAACTAAAGCAATAAATTCAATAGATAAAGATGTTGTTATTTTAGCTTCTTCTGATATGTCGCATAAATCAGTAAGTGATTTAAACCAATTAGATAAATTTAAGAAGATCGATTTAGCAGTAATTGAAGAATTTAAAAATTTAAATCCAGAAAAAACTCTTGAAGCAGCTTTAAAAACTTCAATATGCGGCCCACAAACAATTACTACCATGATGTTAATTTGCAAAAATCTAAATGTAACAAAAGGGGAATTATTGAAATACTATACAAGTTCTGAAAGAACTGGAAGTATTGGTGGCTATTGCGTGGGGTACTTTTCAGGAGTATTAATTAAATAATATTTTATTAGAGATTAAAAATTAATATTAATAAAAATTAACCTAAGAAAGATGCCTGAAGATAAAGAAAAAGTAGAGGACTTTATTAGTCTCTGGAGAAAAAAAATGGAGACTGAAATACAAAAACCAAGTGCTATCGGAGAAACTTTAGATAGGATAGGAGAAGTAGAAAAAGAAAATGAAGACCTAAGAAATAAAATTAAACAAAACATAGAATTAATCAGTAAAACCGAAGAAATTGTAAAAAAGACTCTTGAAGAAAACGAGAGATTAAAAGAGGAGGTAAAAAAAGCAGGGATTGCTGATGGAAAAAATGTGCATGAAATTCAGCAAGAAAAATTGGAGCTAAATAATAAAGTAAAAAGTATAACAAACAGTTTAATAGAGAAAGATGAACAAATAAGAACAAAAGTTAATGAATTGGCGTTATTACAGAATAAGATAAGTGATCTTTCAAAACAATTGGAATCAACGGCTAGTTCTATCTCTGAAAAAGAAGAGGGTATAAATCAAGCATTAATTGATGAACTAAAATCAGAATTAGCAAAAAGAAAATCTCAAATTAATGAGTTTGAACAAAAAATTGAACGTTTAACTGAGGAGAATAAGTCTTTAAATGAAATGTTGATTGAAAAAGAAAAAGTGCAACAAGTGGATTATGTGGTTCCAGTTGATACCTCAAAATCCGCTGTTATAAAACCCATACCTCCACAAACTTCTTCAAAAATATTAGAAATACTCTGCCAAGACCTTCAAGCAGATCTTAATAAATATAAAAAAATTATTGATAAATTAACTTTAGAAAAAACTGAACTCCAAGAAACAGTTGAAGCTGGTGGTTTTCAACTTGAACCTGAGGAATTAAAAGAATTAAAAAAAGAAAATGAAGAACTTAAAACTGAACTTTCAAATTTACAAGCAAATCTTCAAAGTAAAATTGAGGAACCTCAACCACAATTTTCAGTTGAAATTTATGAAGAACAGATTAAAGAACTTCAGGAGCAAATAAAAGAAAGAGATCTCTTAATAACTGAATTGAGATCGTCACAATCATCTCAAATTACAGTTCCTTCTGGTCCGATGTCTAATTTAGTTGAAGAATTACAAAACAGGATAAATAAATTAAAAATTTCATTAGAGGAAAAGAATAAAATTATTGAAAAATTACAATCATCCTAAATGAATAAACAAAAAAAAAGCCTAATTTTTGCGGGGCATTTTGCAGTTGATAATATAATACGATTTAAACGCATAAACAAGCCCAGTTTAGGAGGTAGTGTGTCATTCTGTTCATTATCATTAAGTAAATATACTCAAAATGCTAAGATTGGTATAATTTCTCATATAGGCAAATCAAATTTTAATAGCAATTTATTAGATAAAATTAAAAATAAAAATATCGATTTAAGAGGAATTAAATACTCCCAAGTAGAAAATACGAATTTTGTATTGGATTATTTTAATCATACAAGGTCATTAACTCTAAAATCAAGGAGCCCAAATCTTAAGTTTACTGATATTCCGTTAGAATATCTCAATGAACCTCCAGATGTATTTGTACTTGTTCCCTTATGTAATGAAATTTCATTTGAATATGTGTCTCAAATTTTAAAACAATTTCCTGAAACGTATATTGGTATAGATTTACAAGGTTTTATTAGAAAAATTGATGAACTTGGTAAAGTAGCATATATTTATGATAATGAAATCTTTTCCAATATGGAAAAAATTATTCACTTAATTGGAGACAGATTAATATTGAAAGGATCAGAAGAAGAAATGAAACTCCTTGCCGAGGAAGGTGATAATTTTGAAAAGGTTATGACTCATTTTAATAAATATGATAATGACGGTATTTTTATTATGACATTAGGAGAGAAAGGCTCGATGCTCATTAAAAGAGGAGAAAAAATCTTGAAAATTCCTGCTTTTAAAGCCCGGAGAGTTGTAGATGAAACTGGTGCCGGAGATGTATATTTTTCAATATTTTTATATGAATTTATTCATTCTGATAAATCTTTGAAATCAATCAAACAAGCTGCTTATTTAGCATCATCAGCAGCTTCTTTTTTAGTTGAGAAAAAAGGATCAGCAGGATTCGAAACCAAAAAGAGAATCAAAAAGAGAATGAAAAAAGAGATTTATATCAATTAGTATACAAATGAATATTAATCGGTTTATATGCATATAAATAGTCACTTTTCTGTAGGGGTTATTTTTGCGTCAATTCTCAACTACTTTTTTCATTTCAACCTTTTTGAATTTTCACTCATCGTCTTATTCTCATTTGTTTGTGATTTTGATGTATTTCTTTCTAAATTTGCTCAAGATCACAATCATAGGATGTTAATTACCCATTCAATAATTCCAAGCATAATCGTCTTATTTTTAGGGGTTATATTCAATTCTATAGTTTTAATCATAAGTGGTATCTCATATTTCATTCATATTATTATTGACGCATTAGATTGGGGTACTAACTTTTTTTACTTCCAAAAAAAACAAGTAGGATTTAAATTTTTGATTTCTAAAGAAGAGTTTGAAAATCTTTCTGAATATTTATCTCAATATAAGAACCCGACATCATTTTTTGATGCTAGATATTATAATAATAAAATCTGTATAGGTATTGAAATTTTCCTTTTTATCTTAATGATGGTATTTGTAATAATTTATGCATTTGAATTTATTCTTATAACACTTTTATATTTTCCTTTTATATTTCTTCATTTATCTCGGCATTTTCATTTAAAAAAAATTGAAAAAATAAAGTAAGCTAATTTATAATTAATAAGTCTAAATTTTTAGTAAAATATTAGATATATCATAATTAAACAATTAGATTTTAGCTGTTTTTAGGAATGATTTAAATGAGTGAAAATGAAGAAAGGACTTTTGAGTGTAATCTAAATGATACTAACTTATTTAATTGTATTCTTAATGAAGTCGGAGAAAGCGACCTTAATGGATTATCGAAAAATTCTCCTATTATTATGGATGAGACTATTATAAATTGTATAAATGCAAGCTTAGTAGTATGTTTAAGAAATGAAAAAGAAGAGTTAGAGTTTCCTGAATTAAAAATTCAAACCTCAAAAACAGAGAATGGTAAATGGATGATTAATGAGATAAACGTAATAGCTAGTGAGCAAATCAACGAAGATTTAATTTATTCTAGAATTAACCAATGTTTAAAATTTGTGAAAAAAGGATGTGATATTGACGATTCTATCAAATTTTCAATAATTAAATCAAACGAAAGGGAAGATCTAAAGAACTATAAAATTGAATTACTTGAATTAAATAAGTGGCTTAATAATATTAGAGATGACAAATCAAAAAAAGAAAAATTATTCACTTTGTTTAAAGATATTGAATCTAATTAGTAAAAATTTGGTTAATTATTGTATTAATTACTTGTAATAGGGTGATTATTATTTCAAATGAAATGAAAACTAAAGTTGGGATAAAACTGGATGAATTTGAATCCCAAATGATCTTTAAATGCGACTTAGGAAATTTAAAGGTTAAAGATTGTTATATTGATGAGGAACATCATGAAGAAGTAGATATGTTGGGACCAAATCCCTCAAGACTACTTGCTTTAGGAGTTTTAGGTTGTTTAAGTGCTAGTTTTATATTTTGTTTAAAGAAGAAGAATTTTCAAGTAGACGATTTCAATGCAGAAGCGGAAGTTACACTCACCAGAAATGAAAAAGGATTTTGGAGAATTAAAAAAATAGATGTTGATATTGTACCAAAAATAGAAAACCCTGATACACTTAAAAGAGCAAAACAATGTTTAAAACAAGTAAAGGATGGTGTTAGCTTTTTTGAACAATACTGCATCGTAACGCAGTCTGTCAGAGCTGGTATCGAGGTAAATGTTAATCTTGAATTGTAATTCTAATTTTTTATAATTTTATTTTTAATTTAAAATAAGGTAATATTTTCATGTTAAGAGAATCTAGAGTTAAGGTTGGTATTAAATTAGAAGAAGAAATGACATATAGATGCGATCTTGGTAAAATAAGAGTGGAAGATTTATTTATTGATGAAACGCATAATAAATACTCTGATAAGATAGGACCTAACCCTTCAAGCTTGTTGGCCTTATCTGTTTTGAGTTGTTTAGCCGCAAGTTTTACATTCTGTTTAAAAAAGAAAGGATTTACATTAAAAGAACTAAATGGAAAAGCAGAAGTTGTTATAAGACGAAATGAGAAGGGATTTTGGAGAGTTAAAACAATAGATATTAATATTACTCCAAAAATTGATGATCCTAATATGCTTAAAAGAGCTGATAAATGTATGAAATTTTTTGAGCAATATTGTATAATTTCAGAATCATTAAGAAACGGGATGGAAGTAAACGTAAATATAGATTATTAATTTGAGCCTTAGAAAGTTAAATTTCACTAATTTTGTTTTTTTTAATCTTTTATTCCATCTTCGGTGATAGAAAACACAACATCACTTTCAGGTAGATTAGGAGCATCAACAACTTTAGCAATCCTTTGTTCTCCCTTCCCTTTTCTTAAATAGACTCTAATAGTTGAACCATGGGCAACAATATTTCCACCTGTAGCTCGAAGAGGATTTCCGTAAAAAACATCTGGTTTTGCAGATACTTGATTTGTAAAAACAACTGCTAATTCATCATATACTTCTGATAACCGTAATAAATCATGAATATGACTATTTAAAATCTGTTGACGCATTGATAGAGTCCCTCTTCCAATGTATTCACTTCGAAAATGACCTATTAATGAATCCACAACAATTAATTTAATATTTTTTTCTTTTATGATTCTAGGAGCCTCTCTCACCAAAAGGATTTGATGATCACTATTATAGGCGCGTCCCACAGTAATATTTCTTAATACATCATTATAATCTAAATCTATAGCAGTAGCCATTTGAATTATCCTTTCTGGGCGAAATGTTCCTTCAGAATCTATATATAGGGCATTTCCCTCAAGACCTCCTTGCTCATATTGTAATTGAACATTTACGCAGAATTGATGTGCAAGTTGAGTCTTTCCTGTCCTATATTCTCCATAAATTTCTGTTAATGCCCCTGGTTCAATTCCACCTCCCAATAAATCGTCAAGGTTATGACTACCTGTTGATAATCGATTCAATATTCTTCTTTTCTCCCATATCTTATCTGCTGACTTAAATCCCATTTTTTCTATATCTTGAGCAGTTTTTACCAGTTTCTCGGCAGTTTTTTCACCTATACCGGCTTCATCAGTTAATTTATTTAACGGATACATAGCAAGTGTTCTAATCGATAAAATTCCAGCCTCTTTTAACTTATTTAATGTTGCATCTCCAACTCCAGGCAGATCTTGAAGGGTTTTCTCATCAATTGGTTTTCTTATAGAATCTTCTTTACTATGCGCCTGACTTTTTTTCTTAGCCATATTAAAATAATAATTATTAATCTATATTTGAATTCGCATTAATTTTGATAATCTATCAAGAAATAAATATAAAAATAATAATAAAAATTTAATAGATAAATTTTCTTTTATTTTGTTTCTTTTCCACTCCTTGTTATAATTAACAAAACAATAAATAGTATCACCGAAAGCAAGAAAGTTAACACAGCCATCGCATTAGGAAGCCATATATAGCTTAGATACAGAAATGGAGCTACAAATATCGCGATAATAATGATAAACACAGGGAATGGGACTTCTTCGTCTTTAATATCAATTATTAGCGGAATAATAACCAACAGTACTAACAATGTAGCTGCTATTTTAAATGCGGTTGCAATGGAAGAACTAAAATCTGCTGAGTGAACATTAGGTAACCAGAAAAACCATAATTTTTCTGTGTTAGTTTCTAAATCAGAATTAACTTCTGGCAAAATAGCACTAACAATCAATTGTACAAGTATTCCCAGACTGAGATAGAGTAATATTTCATTTATCTCTTTATTCTTTTTAAGATAAACTCCAATTGTATCGCGTAGTAATATTATAATCCATAATACAAAAAGCACTAAATAAGCACCAAGCACGTCAAAATTATCAATTTCTAAACTAACATACCACAGATAATTACTTGGAACTACTGCTACAATGTATGCTAAATATCCGTATTTCTCCTCTCGCTTGAACAAATCAAACGATAAAAATACACCGTAAATAATAAATAAGGTTACTAAAATTATTATTGAACTTACGTCTAACGCCACGATTAAATCATCCTTTTATTAAATTCTTAAGTTAGTATTATATTATAATATAATTGATTCTATTTTTTTTAAATTTTAATTCTATTTTATGGAAAATTATAATTAATCAAATCCTAAATTAAAAATGCAGGGGATCAAATTTATTTAAGTTTTAGAGTTTAGAAATTACCTTTTCCATGGTTTTAATCATTTCCTGTGCTTTATCTTTATCTTCTGACTCTGCTGATAAAAGTATTGAATTTCTGTGCAACGCAACTTTTATAATAATATATGAATCATCCTCAATTATTTTTAATTCATTTATGATATCATGATATCTATAGCCATTTTCCTCCACTACTTCTCTTAACCGATTATGAATATTATCAATTAACTCAGGGGATACAGCTAATGTCTTGTTTATCTTTATACCTTTAGGAAATCCTCTAGTCAATGAGCTAAGAAGATCATTTTGAGCTGTCATTATTTCAAGAATTTTTAATAATATAAAGTTGCCATCACTGAAGGGAGCGAACTCAGGGAAGTAAAACTTAAGAGTATCTGCCGCAGCAAAACACGCTCTTTCTTCTCTAATTTGTCTTGAGATTTCTCCGGGGTAATTTTCGACCTGTTTAACAGGAAAACCACCATCTTCTATAAAATTTCGTACTATAGGTGAAATAGAGGGTGTAGTAACTATTGTATTCCCTTTAGATTTTTGTATTCGTTTATCAAATGATATAAACAACATTAATAAATCTTCAAAACTAATTTCTAACCCGTTCTCATCTATTACTAAAATTCTTGAACCATCGACATCAAAACACACACCAAGATGGCTATTTGATGCTTTCACTATATCTGCTGTATTCCTAATTGTATTGATACTTGGAACAGGACTAGAAGACCTTTCACGATAATGAGTATTTAATGCAATAACTTCGACACCAATATCATTAATCAATAATGGAGTGATTTTTCCTGTTGGTCCATAAGAACAGTCCACTACGATCTTTAAGTTTACTTTTTTTATTTTTTTTTTATCGACAAATTGCTGAAGTGATTTAATATATATATCAGCAGTTTGTGGAATAGCCGTTATTTGACCAATTTCATTAGGTGCAACTCGTCTTACATCTGCAGGGTATATATTATATAATTCGATTATCCTCTGAATTTCTGACTGAGTTAATTCAATACCTCCCGCATCTAAGAATTTAATTCCAACATCTTCACTATAAAGATGTCCTCCTGAAAAATATACACCCCCACTAGCTCCAAATCGTCGTATTGTAAATTGTAAAAGAGGAAAAGTACAATCTGATAAATTTAAAAGATTAATTCCTGTAGACATCATTCCAGAAGTGTAAGCTCTTTTTAACATACGGCTATCATTATGATAATCTCTGCCCATAACAATAGATTCATTTTGCTTTAATAGACTTCCATGAATCGACCCAATTGAGCTTGAAATCTCTGGCGTGAATACATAATTTGCTCTTCCTACTATTCTTCCATTCTTTTTTAATTCGTTAAGATTTTTAATTGGAATCTGAGCCATTTAAAACTACTTTTTTGAATTTACGATAAATTTTTAGTTGGAACTAATATATGTTAAAAAGCTAAATAAAAATATATAACTTTAACGATTTTTAATTATTTTTTGAGATCTATTATTTTAAATGATATGACTTATTCAATGATATAATAAAAAAACATTAAAAGTTATAGGTATATAATTTTATTAAAGTCTCTTTTTTGAAGTTATAGTAAATTCTAATAAATACGTGGACTATTTTTAATATTTTAGAAATAAAAAATTAAATATGATTGATTGATTCCTATTTATTATTAAATTAATCAAAAATTTTCAATTATGACTGAACAATTAGGATCTTTTTCATTGGTATTACATGCTCATTTGCCTTGGGTATTAGGACATGGTGTATGGCCACACGGGATGGATTGGGTGAATGAAGCAGCTGCGGAATCATATATCCCCCTTCTTATAGAGTTATATAAATTAGTTGATGATGGATGTCATCCAAGGCTTACAATGGGGCTCACTCCCGTTCTCTGTGAAATGCTTCGGCATCCTAGATTTGTAGATGGTTTTTTAGGGTATTTAGATGAAAAATCTAATGCTGCATTGCATGATTATGATGATTTTACAGAAAATAAATACGAAGAGGGAAGAATCAAATTAACTAAATGGTGGCAAGAGTTTTATGAGCGTGTGAGGGATAATTTTATTCATAGATACAATAAAGATGTTGTAGGTGCGTTTAAAAATTTGCAAGATATGGGATTTTTAGATATAATTACCTGTGGAGCTACTCATGGGTATGCTCCACTACTTTCTAAAGAATCTTCAATTGATGCTCAATTTAAAACAGCTGTAGATAGTTATAAAAGGCATTTTGGAAGAGCCCCCACAGGTGCGTGGTTACCTGAATGCGCTTATCGACCAGGATACCGATGGAAAAATCCGATATCGGGAGAAGAATATGATAGACCCGGTGTGGAATATTTCCTTGCTAAAAACGGTTTAAAGTACTTTTTTATAGATACTGCTTTATTATTAGGAGGTAAATCACAAGGAGTTTATGCCGCTCGATTTCCCTTACTTGCCGAACTCTGGAAGC
>CAYSZJ010000138.1:0-11028 GCA_964435435.1 uncultured archaeon
AGAATACCAAGTAATTTTAAAATCACAAAAACTATTCGCTTTAAACCGACTAAATTAATATAATTAAAGGTTTATCTATAAAAGCTCAGAAATTGGTTGCTATAAAGAAAAAGAAAATATTTTTGAAGAATTAACTGTATAAATAAATTTAACAATTTATCATTCATTTGTAAAATTAACCGTCATATTGAATTAATCTTTTCATCCACTATTATTTATAGTTAATTTACTTTTTGTAATCTAATTTTGATATTGAATCATTTAATCCTTAATACTTATTCATGTAAAAGATTTAACATTCTTTATTTCTTTGGAATTTTAATATTGACATTTTTCATGATCAGTTCTTTAATCATTTCTCTTGATTTTACGACACTCTGAAACCCAGAAATATGTAATCTTTTGAAAAGCTTATTTCTTATCTGATAGATTACCGTGCTTGGAGCAATTCCTATATTCTTACAGATTTGAGAATAATTATATTCGTTTAGATCCATAGCAATTACTGTGAGCACGCATACAGTTCCCGCAATCACATCTTCTGTGGTATTACTGATATATGACCACAATTTTTCCATAATTGCTTTCGAATTTGGGCTAAATTCTGTTGGAAGTCGAAATTTAGCCTGAATTTTTTATTCTATTGAGCGCTAAGAGTTTTTTGTCTTTTTCGAGATATTGGGAATACACTTTAATGATTTCCTTTAATCCGTGTCTCATATCTTTATCACTGATATGAATCGTATCTGTTCTATTTTTAATGGTTAGATTCCGTCCTTTCATGTTGAAGAACATAAAGATTATGATCGGACTTAGATTCTGTAGACCTCTAAGTTTTGTACCCCGCTTAAGCTTATTCCAGATATCCAAAAACAGAGTAAAACAGGTATATTTCACCTTTTTATCAGTAGGAAGATGTAATGATGATATTACTTTATCATATATTTCATCAAATACAATAAATAGGTTATTTCTCTTATATTTTTTTAATTTCCTTTCCCATTTTGCACCAATAATAAGAGGCAACATTTCTAAGGTTAAGTTATATCCTGTTAGATTATACTTTTCACCAATTACTCTTAAGGATTCTCGAATTGAAATTTTATCATTTTGTTTATCTTTCAGATCCTTGACTATTTTATCTTTATTTAAGACATCGTAATTTAATTCGCCATATTTCTTTTTTAGGCTTTTAAACCTGTTTTTTAGTAGCATATCATAGTCCTTCTTAATAAATTCTCCAAGAAAGAAATTTTTTTCATATTTATCTTTAAAATGATCTATAATGCTTTTTACTTCGAGATATAAATTATGAAATTGATCTTCCGGTATTGAGAAAAGGAACTCTTCAGTTATTTTTTTGCCAAGTGGGGCAGTTTTTTTCAATTCCGTCTCAGACTAAGTTTTTCTTTTAAGTATCTATTGAAAGTTAGTATAAAAATTAGGGTAAATGTAATAAGATCTTTATCTTATATTTTTTAAAGAATTCGATTATGAGATCAAAATAGGATAAGAACAAAAATATTGTATTGGAATTTATGTTTATAATTTTTTTAATCATTTTTTAAGAACATATTTTCTCTTTTTTTCTTTAAATATATTGAGAAAATATCATTATCATGAAGCTACCTAAAGCTCTGCAAAAAGGTAAAAAGAAAGCAGAATTAGCAAGTCTCGAGGAGTATGCTGTTTGGGATCTATTCTCTAATAAAGATATCTGTTATTATTGCAGAAAATTAACAAATTGTCTCTCTATATGCATGGAAGATGATGATAATTCTATCAAAATGTGCAAACCTTGTTTTCTAGGCATGGCTAACACAATAAATTACTTAGGTCGTAATGCGGTTGGAAAGGATGAAGAGCTGAATGATTTTAATAATATCTTGAGTTCTATTATAGAATTTGATATCAAAAATAACTTTAAAAAAACAGCTCTAGACAATAGGATAAAGAATTGAGCATTTATATTATAGAAGCAGAATATTTAAAAACTTAAGATAAAAATTTTTGTTTAAATATACAGGATAAAAAATAAGTGTATGATAAAAGATACACAAAAAGATCCATATGGAAATTATGTCTTTTTCTTGGAAATAGAGCATCATCATACCCCATCAGTTGTGGATTATATGAGAGAAAATTTACGAGCCAGATTAATTAACGCCGATGAGATAATTATTAAGGATGAGAAGGTATCCATTCGTTTCACTTATCCGTTTTCAATAGAGGTTCTGGTAGAGTGTGAGAAAAAGGGGGGATTCTCTAGAATGGATCTGTTCAGGCTTATATATGAGAACTATAAGAAAATCTATGATGAAGAGACTGCTGCGGTTGGTGATCCGGGAATCTATGAACGGTTATATAATCGAAAAGAATCAGATGGTCCGTATGGTATTTGGGGGCATTATTTAGATGATTTATATTTAGAAATTATTCGATATAATCCAGAGAAAAAGATTGTTTACTTAAGTATTGGCTCGTAGGTGCTGTGTAAAATGAGCAAAATAGTTCATGTTATTGTGGATACTAGGGAGCATAAACTACAAAAAATATTGGCCCAAAGAAAAGATAGGATTACATACGAAGTTAAGCAGTTAGAAGTAGCTGACATTGTCATAACTAAAGATGTCGCTATTGAACGGAAGGAGGGTTCTGATTATGTGTCCTCAATCTCAGATGGGAGATTGTTTGAACAGCTAGTACGGTTAAAGGATGCATATCCAATTCCCATACTTATAATAGAAGGGCTTAATGATAAAGTTATGAATAACACAGGCATGAGCATTACGTCTATTTATGGTGCCCTTGCATTCGTATCCTATAAGTTAGGGATTTCAGTCATCCCAACAAGGCATATCTCCGATACCGCAATTGCTATTGAGCGGATTGCGTATCGAGAGCAGGTGAAAGATGATATGCCTATATTTTCACGGAGAGCTCCAAAAAGTCTAAGTAAAGAAGAAAAGCGAGTATTTATTATTGAAGGGCTTCTGGACACAGGTCCAAAAAAAGCACAGTTATTAATTGAAAAATTTAAGACTCCCTACCAAGTGTTTAAGGCGGTGAGAGATACAGAGATAACCTTCACTAAGAGCGGAAATCCGAAGGGGATTCGAGGTCCACTTGAAGAGCTCTCAGGATTCGGATGGAAGTTCATTCAGAAAAACAAGACTTTATTATTTGGGAAATTAATTAAAGCAAAATCACCAATAGTATAATAGAACTATCTTTTTTTCACTTTATTATTTTATTAGATGTTTTTTGTTTAAATATATTGATTTAGAATATTTCACATGGTAAAAACATTTGATTTTGATTTGATAAAAAATGTCATAGAAGAAGCAATACACTCATGTGATTTCCACAATTTAAAAGTATTTGAAGATACCCTTTCAAAAATAATACGAGAGTTAAGAAATGTAATAAGTACTAGCTTGATACCAAATCAATCTGATTTTATCACATTAAAAAGGATGAAATTTCTTTATTTTCTAATTATGAACGATATGAATTAGGAATTTTTAAGGTGATGTATTCTACTTATTATTGGTATAGCTTAAGGAATAAATACATCTAAATTATATGGGCGTATTGGTCTATAACAATGTTTTTCTTCAGAAAATTGGATTAGTATATTCAGATTCTCAAGACATAAGGTAGGTTTATCTTTTAAGTTCTTTCTTTTCCACTGAGACTATCTACCTCATTTAAATAGTTATTAAACCTAATTATAATAGTTTGTATTGCTTGTTTTATAGCATAATTTTTATTCAATAACTACTTACCCACTTATTTTTGACTTCTCAAGATTATTAAAATTCCTTTAAAAATAATACTCAGGACTCCGACAAATTTCAATAAAAGTATGAAAATTCCTAGAGTCTTAATAGTTTTAATTATGATATACCTATCTTTCATACGTGAAAAAAGTTGCCGCCCACATCGAAATATACCATTGAAAGACTATTTGGCTCCAAAATACGTGTACGCATTCTAAAGATTTTAGCTCGTAAAGAAGAATTATCCATAACTTCTGTTATTAATAGAGCACGGACGAGTTATAACATCGCCTTAAGGCATTTGCGAGTTCTTGAAGCATGTAATCTAATACAGGAACATAAATTTGGACGTATTCGAATTTTTCGATATAAAAGAGAGAACATTAAATCGAGAATGTTTTACCAGCTCGTAGAAATCTGGGAAGGCAGAAAAGGGGAAGAGAGTATACTACTAAAAGGTCATTAAACAATTCTTTTTTTCAATTTTTTATTTATATACGTGTAGAGGAAATTGAAAGGTATATCGATGATTTTTTAGAAAATAATACTGAAAATGGTTTTACCAATGAATTAGAGAACATTGGCGAAATACATCAAGATGATAATCAAGCTTAAAATGATTATTTTGTTTATTCTGATTTTTATAATTTAATATAATTGAGATAGATTAATATTTTGCATGAAATTTTATATTCTGTAATTATAATAACCTTAAAATAAAATAAATAAGGAATAGGCAAATATTATTCTATATATAAATATAAGATATTATAGAATATACTCAATCCAAAAATTACTTACTTATAAGATTTCGAAATGATCATCTGGGTATTAGACAGTGAATCGGGAAATAAGCTGCTATATAAATCATTTTTGAAAACAAAAGCGGATGAAGATATAGTATCTGGATTTTTAACAGCGTTCCATCATTTTTCTATGATTGAATTTAACCAATCATTAGATTCTATTGAAATGGGAGGATTAAGATGGATTTACATATTGGAACAAAAATATAATTTATTATTTGTAGCTGCTGCTACTAAGAATGTAAAGACAGGGCTTTTAAAAGGTAGATTAAATGTTATAAAAAATTCATTTATAAAGGAATTTGATCCTGTATGGAAAAGAAAAAAAAAAAGTTGGGATGGAGATATTAATGTTTTTTTACCTTTTCTTGATATAATCGAAGATTATTACAATCAATGGGAAGAGGTTGAGAGTCTTACTCAAGTAGCAGATTTTTTTGATATTTTGGGTATTTTTGAAAGAATCTTTATAATGTTGAGAAATGTCATAGAAAACAAAATGTATAGCAAATCTAAAAATCTAATTATGGATCGCATAGAAAACTTATATATTGAGTTTAGAAATAGAAAAGATTTCTGTGATGAGCCTGAATTGGAAAATATTTCTTTTTCAAAAGAGTCATGGTTTAATTTTATTGATATTAATCTTATCAAATGTGATAAGGAATTAGTTTTAAATATTTTAAAGGAGCTACTTAGACAAGTAGTAGATGTTTTAAGGGAAGTAAAAGGAGATTATTTAAGCTTAAGATATTTTCGTGAAGAGAATGTTTATGCCTATATTTATAACAATTTAAAATTATTAAAAGATTTAAATTTAGATTTATTTTTCTTAGATCTGTTTTTGCTGTTATAATTCTTTTTTACTGAATAAATGGAAATATAAATCTATTTACGTCTTAGATTTTATTTAACCTTTTTTTTAGCCTTCTTTTTTAATTTTTTCTTATATTTTACTAAATATTGTTTATTTAGTAATAGTTTATCATAAACCACTAATTTGATTATAGCATCTACAATGATAAATTTACCATATTCATCTTGAAAAAAATTATTGATCATCCTAAGAAATTTTTTTGTATACTTTGATCTCCTATATTTTTTATCTGTAAAGACATTATAACGTGTAGCAAACTGTTTTACCATATTTGCTAATGCATATTTTGAATTTTTATCATAAAAACGGGCAATCTTATATTTATTGTATGTTTTACACATTAAATTCCAATTAGGAACGAATGAAAAATTAACATTTCGAATAAAAAATGAATCAAAATTCTTTCTAAATAAGATTGGTTGTATATTATCTGAATTTGAGAAGCACAATGCATAAGGTTTTGTTGCTGTAATTCTATCATCATAAGAATTAATGTTTACATAATATACTCTCCCACCATAGAGTTGATGAAGTCGCATTTCTGCAGGTGATATTTTTTTATTTTTCTCATGCGCAGGATTTTTAATAGAGCCTACACAATTGCCCTGTCCATATAAAATCCATAAAACGTAGATACCTTTTAAATTGTAATCTTTTGTTCTCTGCGTAATTTCTTTTGAGGCAATTCGAGAATTCTGAATCTCAACAACAACCTCTTTTTCTGATTTGAATTTAAAATAAACATCAGCTCGTCTTTCCTCAAAATATTTTTCTAAGGAGGCGTCCACTATATTTGAATTATGTTTTAAGATCTGCTTATACATTAATTGTTTAATTACTTTATGAGCAAATGACTCGGATTTTGTCTCTAATTTAGGAATTAAAAAATTCATATTCTAATATATGTATTTGAGCTTCAAACAGCCATTAATCCTTTTAAATTTAAAGACAATAAGGAATTCTTAATTTATATTCTTATTATATCTCATTTTTCCAAACTAATTACTAATTATAAATTTGTTTAGTATCCCTTTTTCATCAGAAAATTCGGGAAATTCCGGAACAAAATTTCTTTAAATATGTTTCAAACATGCATAAAACAGTTAAATCTGACATTTAAATACAGAATTAGTTTATTGTTAACAGTAAGGATAATTCGGATATCCGGAAGATTTAAATATTATCAAAAATATGATTAAATTATGAGTAAAGATGTTGATCAGACTTCCTGTTGTGATTCAAGAGAAGGAAAATCGGGATGTTGTAATGTTGAAGCAGTTGTATCAGTTGATAAAAAAGGCCAAATTTATTTTTCAAAAGAAATAAGGGAGAAGTTTAATATTCAAGAGGGGGATAAATTGGTTGTAGTAGCTATGTATAAGGATAGCGAACCTTGTTGCATGAATTTAATAAAAGCAGATTCTTTTGGAGGGATGGTTCGGAGTTTCCTTAGTCCTGTTATGGAAGACTTAATTGAAAATGATAATACGCAGGAAGTTTGAAACATAAAAAGAGAAAATAGAGGTATATAAAAATGGTAGAAATGGATGAAGATAAAATAAGGATAATTGTTAGAGAGCAATACGGAAAAATCGCAGATAATTCAAGGGGATCAAGTTGTTGTAGCCCATCTACAAATATCACTAAAACAACTTCGAACTCTTGCTGTGGGGATACTACGATCTCACAAAGTTATAGTTCTAAAATAGGATACACAGAGGAAGAACTCAAAAGTGTTCCTGAGGGCTCAGATTTGGGATTAGGATGCGGAAATCCAACCGCTCTAGCTTCCATTAAAGAAGGTGAAGTTGTAGTTGATCTTGGTTCAGGCGCCGGTTTCGATTGTTTTTTAGCAGCGAATAATGTGGGAGAATCAGGGAGGGTTATCGGTGTAGATATGACACCCCAAATGATTGATAGTGCTAGAGAAAACGCAAGAAAAGGCAATTATGAGAATGTAGAGTTTAGGCTTGGTGAAATTGAAAATTTACCTATTGCGGATAATTCTGCAGACTTAATAATTTCAAATTGTGTAATTAATCTTTCTCCCGACAAGGAAAGAGTGTATCACGAAGCTTTTCGAGTGTTAAAGCCAGGAGGAAGAATCATGATATCAGATATAGTATTAACAGGAGAATTGCCATATATTATCAGACAGAGCTTGGAAGCATATGTGGGATGTGTAGCTGGAGCACTTAAGAAGGAAAAGTATCTACAGATCATTGAAGACGCTGGATTTCAAGATATAGAAATAATGGGAGAGGCAGATTTTCCAATAAGCTATGCATTTTCTGATGAAACTCGAAAAGAACTTATAGAAAAAGGTAATTTAACATCAGAACAAATAGATGAGATTAAGAATTTTGATTGCGATGGAATTAGTCTGAAAGTTCGAGCATTTAAACCTAAATAATAAAACTAAACTTTTTATTAAAAAGATAAAATTAAGATTAAGAAAAAGAAAAAATAATAATATTTTATTTTAAACTTCTTGCAAATTTTTGAGCATCTGCCATAGCTGCTTTTATGTCTCGTGGCCTGTTGCAATCACCAATAAGTACAATTTCAGGAGCTACTCCTTCAAATTTTTTTTTTAAAGCTCTTCCATTCGCAATTCGAGAACCACAATAAACTAGAGTATCTGCATTAATAAATTGTTCTACCTGGTTTTCATCGAGAAATTTAACCCCTTCATCTGTTACATCCAACAATTTTGCTTTAGTATAGACGGGAATCTTTTTATCTCTTAAATATCTAAGTAAATACATCCGTCTTCCAGCATTTCCCAAAAGCAATTGTCCTACAATAGTATTGGATCCTATAAGTGCTTTAACGTTATAATCTTGTTCAGCTAGAGTTGTAACTGTTTCAAATCCTCCTTTCCAATATGCATTTAGACCCCAAATAACTACGTTCTTACCAAGCGGTTTACTTTTTAATATTGATTCATCTTGAGTTATAACATTTGATTTTCCCTTTAAATTTACGGGAATTGTCGCTTCTGACCCCGCTGCTAGAACTAATATATCAGGATTTAATGATTCAACTTCTTCTCTTGATAAATCTCTATTTAGGTGAATTGGGATATTTAATTTTTTTAATTGAGCTCCTAACCACTTCACCATTAACATAAAACGCTCTTTCTTGTATTCTGCAGCGAGAAGAGGCATTAAACCTCCAATTTTATCAGATTTTTCATATACTTCCGTTTTATGACCCCTTAGTTTTGATACTCTCGCAGCTTCCATTCCTGCGATCCCTGCTCCCAATATTACAATCTTTTTTGATTCAGTTGAAGGAGTTAGCTCTTGATAGTCTAATCCACCATAAGCATCGTAAACACAAGTTCCGCAACTTTGTAAACATCCAATACACCGCTTTATGTCATCAATTTGTCCATCAAAATATTTTTTTGGAGTATCGGGATCACAAATTAATTGTCGCCCCATATTAATTATATCCGCCTTACCTTGTTGAATAAATTCATCTGCCATTCGGGGGTCATTTATATTCCCAACACCCATAACAGGAATATTAACAACTTTTTTAATCGCTTCAGGTAAATGTATATAACATCCAAGCTCACAATAAGGTGGAATCGTTATTCCAAAAGGACTTCTAAGTATTATCCCTTGAGATACATCTATACAATCGACACCTGCCTTTTCAAGATTTTTAGCTATCTCTATCCCATCTTCAATCCTATTGCCATCATGTACTAATTCATCAGCTGAGATTCGAACCAAAATAGGAGGGATTTCTCCTATGGTTTCCCTCATTTTAGCTACAGTTTCTTTTATAAATTGACATCTTTTCTCAATAGAACCACCATACTTATCTGTTCTTTTATTAAAATAAGGGGATAAGAAAGAGCAGGGTAGTGTTCCATGGGCCGAATGGACCTCCACATAATCAAATCCGGCTTGGATTACTCGTTTTGCTCCTGCGGCATATAAATCTTGAATATCACTTATTTCTTCAACCGTTAATTCTTTAATCTTAAGATTTTTACTTCTAACAGTATCACTCCAAGTTGGCATCATTAGATCAAAAGCTGAGGTTGCATGCACTAAATCTATATTTGATGGGCCTATATTGGTTGGAGGAAACATTCCATAAATTGCCCCAAATGTATATCCAATCATGCCCATTTTATTAATTTGCATTCCAATTTTAGTGCCGTATTTATGGACAATATCAGTAAGCTTTTTATAGGCGGGAATGTTCTCATCGCTCCCAATATTCGCACCCATTCCTCCTTTAGCCCATGGATCAACCTGAGCAGCTTCATATGTCATGATTCCTACTCCTCCCCGCGCTTTTACTTCATAGCCATTAATGGTTCTCTGAGTAGGGCGACCTTCTGCATCAGAAGAACTAGTTAGCATAGGTGGATGCCCAAATCTGTTCTTTACTTCCATATCTCTAATTGTTATAGGATCTGAAATTTTTACCATTTAAATGATTACACCTTTTACAAAAATTTATTCTATCTTAAATAAAAAAAAGAAAAAGAAATTTAATCTAGAGCTTGATTTATCAATTCTGTTAAATCAGTCATTTTAAGATTTGATCCGAGCGCTTTTATTGCATCAGATAAATTTCTATAACAGAAAGGACAGATACTTACTATATATTCTGCACCTGTTTCTTCAGCTTCCTGTATTCTACTCTTGGAAATCTCTAAAGCTAATTCTGGAAAGCCTTTTTTAACTCCTCCACCGGCACCACAACATTTTGCGCTCTGTTTAATCGTTTTCATTTCAGTTAGGTTAGTAATCTTCTTCAAGATTTCTCTAGGTTCTTCATAGAGTCCCATATGTCGTCCTGTATGACATGGGTCATGGTAAGTTGTGTTTAGTTCTAGATTCTTTAATTGTATATTGTTTTCTTCAATATATGTGCGTAAGAATTCAATCGTATGATAAACTTCAATTCCAAGATCTTCCATAAAATCAGCATAGTCTTTCTTTAAAGTTCTATAGCAACCAGCACAGCTAGTTAAAATGGTTTTTACTCCACTTTTCTTAAAGAGGTCATAATTTTTTGTAGCAACAATGTTGAACGCGTTAAGATTTCCTGACCTCATAGCAACGCTTCCGCAACATACTTCATGTTCTCCAAACACAGAAAAATCTAAATTTAATTTTTTTAGAATCTTAGCTGTATTTACCGCTACATTTTCGATATCTGGTGTTAAGGCGGCTGTACATCCAACAAAATAGAGATATTCTGCCTGCTCGGAACTAGCATCCTTTACTTTAAAATCAAGTTTTTTTAGCCACTCGTTTTTAAGCTTATTATCTTTTTCATAAGGATTTAAAAGCTCCACCATAGCTTTATTCATTGGCACATGTGCTTCTAAACCACATCCTGCGTCTACTAATTCTGCTCGTAGTGCTTCATACATAGCAACATTATCCATGTCATACGCACATGCTTCAGAGCATGTATTACAGGTTGGACACTGATAAATCACTTCTGCCATTTCTTTGCTTAACTCTAATTTACCTTGCCAAAGAGATCGAATAATTTGCATTTTTCCTCTTCCAAAATAGGGTTC
>CAYSZJ010000139.1:0-10892 GCA_964435435.1 uncultured archaeon
CATCCAATGGTGTATAAATTTGCTTAATAGGAATTTCAGAATCAGTTACAAATTTGACATCTCGTTCTTTCGCATTTTTTAACTTTTCTTCCCATTTCTCCTTTTCTTGTTGAATTTTATATAGATAATTTTTGTCAAACAATCTTAAATCACATTAGATTTTTTTATCTATCAATTTCATTTTAACTTAAGTTATAGAAATTACTACATCTAAAAAGTTTTAATAAAAATTATTTTTATCAATTGATATATGCTGATTCTTTTAAATAAAAAGGAATATTATTTTTTTTATTCTTAATTTTCTTTGGGTTGGTATTCCCATAATTCAAGAAAATCAAATTCTGAAAATTTAACAATTCGTGGAAAATGCTTTTTATCTTTTGTTATTAAAGCCACTTTATTTGCTATTGCTATAGAAGCGTTCAGTAAATCAAATTGAGGTACTCTCATCCCATTTCTGTCCAATTCCGCGCAAATCTCGCCATAAACCCTACTGGAATTGGAATCTAATGTTTTTATTTCGGAAAGATTGATGATAAAATTATTTAATTTTTTTGCCTCAGAAATTTGTTTTTGTTTAGATTTTAGGGCATAGACTCCATACCATAATTCACATGAAGTTATCTGAGTTATAGTTAAATCAATTCCCTGTGATATTAAATTTTTAATATTTTTTTCTACTTTTGGATAATTTCCTCTCAAAAAATCAATAACTATACTAGTTTCTACTATTTTAATCATTATTTTCACTACCAGTTAAATTTTCCTCTCTCATTTTTGTCAATTTTTCCTCTAAACCTTCCCATAACTCGAGATCAAATTTTTTTTGCATCATTAACCAGGGATTTTTTTTCTTAGAAAGCAATCTCTCGATCAGATTTGAAAAAGATTCTCCTTCCCTTTTTTCCTTTTTCAATAATTTAAAAACTCGCTCTGATAATGATATTGTTTTTTGTGTCATATATAAATTATATAAATAGATCTATTTAAACAGATCTGTTTATTAAAAATTTTTTAGAATAAATGCGAAAAGGCACCAAGCCCGATTACATTCGAAATCACAGCTGAGAAAAATAATTGGATTATAGTAAATGAACTCACTAGCACTGCACTAAAACGTTTTGTATGTTCATAAATGATAGTATTACCAACTGTAACTATTAAAAAAATAATAAAAGTAAAGAGAACAGAAGGTAAATATGAGTAACTCCTAGCTAAAACCATTAAAATTGTATATATTACAAAAGCTGAAATGACAATTAATTTAGCTTTAGTTTTTTCAGTTTTTATAAAATTTAAGAGAGGGTAGAAAATTCTTCTAAATAGAATTTCTATTGAAAAATATATTGGAAAAATTGCTAATGTTATTACAATATTAACTATATTAGAAGGCCAAAAAAAAGCAAATGGGTAAGAGAATGAAAAAAGCAAATAGACTAAAATAAAATACCACGCACATATTGATGCATAAACAAGAACACTAATATTAAATTCTTCTTTCAATACGTTCTTTAATTCTTTTCTTCCAAACTTAATTTTTTGGCGTTTAAAACGTATAATATATGCTATAAATTTGACTAGTAAGAAAAAGCCACTAAAAACCAAGGACGCATAAAATATTCCTATTAAACCAAAAATAGATGTAAATAATAGCCAGTTTAATATAAAAATTGTTGAAGAGAATAGAATTACAATAATTTTGCCTATTTTTTTCATTTTAAAAAGAGAGTTTTTTTGATTCTTAGGACTCTTATTATTAGATCTAGCATGTAATCGAAAAAATTTTGCAGAATATGATACTAGAAGAAAAATTATTGAAATGAGTAATCCTAGGTTTAAAAAAATTAGTACATAATTCCACATATAAGTAATATTTATTGGACCATTAATCCTGACGGAATTAAAAAAATTTAATTCAAACCATTTAATTGAATTAGCAAGAACTTTATTTGAGAATAATTGGTGCCCACCTCCGAGTAATGGAGTTGTTATATTAAGAACTGTACAATTAGTCAATTCTTTTGCTTTTAATGCGTTATCCTGATAATCTAAGACCTCATCCTTTACATGCATTATTATTAGTAGATTCTCACTATTAGTGCTATTTAGTAAATTAACGGGTATATATTGTTCATATCCTTGCCATCTAAGACCAAAACGAGGTGGATTAAAATTAACAAGTGGTGCCCATGCAACAGTAACCTTAAACTCTGGATTCAGGGCTTGATTCATAAGAACAATCATACCTCCAAGTGAATGACCAATAAGTCCGATTTGAGATTCATTCACATCTGAGAAAAGTGATAAAGTTTTCAATTTTTCTAATAATCTAGAACAATCTTGAGCAAGGGCAGGTGTATTAGTCGATTTATCGATGTTATTTATAGTACCCCCACTTTCACCATGTCCTTGATAATCTAAAGCTGCTACATAAAAACCGCGTTTAGTAAATTCTATAGGTATTCTGAGATCGAAATCTCGCTTACTTCCAATTCCATGGCAATAAATAATTAGTGGTCTCTTTTCTTGAAAGGATAAAGTTTTACTAGGATAATATAGGTTTGCATAAACTCTTGCTCCTGCTGATTTAAATTCAATTCTTTCATACTTTTTATAACTGAGAGATTTATTAATTTCTAAAGCTATGAGTGTAAAAGTTAAGAGTATAATTAATAAAACAATTTTCTCGAGATAGAGAAGATCTTTAGTCTCAACTTTTTCTTTTGCAAATCCCCTAAGTTTTTGCTTTAACTTCTGCTTTATAGATTTAAAAAATTCTCTTAATTTCATTTTTATATATCTAAATTAAAATAACTAAAAAGATTTGTGTGATACTTAACCAGCATTATGTTTTTTTTATGTTCTCGATATAAAATATCTAAACTTGTCATCATCAATCTGCCATGCCTCAAAGAAATCAAATGGTTTCTTAGTATCCCATAAATTCTCAATATTTTCAATACCTTTGTATAGATCTGTTAAAAGAGATATATCACATGGATATTTTCTATGTGAAGGGTAAAGTTCAAGATTTTTTTGTTCAAGGTTTTTATATTTTTCGCATATATCTATCAAATTAGAAAGAGTTTTAAGAACTTCTGGAAAGTCTTTTTTTTTGGGTAAGAATTGATCTCCATAATAGGCTACATCACTCGTAAAAAGTTCGCCTGTGCTTGTTAACAAACATATAGAACCAGGAGAATGTCCTGGACTATGTATAACCTTTACCTCTATTTCTCCTAAATCAAAAACATCTCCATCTTTTAATGTTTTAATTGTTTTTGCTGGAGGGATTAAAAAATTTTGTTCTGCATATATTTTTACAATTTCATTGGGAGAATCTTTAAAATATGAAACATCATAGGGTTTTGAAATCATCTCTGCTTCATTTTCATGAATATACACCTCTCCAAATTCTATATTACCTAAAAGATGATCCCAATGATAATGAGTATTGAAAACTAATAGTTTTCTCTTATCTATCAAATCATCTATAATTGGTTTTAGAGGTGCTAGCCCACATCCCGTATCAAGTAAAAGAGCAGTATGAGATCCTAAAAGTAAATACATATTGAGAGGATCATTTGTATAAACAGGATGAACAAGAGAGATATTTTCTTTAATTACATATAAATAATCCTTATGTTTTGAAATTTCAAAATGCTGGATATCATTACTCATACTTTAAGTAATGTATGGAATAGATTTAAATTCACACCTTTTATGATCGTATGTTTTTTTTAAAAAGTAAAAAAAAAATTCAAAGTATAAATAGTAAAACTAGGGAAAATAATTTATTTAGCTGAGCAATCAGACAAAATTTTCTCATTACATTCTTTGTCCTTTTTCATCTTTTCATGATTTTTTAAGTAATTCTTCGTCTATTTATGAATATTCATTTTCATTGTTCTGATATATAAGAATTTTGAAAGCATAAGTAAGAACAAAAGCGTAAAATGGTTGATATTCCCCGTGAAATATTCTTAAGTAATAAAATATAATTATAGCCATTCTTTTAAAATAGATAATTTCATTAGTTTAATTTTAAAGTATAAAAAAAAATTATTGGAGAATTGTTAAATTATGGATTTTTCCTTAAATGAACAACAGAAAATGTTAAGAAAAATAACACGGGAGTTCGCTGAGGAATATATTGCACCTGTAGCAGAAGAAAGTGATGAGAACCAAGAATTGAATGAGGAAGTTTTTCAAAAAATAAAAGAAATGAATTATTTTGGTACATGTATTCCAGAAGAGTATGGTGGTGCGGGACTTCATGATGATACGATTAGTTTTTGTGTTGTAACAGAGGAAATTGGGAGAGTTGATGCTTCATGGTCAATAACAACAGGAGTTCATTGTAGTGTTTGTGCATATCCAATTTATAAATTCGGAACTGAGGACCAAAAACAACAATTTCTTATTGATCTTGCTAAGGGGAATAAGATTGGGGCTTTTTGTTTAACAGAAGCAAATGCGGGTTCAGATGCTGCAGGTGTTCAATTAAATGCTGAAAAAGATGGTAATGAATATATACTCAATGGAAGTAAGATTTTCGCTACAAATGGAGGTATAGCAAAAACACTACTTATAGTAGCTAAGACTGGTGAGAAAGAAGCAAGAAAAGAATTAACTATCTTTATTGTAAATGCTGACACACCAGGTTATTCTGTTGGAGTAAAAGAAGATAAGTTAGGAGTTCGGGCATCAAATACCTCTGAACTAGTATTTCAAGATGTTCGAGTTCCTCAGGAAAATATTCTCGGAAAAATTGGAGATGGATTTAAATTAACTATGCAAATTTTAGATTTTGGAAGAATTTCTATTGCTGCTCAATGTGTTGGTCTTGGTCAAGCAGCATTAGAAGCTTCAGTTAAATACGCAAATGAACGAGTCCAATTTGGACGCCCCATAGGAAGATTTCAAGGAATACAATGGATGATATCTAATATGGCTTGTGCTGTGGAATCTGCTAGATTATTAACCTATAAAGCAGCATATTTGTGCGATAATGGGATGGAATACGGGTTAACTAGTGCTATGGCAAAACTCGTTGCATCAGAAGCAGCTATGCAAGCTGCGCACGATGCATGCCAAATACATGGAGGTTATGGATTAATGAAAGCATATCCAGTCGAAAGATATTTCCGTGATGCTAAGATGGGAGAAATTTATGAAGGAACTTCTGAAATTCAGAGATTAGTAATAGCAAATCATTTATTACGTAAAGGATTTAAATAATGGAAAAAATGCTTACAATATTTGTCTGTATCAAACAGGTACCTGGAATATCTGAAGTAAGGATTGATCCTAAAACTAATACTCTGGTGAGAGAGGGTATTCCTTCAATTATAAATCCCCATGATAAACATGCTATAGAGCTCGCTTTGTTAATAAAAGAACACCATGGTGCTGATGTAATAGCATTAAGCATGGGTCCACCTCAGGCGGAAGAAGTATTAAGAGAAGCATTAGCGATGGGTGTAGATAAAACCTTTTTATTAACAGATCGATCTTTCGCTGGAGCAGATACCTTAGCAACCTCTTATACTTTAGCACTTGCGATTAAAAAATTATTAAAAGAAAAAAAAGAGTCTGAGAAGTATCTCGTTATTTGTGGAACTCAAGCAATTGATGGGGATACAGCTCAAGTTGGACCTGAATTAGCAGAAGAGTTACAAATCCCACAAATTACATATGTACAAAAATTTGAGTTGAAAGGAAATAAGATTATTGTAGAAAGAACTTTCAGAACAGAACAAGTGGTAATTATTGAAACTAAATTACCTGCATTAATATCAGTATTAAAAGAGATTAATGAACCTAGATATCCCTCAATGTCTGGAATTGTAGATGCTTATCAGAAGAAAGAAGTTGTATATTTAAATGCTGAGGATTTAGAAGCTGATAAAACAAAAATTGGATTAAACGGTTCGATGACTGAAGTATGGAAAATATTTGTTCCTGAAAGAAAAGGTGAACATATTATTTTAAAAGGAACACCAGAAGAAGTATCTAAAGAACTATGTTTGAATTTGGAAAAGGATAAGGTACTTTAAGAGGAAAAATATAGATGAGTATTATTATTGATGATGAACTTTGTACTGGATGTGCCACCTGTTTGGATATTTGCCCTAATGGGGGTATTGAGATAGTAGATAACATAGCTGTTATTAATGAAAAGTGCAATCTGTGTGGAGTTTGCGTTGACACTTGTCCTGTAGAAGCAATTATATTAACAAAAGAAGAAAGAAAAGTAGAAAAAGTTGATAAATCGCAATACAAGGGTATTTGGGTCATAGCTGAACATTATAAAAATAAAATTCACCCTGTAGCTTTCCAATTATTAGGTAAAGGGAAAGAATTAGCAGATCTATTAGAAGTTGATTTGTCTCTTATCATTTTAGGAAGCAATTTTGATGACCACATAGAAGAGTTTTGTCGATATGGAACAGACGAGATAATTTATGTTAAATCGCCAATATTAAAAGATTATTATTCTGATTTATATGCAAACGTATTAACAGAGTTAATTCTTGAGAAAAAACCAGAAATAGTATTAGTTGGTGCTACTCCTACAGGAAGAGATTTTGCGCCAAGAGTTGCAAAAAGGCTCAATGCAGGTTTAACAGCAGATTGTACTGGTTTGGATATTGATCTGAAAACTCGAAATCTTTTACAAACACGTCCTACTTATGGTGGGAATATTTTGGCTACTATTCGAACACCTTATAATAGGCCTCAAATGGCTACAGTGAGGCCTGGTATATTTAAAGCAGCTGAAAAATTAAAAAAAAAAGTAAAAATCACTAAAATTGACTATAAATTCGAAAAAGAAGATGCTGTTTCAAAAATAGTAAAAATTTTGGATAGAAAAAGGATTCCTATTAATCTTGAAGATGCTGAAGTTATTGTAGCAGGGGGGAGGGGAGTTGGTTCCAAAGAAAATTTCAAACTTATAGAAGAATTAGCAGAAGTATTAGGAGCTGAATTAGGGGGTTCTAGAGTTACTGTCGAATTAAATTGGATAACTCAGGAGAGACAAATAGGTCAAACTGGTAAAACTGTTTCTCCAAAATTATATATCGCATGCGGAATTTCTGGGGCTATTCAACATTTAGTCGGTATGCAAAATTCAGAAATAATCGTAGCAATCAACAAAGATCCAAATGCCCCTATTTTTAAGGTGGCACACTATGGTATTGTTGGAGATCTTCATGAGATTGTGCCAGTTTTAATTGAAGAGTTAAAAAAGATAAAATCTAATGAATATTAGCAAAGAAAGTAATACTTGTTCTATACATTACTAATTATTATTAATTAAATGAAACTTAGAATTCAAAACTTGCAAATTTAAAACATTAATAAAAAAAGAAAAAAGTAATGGAATGAATTTTTAGTTTTATTCGTGGAGGAATAAATTATGGCCTAAAAACAAACATTCCACTACTAGAAAAAAAAAATTTTTTCTAAGTAAATATATTCTTCGCCATCATATTTATATTTTTCGTCAATTTTATGAACGCTCTGTTCTATATTTCAGTAAAATAAATTGCTATATTAATAATATGTGTTTATAAATTTAATATTTCTTTACAACATCCTTAGATTAAAAATAAAAGCTAAAAGAATTCATAAATTTAATTAAAAAAAAAAATTTTTCTTGAAAATTAGAGAAAAAAAATCATTTTTTTTGAAAATTATTATCCCAATTTTATAACAAAGTTTTGATAAACATAGTTTTAATAAAAATAATTTACAATTTTATTAAGAAGTTAATAAGAATGAAATCCACAAATCAGAATCTAAACAGTTAAATCTCTTAAAAATAAGATCTTTTTTATTATTGTGTTGATTAGAATCCTTATTTATAAATCTAAATAGGAGACTTTAAAAGTTTCAATAATTAAGTTATAATTCTTTTAAGATCTTTTAAGTATAACATAGAAGAAACTAGATAATGTTTAAAAATGTAAAAAAAAAAAGTAATTATTTATTTGATTTTAAGGTGTTTTTGTTAGAATTCTTCCTTTCTTCTTTAGTACATAAATGATAACGATTATTCCTGCAGCTACAGGGATTCCAATAGCTAATCCTAATATCCATGGTCCATAGTCAGTAGGAGGTTTATATGAAGCAATTGGTACGCTTGTTGTTAACATAGTGGTATTATATTGGCTTAATCTAAGTCTAAAAGTAACAAGTTCTTTAATACTAAATACTTCAAATAGTAATATAAAATAATCAGAAAATACACCAAACTCAAAAGTACTATTTCCCCCTGAGGAGTCAATGAAATTAACCTCATTATTTGGACCACTTCCGTCATCCCATAGAAGATCTTGCATTATATAAAGATTATAGAATGTTGCATTTTGCATATTAGCAACTAATTGGGTCCATTGATAAGCATTGCCATAACATTCAAGTGCAAAATAACTATAAACTCCCAGTACAGATGCTTCGGTATGATTATAAGTTGTAGGTAAACCATAGCTATATATGGATTCATTAACTTGTCCATAACCAGATTCATTATAATTATTTATTTGAAATCCATATAATTGAGGTTCTGGAGATATTGCAGAGATATTATAGGTTTCTTGATGCCTATAAGACCAATAATTTTCAACAGCAATTTGTATTTTCAATGAACCAGGATGAGCCCATCCTTCCGGAATCACCAAAAATTTATAAAAACCCTCTTCAAATCCGTTAATATAAGGCTGACTCCAGATAGGATGATCTAATATCCATCGTTCAGTACTAAACGTGAGATATGTAGATTCTTGATTAATAGGATCGCTTGTTATTGTAAATGGATTCATAGGTTCCCAATAATCAGAATAGTTATATCCACTTTCTCTAACTAATGCAAAAGTCACATGTCCGTGGGTAGTGATATTTGAAAACTCTATGAAGTCAATATAAGGTATTTGAGTAATGGTCCCACTATCAAACCTAATTCTTAGCCAGTAATATTCATCCTCATCAATATCATCAATATCAAAATCGCATCCTCTTACCCATTCTATCCAATCATCTTGAGGATCATATAAATTTAAAATTATTGATCCATTATACTGTAAATCCTGAGTATCATCTGTATGAATAATATCATCCCAATCTTGTAGATCACCATTCCAAGCTTCTACCCTATTATCAGGCCCTCCTAGACCATCTAATCCTTGTGTTAAATTAATATGCATATCATGCCATTTTGAAGAGTATGCCATATATACACAATCGTCCACATCCGCCAATGCTTTAAATGATTGACCATCAAGAGTAAGAGCTTCTGTAGTATAATCATAATATTCAGGCTCAGGTGTGCTAGCATTATAAACGAGAACAATTGAAGGACTTGCTGAAGTTGGAATTTCAGCTAAATTATCTGACGCTGATATAGTAACATTTAACATATATTGCCCCAATTCTGTTATATTTAGACCAATTCCTATTCCTTGCTTAAGACTTTCGAAATATTCATCTGGTTCGAATTCAAGGGTTAAAAATTGAGAGGCATTAATATCTAGATAAGATAAAGCATTTATTGGAATAGTCTCATTAATAAAATCAACATATTTCGAACTGATCTCAAAAACACCCTCAAAATTTATATTTGTATTTTGAATAATTGAGAAATAAGTTCCTGCTGGGAAATAATAATAGTAAAATGTCTCTGAATCTACCTCTTTTGTTTCAATAGGATAATAAAGAGCAGAACCACTTAAGCTTTTAGAATCTTCATATATAAAAAAAGGATTGCCTGAACTCCCGATATAAGGAATACCAGATGGTTGATCGTATGATGTAAAATTGAACCTTACGAATGAATCTTTTTCAATTGCGAATTTAAGAGGTTTATGCTGCTCTCGTGAAATTCTAATGCTTGTTAGATTATCTCCAATATTATAATCCAAAACGTCCATTTTGTTTAAAAATAGTGAATATCTATAAAAATCACCATAATTAGTATCAACAAATGAAATATACACAACTCCACTTGTAGGAAAATATAAATCCCACGTTCCAAGATAAATTGAAGCACCATAGTATCCATCTTCATGAGGTAACCACATATTAATTTCTGGTGCAGTACCTACAAAATCTTCACCAAGATACACTTGATAGAATTCTCCTTTTTTTCCACTAATTTTTACCCAACTAGATTGCCATTCTATTTCTGTTTGTTCAAGAAGATTAGGATCTTCATCACAATTTCCTATAGATATTAATTTATTTAAAGCTAAATTAGAAATAGAACTGCTTAAAAATTCTAGATTTAAATCAGCTGGATATGTATGGTCAGCATCGATTAATAATCTATATGTACCTGTTTCCTTAGCAACAAATACAATATATTCGAAGAGTTCCATTGTAGTTATCAGTGAATCATATGTAGCTATTTCATCATAACATACAATAGGTTGATCAGAGGGGGAGATTAAATGATAATCCCATGATACTGTTGAGGGATTTATTGTTAACCAATCAACTTTTAATACTTTTGGACCAGGATTCTTAATTACAAGATCAATTTGAAATGGTATTGAATTGTTTAATGGAAATACTGGACTAGTTCCTTCTATCATAACATGGTAATTAAAAACAATATTCAAAGTATATGAGGATAAATTAACATTATGCGGATTATATGCCGTTACATTCAACCAGTCAATATCAATCCAAGGATTAATGTAATCATTAATTGTAGGTGTTTTTTTCATATAATCATCAAAATACCATGGATATACTACAGAAATATCTTCTCCGGGATAAGAAACAGTTTCTTGAGCAATTGGAGGAAATGTATTTTTCCAATCCATTATAGTATATTGTCCCTGATTTGATGCATCTATTGACATTGTGGCATACATATTTGGAGTTGG
>CAYSZJ010000140.1:0-5468 GCA_964435435.1 uncultured archaeon
TGGTGCAATTCTGAAACTCACATCTTCGAGTAATTCGACTAATATCCCACCTATTCCAAACATCAGAGCAGGTCCAAATTGTGCATCCGTAGTCATACCAATAATTAATTCTGTTATTGGTTCTTCTGCCATTTTCTGAACAGATATTTTTTTTTCTGTTTGAGATGGAATATTCATTAATTCCTCATAAGCAGTATCTACTTCTTCCTTACTTTTTAAATTCAATTTGACAGCACCAGTATCAGATTTATGAACTATATCTTCTGCTATGAGTTTCATAACTACAGGATACCCAATTTCTCCAGCCGCGGATATAGTTTCTTCTTTTGAGGATGTTAACTTCTGTCCAGGGATTTGAATACCTATCTCTTGTAGTAATTCTTTAGATTCGAATTCTGTTAAAACAGTCTGATTTGATTCAATCTTATCTTTCAAAACTTCAGCTATATTCATTCTTATACATCAATCTCGTTTAAGAAATTTGAACTAATAACTTCTAATTATTTAATAAAATAATAATAAAAATTTAAAATTAATTAAATAGAATTGCTTATCTTGTTATTATAAAAATTTTTGAAAAATTTAGGATAGAAAAATAGTGTTAAAATAAAAATTAACTTAAATTATTTTCTGGCTTCAAATCCTCTCTTTTTTCTGATTCGAAATTTTCTTAGCTCATCGATGACAAAAACACTGAAAGCTCCTAAGAAAAGTGCAATCCAATAGAATGGATGAAACAGTGGAACAACGTGAAATGCTAAACCTACAGGAGTAAAGAGAATTAGTAACTGAAGACCAAGAGAAAGCCCTGTTGCCCAGAATAAATGTTTATTTGGAAAATGATAGAAGGGTTTTATGTTAGATGTGCATGAATATATAAATAACAATTCACAGATAACCAAATTAGTAAATAATATGGTCTGTGCTAATGATATAGCATATAAATTCGCACGAGAACCAATAACATTGAAATCCGTTGTTAATGTAGGATCTATGCCTGCTTGAGCCCATGCAGGAAGTAAAACACCCCATAAAAGTAAATAAAGGGTTATATCTGTAATACTAGTATAAATTCCAAGAAGTAGAACTGGACCTTTTATCTCTGGAAGTAATGTAAAGCCCTTACGCGGTTCTTCCTTCATTACATCGGGATCCGTAGGTGTAAAGCCAAGTACCATAGCGGGTACTCCATCAGTCGCTATGTTTAACCACAAAATCTGAATAGGAATTATTGGAAGGGCGAGAAAGATATTAGGTAATAATTTCATTACAATATATGCGAATAGAATTAAAAATATTTCGTCAAAATTAGTACTTAGCATATATCGAAAGAAACCTTTTGTAGTTTCAAAAATACCCCTACCTTCTTCTATTGCATTAACTATAGTAGCATAATTATCATCTATCAATATCATTTCTGAAGCTTCTTGAGTAACTTCAGTTCCTTTTAATCCCATGGCAACACCTACATGAGCACCTTTCACAGCAGGGGCATCATTTACTCCATCTCCAGTCATACTTACAATTAAATCCAGTTCTTTTAATCTTCTTAATATTCTTAGCTTATGCTCGGAAGTAACTCTTGCAAAAATGTCTATTGTTTTTACTTTCTCTCGAAGTTCATCATCGTTCATTTCTTCCAAATCTGCACCAGTTATGGCTTCGTTAGATTCAGTTAATCCAATTTCATGTGCAATTGCGATTGCAGTAATTTTATGATCTCCTGTTATCATAATTGTTCTAATTCCTGCCATTCTGGCTTCTTCTATAGCATCCTTTACTTCATCTCTTGCCGGGTCAATTATTCCTGCTAAACCAAGATATATGTAATCCTTTTCTATTTCTTCTTCCTTGTAACCCTCATTAAGAGGCTTATATGCGATTCCTAATACTCTCAAAGCATTTCTGGCAAATTCTTCATTTTTATTCAAAATTATATCTTTTACTTCATTAATGGGTTTTACAGTTCCATCATAAATACCTTGACTTGCGTTATTTAGTAGGATGTCTGGAGCACCTTTTATTAAAGAAAATAATTTACCATCAATTCTAACTACAACCGACATCATTTTTCTATCAGAACTAAAAGGTATTTCATCGATTTTTTCTGCTTTAGTGTCAAGATCCATTTTCATTGCTAAAACTTTCATAGAAATTTCTGTGGGATCTCCAACTACATCAGTCTCATTCGTTCCATTATTTTTTTGTGAAACATTTGAATTATTGCAAAACATACATACTTCTAAGTATTTTCTTAGGTTATCACTCAGTTCGACTGTTTTACCTTTCTCATTAATGATAGTGCCCTCAAGTGCATAACCAACACCTTCAACATTATATTCCATACCTCCTACAAAAACTTTTACAACAGTCATTTCATTCTTAGTTAAAGTACCTGTTTTATCTGAACAAATTACATTAACTCTTCCTAGTGTTTCAACAGCAGTGAGTTTTCTAACTAACGCATTTCTTGCGGCCATCTTCTTCATTCCTATACTCATAACTACGGTAATAACAACAATAAGACCCTCAGGAACTGCAGATACTGCTAGACTTATTGATATTTCAAATGCTTCTATAAGTTCATCGAGATTGAATTCTGTAACTAATAATATAATAAATTCAATAAAAAAAACAGCAGCACAGATTATCAATATGACTATTCCTAGAAGTTTTCCAAATCTATTCACTTCTTTTTGAAACGGGCTAAGTTCTGGAACTTCTTCTTGTAAGCTTTCTGCAATTTTTCCAATTTCAGTTTTCATTCCAGTTCCAATTACAATGCCTTCTCCATTCCCACGTGTAATTACTGTATTCATATATCCAAGATTAGTTCTATCTGCTAAAATCATTTTTTCATCAACAGGATTTAATTGCTTTTTAACAGGTTTAGATTCACCTGTTAGAATTGCCTCATCAACATATAATGAAAATTCTTTATAAAGTCTAATATCCGCTGGAAATTTATCACCATCTTCTATTAATACTATATCTCCTGGAACTACATCCTCAACATTTATTTCTGTAACTCGCCCTTCCCTTCTTACTTTAGCATAATGGGGGGCTAATTTTTTTAAACTTTCTAAAGATCTTTCTGCCTGATACTCTTGGTAGAATCCTAATATCGCATTTACAATTAAAATAGTAGCAATTACTATTGCATCAGTATATTCTGAAGACCAAGCTTCAGCTTCAGGTTGAGCAGATTCATATATTCCTATGATGATTGATACGGCTATCGCAAAAAACAAAAGATATATCAGAAAATCTTTGAATTGTCCTATAAAAATCTGTAATGCTGTTTTTCCTTTTTCTTTAATTAACTCATTTCTCCCATATTTTTCAAATCTTTTTTGAACGTCTTGTTCCGTTAAACCATTCTCAATTGAAGTATTCATTTTTTCAGTTAATTCTTCAAAACCAATGGAGTGCGCCTGAATATTTTCCATTTTCATCATCATCTTTATATTTTTATTTAAATGATTTTTAAAAGTTTATATCTAATTATTTGATTGAACAAATTTAAATTCAGACGTTGATAATGTACAAAATTTTCCTAAAAAATTTTAAAAAAAAAAGTAAAATTAAACCTAAAATTTTAACTTGACAAAAGGTTAAATTATTAAAAAATAAAAATATAAAATTTTTAAATGTGAATTGTCTAATTAATGTTAATTTAATTTATCTAATAAAAAAACGATTCTATTAATTATCATAAATATTTTGTTCGATTATTATGAGACCTTCTCGTGTGTTTAGACTGATATTTCGGATTTTTATCTTGATATTAACTCTATCTGTAACTCTTGTATCGGTAATTGGCGGATTATCAGCGGTCCTAATCTTTCAAGATTTTGATAAAAATATTAATATTGATACTGAAAATGCAGATTTTGTTTTGGATATAAATACAACTTCAGGAGAAATTAATAACATAGACTTTACTTTACCCTTTAATCTCACCAATGCAGGTTATTTTGATATAGAAAACCTTAGATTAACACTTCAGATTGCTATAAATTATAGTCACATAGATTATCCCTCTCCAGGATTGAATGAAACAAGAAAAGTTATAATCTTTGAGAAAATACTACGGTTTCGTACAATACCAAAAGGAAAGACTAGAGATTATACATTTACTGGCGATTATAGCGATTTTATGGTCGATAATTTTCCAGATTTAACTACGGAGGTGGATGTATATAGTGGACCTCCTATATTTTCATTCTATGCCAACTTTACTATAAGTTTGGATTATTCTATTGGACTCCATTCACTTCGATTTGGAATGTATGAAATGCCCGTTGGAGAATATCCAGGAGGTTATTAGGATGGGCGCAGTTAAAAATATGGTTAGAGGTGTTATTGTCACTGCTGTTTATGTGACGACTACAATAATCATCCCTATGTATACTTTCTCATTGATTCGAGATTATGCAGGTGCTTTTTTAGAATTTTCAGAACAAGATTATGCAACAATAGTATTCTGGTTAACCGCATTCGGAGTATTGATTTGTGGATGTGCATTTTTTACGTATTCTTCTCCTAAACAATCAATTAGAAGAGGTGTTTTTGCTTTAATTCAAATTATTGTAAACTGTTTGTATATATGGAGTTATAAATTTTCTGGTGCGACCGAAATGATATTTTCCTTTCAGATGGGAGATCAATCTGGATTTGTAGCCTTAAATCTCCAGCAAATGATTCTAGTTTACATGGGGGTATATTTTCTGACAATTGTGTTAAAAATCTATGATATAATCGATTTTATTATTAATAGAGAAAAAATCCGAGAAGATCGGATGTAAGCTTAAATGAGGTGAATTGAATGTTCTTTCAGCTAGAATATATGTCATGGTTACAAACTATAGCAGATATTATTGGCACTATCTTATTGTTCCTTAAGCCTCTTGTTACCCCAATAGGGGCATGGATGACAGGATGGATTACTGCTGCTACAGAGTTCTTGCAACAAAATTTTGGAACAAGTCTTACCTTTTACATTATAATTGGTGTTGTTTTAGTAGTATCTGCTATTATAATTAACATAATTTGGCCGGGAGATCGACCTGGGACAATTTTTTCTAAAGGTGTTGAAAAAGTCGAAAAATTTGAAGAAGAATTTGAAGAATCTGAAGAGAGTGAAGCAATAGATGATGTAAGGCGCTGTAAGGATTGTGGAAATCCAATCGGAGACCAAGATATTTGTCCCTTATGCGGAGCACGTAATTAAAAATTATATTATTTTTTAAATATTTTTTATTTTTTTAAATCTTTAAAACTAATGTAGCAACTTTTTTTCCAAAATCACTCACTACTTATCCTCCTAATTCGTCAATTTTATCTTTCCCTATTGGAGAAAATCCTTATCCCATAAGATTTAATCATTTTAACTTGTTAAATATCATTGTTTAACTTAATAAAATATAATAAGAATAAACAACTAACTTTTTAAAATAAAATATTTT
>CAYSZJ010000140.1:5568-10872 GCA_964435435.1 uncultured archaeon
GGTTATTCTGTTGGCGCAAAAGAGGATAAATTAGGGGTTCGTGGCTCAAATACGTCTGAGCTTGTATTTGAAGATGTTAGAGTGCCTCAAGAGAATATTTTAGGAGGAATTGGAGAAGGATTTAAGCTTACAATGCAAATCTTAGGATATGGAAGAATTGGTATTGCAGCTCAATCTGTAGGTTTAGGACAAGCAGCCTTAGAAGCCTCAATTAAATATGCAAATGAGAGAATTCAATTTGGGCGACCCATAGGAAGATTTCAAGCGATTCAATGGAAAATTGCAGATATGGCATGTGCTGTGGAAGCAGGTCGATTTTTCACGTATAAAGCTGCTTATATGTATGATAATCAAATGGATTTTGGACATGTTAGTTCAATGGCAAAATTAGTAGCATCTGAGGCAGCAATGCAAGCAGCTCATAGTGCTGTTCAAATACATGGAGGATATGGTTTAATGAAAGCATATCCAGTAGAAAGATATTTCAGAGATGCCAAGATGGGTGAGATATATGAGGGAACAAGTGAAATTCAAAGATTAGTAATAGCTAATCATTTATTACGAAAAGGAGTTTAACTAATAAAGAAGAGATAAATGTTTATTAAATAACTAAGAGTTATTTTTTTTATTTTCTATCCTTTCTTGTTATTATTTAAATATTTTATTAAATGAATAATGTTAAATTTAAATTTGTAATTGATCTAATTAGATGTAATAAGAATATATGTTATCATATTTGTCTATTTATACATATGAATTTTAATGAGAATCTTGAACGTTTCAAGAATAAAAGAGATCTTATTAAAGAATTAGATTTTTATAGATCTCTTATTCTGAAAAAAGTAAAAAATGGAGATTATCATTCAGCTTTAGAAAAAATAAAATCAGCTCTAGTATTAATTCAAGAACATCAAGATTCTTTTCACATTGAAAAAGAACTTATAAATTTTTATGAATTGAATAAGCAAATTAAAACAGAACTAGATCAACATAGAATTATTTATCAACGTCGTTTCAACAATCTTTTAAGGGAAAAGCTTGATGAATCTAATCTTGAAAACTTCTCAAAACTTTTAGTCATGTTTAAAAATGATGTTGATCAAAATTTAGAAAAATATAATCTTGGCGATATAAGTGCAAAAATCACAAAATATTTCAAATATATAAAAAGATTATATGAAATCCTCAGTTGTTACAAAGTATTAAATTATCATGATACTTCTGAAATGATCTTTGAATTTGTTAAAGATGTAAAGACAGAGAAATTTCCAAATCTAAAACTCTTAATATCGTTAGTTTACCAAAATTTGTTAAACTATAGGTTATCCGAATACTCTAAAGAATTTGATAAAATCTCGATTTCTAACCTTTCTGAAAAAATGGCAATTAATCAAGATAGATTAATAGACTTCATTAACTTGATTATGAAGAGACCAAAAAGTCCAATTAAAAGTTTCTTTCCTAGCTCCCAAGAAGTCTATTTTAAAAAACCATCCTTTTAGATAAACTATAATATCATAACGCTCTGAAAAAATCTGGTCTTAAAAATTCAGTATGAGTGAGCCCATAATTTATAATTCCTAAAATTTTATCTTTTTCACGATCTAAAATCCCTTTAATTGGCAGATAATTGCTCGCATGGTTGGATCTAAAGATACAATTGGCATTCTTGTTTTGGAATTGAATATTCTTTATAAATACCTTTAATTCCTGCAAAATTTCCACAGAACTCATTTCTTGAAATTCGTTTTTTATCATTCTCTTAAAAAGCTCTGTTCCTGGCGGTAACATTAAAGTGAGGAAAGCTATATACCAAACTCTATCATCATCAGGACATATTTTATTAACTAAATCAACAGATTCTATTGCATGCATTTCTGAGATCTCAGGTTGATTCGCACCTCCAAGCCCATTTATGAAAGTCGCAGAAAGAGTAATATTAGCTTTAAATAATTTGTTAGATGCTTTAATATAATCTTCTTTAGTTGCGTGTTTATGAACTTTTTCGAGTAATTTATTATAGGCTGATTCAAAACCTACATAAGCAATCCTTAAACCTGCAACAGATAATTCCCTTAGTTGCTCATCTGATTTTTTAATAATATCTTTAGCATGAGCATATACACCACATCTTTCTAGTTTAGGAAAAGTTTTTTTTACGTATTTTGTTATATCAAGAAGTTTTTCTGAAGGAGTAACCATAGCATTCCCGTCTAAAAAAAAAATTCTTTTTACATTAGGGCCATATAATTGCCTTGCAATATCTAAATCTTTTTTAATCTCTTCTACTTCTCTAATTACAAATTTCTTTCGTAAATTCGACATACAAAAATCGCATTTAAAACTACATCCTTCAGTAACTTGTATTAATAGAGAGTTGGCTTCGCTGGGAGGTCTAAAAACAGGTTTACAATAATATATCTCATTACGTTGTTGCATTTTTTTAAAATTAAGATTCTATTAAGTTATTAATTATCTAAAAAATTAAATTATTTTTCGCTTGTATCATCATCAGCATCTGCAGGTTTCTTTGGGCAAGAATTTAAATGTCTTCCAAGCCTAATGAATTCTTTTCCACAATATGGACATTTCTGTTTTTTAGCAGACTTTTTTTCTATTGTTTCTGCTTTAGCACTCACTTTTTTTCTCTTCTTTTTCTTTCCTCTAGTTGGCATAATATCCTCTATACTTGCATCATCAGGAGCAAATTCACAACTTTTAATATGTGATGCAAGATCATCAAATAATTCTCCGCAGAATGGACATTCAACTTCAACAAATTCTTCAGAATCCTCCATATCTGCTTTTCCCGCCTTTCTTTTTTCGAATTTCAGTGGAATTTCTTCATCTTCTTCTTCAAATTCATCAATAGATAAATCAACTTCCTCATCTGTTTTTATGGCAGCAAGTTCAAATTCATCTAATCTTATTTGTTTTTCTTTAATTTTCTTTTCTGCAATTTTTTTGCTTTCTTCATACAAATCTGCGAATCTATGATTACTTTTTACAGGCTCATATATTTCACATACTTGACAAACATATGCTCGAGTTCCTAGGGTTAAATCTCTAGTCGAGCAATAGCATAATGATTGGAGGCTGCTACTTATATCACCCTTAGGTTCAAGATGTTTACAAGCTACTTTTCTAGAATATTTAATTTTTTGTTTACGTCTGGGAATAGACAATCACCAAAAGAAGTATGTAAAATAATGATTCTTAAAATTTAATTTTTATTAAATTATGGAAAAATAAAAGGTCTAAAGTAGTAATTTAGAAATTATAATGCATATTTTTAAGATTTCCTAATAATTTGTTCTTTAACTCGATATTCTTAAGATTAGGTATAAGTTCTTCAATAGTGTCTCTTAATTCTACAATTTTTGAAATTAATCTATCATGTTTATTCCAAAATGATGTTCTTAAAGGGTGACCCTTTAAAATTGCTTTATTAAAATTTTCAATTGCAGCTTTATAAAATAAACAAGCATTTTCTAATTTATTTAGCCTTGATTGATAGATTGTTCCAATTTTATTAAAACACATTCCAGCTCCAGCATAATCACCTTCATTTTCGAAATCTACAGCAGCGCTCTGTATATTATTCAAGGCTTCCTCTAAAACTTCATTTTCTCCTTTTTTTAAAAGTAAATATCCTAATGTGTAATTAGTAACACCCATATAAAAAAAATGTTTTTGTTTTTTAGCTAGTTTTTGTAGATCTTCTGTAAATTCTTTTGCAAAGACTAGGTGATTATTAGAAATACACTTTTGAGACAAAACTCTCAACAATTCCATAACTCTATCGTAGTCTTTAATCTCTTTATATTTTTTGATTCCATTTTTATATTTTTCAATTCCAGAAAACGCATCCTTATTCTCAAATCCTTGATTTCCCTCATAGATTAATTGCTCTGCCTCTTCTTTCAGTTTTTTCTCTCCTTCTTTTTTTTCTACATTAACTTGACCATAGAAAAAATCATCGACATTAAATGAGATATCTTCATTCATAGGTATCTCTGTTAACAAATCTTTACTTGGAATTTCATCTAGATTAGAAGTATGAGGAAAAATCCTTTCTTCCGTTTCTGTTTTTATATCCATGGTTTCAAGATCATTAAATTTTGACGTAGATTGTTCTTTGTATGCGGATTGCAGAGGTTTCCCTTCCGTAACAAGAGCAGATAATTCAGATAAAACATTTGCAAAAAAATATTTACTTAATCCATCTATAATATAGTCTACTTTATGATAATTGTTATCATATCCTGGATCATTAACATCCATATTTACATCGGTTATTCGGTAAACCTCAAAACCAGTATCATATTTTGTCATAGAATGTTTTGAACCATCTTCTCCTATAATAATTTCTTCTTTCTTCTTTCCTAGAAGCGTGTGATCAAATACTAACCCACAAAAATCATCATTATTTTGTTGAAAACCTAATTGGTTAATTAAATCTATATATGAAAAAAATAAGTTTAAACCTGGATGACTATGAAACCATCCAACGATGTAGTATTCCTTTCCCTCTTTATCAAGTCTCTCTTGAATTTCCTCAATAAATCCATAATGTCTTTCATCCAACTGAACATCTGTAGCATGCCCAAATGTTAAGGCTTCAGCACGTTCGACATATACAAATTCATCATCTGCCCTACCAATTAAAATACCATATATCTCTTTCCATTCTTCAGAAGGAATTGATTTATTTGCATACCTACTTGCATATAAAATTATTGTCTTATAAGCATCTGCTCTAATAACAACAGGTTTACCAATTCTTTCTTTTTGATTCTCATCTTTAATTTCTTCCTTTTCCAAATTAGATTCTAAATTTTCTTTTTTTGAATCTTCTTCATTATTAGATTTTCTGAAATCCTCTGTCATTCCAACTTTTCCAAATTTTGTAATTATTTCTAAAAAAATAATAAGTGTGTTTTTAATTAAAATTATACTTGTTGAGTATTTTTAATTTCCCTTCATTGTTAATTTTCTTTATCAAATATAAATCTTCAGTCTCTTTTCTTTTAAATCTGATACTCTCCTTTAATATTATTGGAATGAGGCTGACAGAACAGATTCAATTAAAGAAGACTACACATTTATCTTATCTATGCCATTTATCCAAAAATCTCTATAATCTTGCCAATTATTATGTGAGACAAGAATATTTTTATTTAGGAAATTGGTTGAGATATTACGATTTATGGTATATGCTAAAAGATAAAGAGCCATATAAAAAGCTCCCTTCACAAACTGCTCAGCAAACTTTAAAACTCGTGGATAAGAATTGGAAATCAT
>CAYSZJ010000141.1:0-10804 GCA_964435435.1 uncultured archaeon
TAGTATCTCAGGGTAAAGTAAGAGAAGCTCAGAACGTATATTCTGAATGGAAAGCATTCGAGGCACTAATAGAAATAGTCCGAGATCGGTTAGATAAAGAACTTAAAATTATTGACTTGCTAAATACAATAATTTATATAATAATTTGAATAACTAAATTAACTTCCAAATTAAAAAATAATCTAATTATAAAAAGATAATTTTGATTTAGGAAAGATTTTCAGTAAGGAGAGACAATTTATATGAATGATATCGATGAAAACGTTTCGCAGATTAAAAAACAATCTAATAAGATGATTCTTTCATACAGTTTTGGAATTTTTTCCTTAGAATTTCAAGGTTTTTATACTTTATATTTCTTCTTCTATGAAACAGAGATACTTTTAAGTGTCTGGTTTATAGCTCTTGCCAACATAATTTTTGCAATACGTTATGTAGTGAGCGATTAGATGCTGAGGGGTTAAAAATTGATTGAATTAATCATTAAAGAGGAAATTTTAAGAGAACAAGTACCATCTTCAGGGTTAGAAAACAAAATTATCGATGGTATAAAAGTAGGAAAGATATTCTTTACTTACAAAGTCCTTAGCCATAGTATAGAGACAGTTCCATACTTATTGCATGTTTTAAGCAACGCAAAACTTCTTTTTGATCGCGAGAACACAATCAAACCTTTACTTGAAAAGCTTAACCACTATTTTTCAGAGAATCCTGAAATAGTAGATCATTGGGTTTATTACTATAAGCAGTTAAAAAAAGAAAAAGAGCAATTTGGATTTGAAAAGACTACTATTATTGATGTGTGGAATGAACTTGAAAATCGCTATTCAAGTGGAGAAATCAAGCGAACCTTCTTTGCATTTATCTGATTCTTGATAATGGGGCACAATTTTCTTAATATCAAAATATCAGAAAAATAAAATTCGATAAACAACTTGAAAATAAATTTAATTATTCTATTTTTTTCCTTTTAATTAACAGTTTATTTTACCTAGCAATATCGATTGTTTAATGGAAAACCAGTATTTTATCATAATAAATTTTAAAATACCCACCTTAATTAACATCCCAAATATTAAAAATTGATATTATCTTGTCATTAAATTTAAATCGAATTGATGGTATAATTGGGATATTTTTTTTAGGGACCGCAACTGCTTGTTTTCCTGCCTTCATGGTTTTTGCCATAACAAATATAGGTTTCGCTTTGTATGGTAGTTGTCTCGGTTTAGCTGCAAGAATTTTTGCTATCATAGGAGGAATTCTATTTGTTTCTGGTTTAGTGTTATTAGTTATTAATCGAATGCAATCAGAGAAGAGACCACATGCAATAATAGATACAGTTGTTTCGTTGTTAGCTTTTATGGCTATATCAACCGTAATAGTTAGGACAATACTCACATTAACCTTAGGAAGCATCTCTATTTATACTTAAATATTGAGATTAGATGTGAGAAGCGCAAGTAAAAATTACTTATCACCATTTCCACCATTTTTTTTTAATCTTAAAAATTAAGATGAGATCAACGAACGTCATAATATAATTGTCTATTTTTAATAATTATTAAATTGGCTCAGCATCTATCAAGACTGCAACTAAAAGAGCTGGTTTAGTACCTTTATTTATCCATGCATGATTCGTACCCCGCTGAATTACAACATCAAATTGTTTTAAATCCACCTCATCCTCATCCAAAAGGAGTGTAATTTCTCCTTCAAGCAATATAATATAATCAACAGTTTTAGTTTTATGCATACGTGGGTTTCTTGAAGTATCTGGGCGACAATGTGAAGCATCCATTGCTGCAAAACCGGCTGCTGTTTCTTCTTCCCCCTCCTCAGCTGATCTAGAGGGATCTTCAGGAAATACCTGAAAGAAACGAAGTATAGAACCATTTGGCGGAGGTTCAAGTCTTAGTTTTCGCTTCGCAGCATCATTTTTATGCTTATTATCTGCTGGTGACCTATCTGTAACCCACATTTCAGATAATCCTCCAAAAGTAATAGGGGGACCATCATAGGCTACAATTGATTTGCCTTCCTCATTATGACCTGTTATTATTCTTCTTAACCTACCTTCCATACGATATCTAACCTCCTACTAATATTTATTTATTCAATTAAATTTTTTTATTAATTACTCATAATCTCTTTGGGAATATATATTATTATAAGTATCTAAATACCCTAACTTCCATATCTTAGGTTTTTATCCTAATCTCTAAACCTTAAAGAATGAGAATAACTCAGAAGAAAATTCACTTCTTCCTTAATAGGTTTGCTTTATTTCGCGTTTCTGTTGCGCCTTCAAGATCACCCACTTTCTTGAGAACTAAACTAAGGTCATCCCACGTTTCATCATCCTCTGGGTCAAGCTCAAGAACTTTATTATATGCCTCAATAGCACCCCTAAAATCATCCTTTTCTTCAAGAGCTGCCGCAAGATTATACCATATGAGTTCAATATTTGAATCGAGTTCAAGAGCTTTAGTATACGACTTAATCTCTCCTTCAATATCACCCGTTTGTCCAAGTGTTAATCCACGGTTATACCATGCTTTTTCATCATCGGGATCAATCTCTAACGCTTTTTCAAACGCTTTCTGCGCTTCTTCAAAATGTTCCATCTGTATCTGAACTACTCCAAGATTGAGCCACGCTTGAGAGTCAAGTGGATTAAGTTTTAGAGCTTTTATGTAAGCTGTAATTGCCTCCTCAAATTTTTCCATCCTCCCAAGAGCTACTCCCAGATCAAACCATATGTCTGTATCCTCTGAATCAAGCTCTAATGCCTTCTTATATGCATTAACCGCGTCTTTAAAATTGTCAGTCTCTTCAAGAACTACCCCAAGATTGACCAATACTTCCACATTTTTTGGATCAAGTAGAAGTGCTCTCTTATAAGCCTTAATTTCAGCTTGAAAATCTCCATTCTGACCGTGAGCTACACCCAGATTAATCCAAGCTACCACTTCTTCAGGATTGAGTTCTAACCCTTTATTAAAAGCCTCAATTGATCCCTTATAATCTCCCTTTACTCCAAGTTTTACTCCAAGATCAAACCATACGTCAGGATCCTCGGGATCTTCCACTCTCACTATATTTTGATCTTTCATTGCATATCCCTCTTTATGGTGTTAGTAAAAAAATATTATAACTTTCATAAAATTAGTTTTCTTCTTAGATTATTAAATCTTGCATTTATGAATTATTTATTAAGGAGTATGTTAAAGATTAATCAAAATAACTGGTCTAATTTTTTTATCAGAGCTACATTCAACCTTGCTTGGTCATCAATTAATTCAGGATCTATTAGATCAAAAGTATCTTTAGGTAAATGAGTACTCCTTCATCTGATTTCGATATTTTCTCCAATTTTTTTTGAACATAACTCAGAACAGCGAGGAAACCTCTTTAATCTGGTGGCAAAAATTACAATTGGTATTATAATTAAAAAACTCCACCAAAAGGCAAACCAAAATAAAAATAAAAATCCACTAAATAAAATTGCCATAAATAAAAATTTCCAAGAATGCTGAAATGATGTATCAGAATTAAAAACTGGAAATTTTTGCTCCGTAAACTGAAAATCGAAATTTTTAAAAATCTCCTTCAATAATTCCACTATTTTATAACTACCTGGTGAACCCGCTAATCTTGGAATAGTCCACGTTTCCATTATTCGTATAAAGTCATCATTTCCCAGTTTATTTCCATTATTTTCTGTCATCAAACACTAATAACTTAATATTCTTAAAATATCTTAAAAAACTAGTTTATAGATTATAATATTTGTTTGTTGTTTTCTAAAATTAACTCTATAAAAGAAATAATTGAATAGTTCCATTTTTTTATTTATTACCTAGGGATAATTAACAACATATACTATTTAATATCATTCTTTCTTAAAGAATAACAGATGAAAGAATTAACTGAAAAAGAGTAAATTTTATATTAAAAAGAATACAAACATTGATGTCAAATTAGAAGCTAAACCTTTATATTTTCTATAGTAAATAATTGTTTCATCTGAATAAATATTTCTTAAATATTCTAAGATTTAGGATATAATTAAGCAAATGCCCTCACAATCTCAAAACTATGATATAATTATAATTGGAGCTGGTCCTGGAGGTTCCACTGCAGCATATTTATTAGCAAGAAAAAAGTTTAAAGTTTTAGTGGTCGATAAAGAACGTTTTCCTCGATACAAACTCTGCGGAGGCTTAATACCTTTGAAAACACTTCAATTAATAAAAAAAATTTACAACGACAGTCCCGTAGATTTGATTAAGAATAAGATTATTGATTATTACACTCCATTTTATGAAATTACATATAGAACTAAAAGAATGCTATCAAAAAATAAAGGAGATTTTAACTTTTATCTCGTTGATAGAACTATTTATGATAATTATCTCTTAAATAAAGCTAAAAGTCTCGGAGTTCAGGTGATGGAGAGCATAAAAATTAATAACATCGATATAGAGAATTGTAAGATAGAGCTTCAAAACGGAGAAGTTTTCAAATCAAAACTATTAATAGGAGCAGATGGAGCTAATAGTATTGTGAGAAGACAATTTATCAGAAAAAACATCTTAAGTAATAAAGATTGGCAGTTTAATCTTGCCACAGGTTTAGAGTGTTTTGTAAATCGAAAAGATTTAGAAAATGATCAATTTAAAGTACCAAGGATTACCATTGGATTTATTAAATATGGTTATAACTGGTTATTCCCTAATAAAGATAAAATCATTTTAGGGGTAGGTGCTCTTAACAGAAAAAATAAGGGTAATTTTTCAAGTGCACTTATAAATTTTATATTGAGTTTAAATATAAATATCGAAAAAATTTCTCCAATAAAAGGGCATCCTATCCCTTGCGGAAACTTTTTAATTAAACCTGTTTACAAAAATAATGTAGTTCTCATTGGAGACGCAGCTGGAATTGTAGATCCTTTATGGGGGGAGGGAATCTATTATGCACAGAAAACTGCAGTATTTGCTGTACTGGCAATTGTTAAGCATTTCAAGGATGATGGTGTTTCTTTAGCCTATTATGAAGATCTACTACGTAGATATATTTATTCAGAATTTAAATATGCTTTAAAATTAAGATGGCTAATCTATAATAAATTAAATTTATCTTTGAAATATTATCCAACACAATTATTTATATTAATATTTAGAAAAAGATTGATTGAATTAATACATGGGCGGAGATCGTATAAATGGTTATTGAAAAAGCAGAACTTATAGATCAGCATAGACCCAAACGATGCATCTTAGCCTATATTATCGAGTCGAAATATTTGAATCCGATTATGATTGGCATAGGGATTTATATGTTTGTTGCATCGATCCCCGTGATGATAATTAAAAAATGGGATTATGGCAGAATTTTTAAAGAAAGGAAATTGAAAAAGGAAGCAAAAAGACTTTAATTCTAATTTTTTTTTTAATTTAATTTATTTAATTTAGCAATGTTGGAATCGTCGCACTCTTTCTATAGACTAACTTTTATTCAATAGAGTAATAAAACTTTAAATAACAACTTATTATAATTTTATTATTCAAAATTTCAGCATGTTTCTTCAAGTTCTATTATTTTTCCTTCATTGATTACCATGTTATTTAACATTAATCGCATCAATGTTTCGAATAGAAGCTCGATATTCTCGCCAGTTTTGCTGGAACATTCAATAAATCCATTTAAACCCATTGATTTAGCAACTCTCGCTCCAACTTTTCGAGGGACTTCTCTAATAACTTCTAAGTCTAACTTAGTACCAAGTAATATAATTGGAAATCTTTGGTTAGTTTTTTGTATTAATGATAACCAATTACCAATATGAGAAAAGGAAGAGTAATTTGTTATATCATACATCAAAATGCCTCCCAAAGCACCGTGTAAGTATTCAGGAAACATATAACGAAACCGTTTGTGCCCAGCAAAATCCCAAATCATTAGTTTTAATTCCATTCCATTGAGCTTACGATCCCTAGTTTGACAATCAACTCCAATTGTCCTGATGCAATTTGGATCAAATACATTAGTAATGAATCTCTTTACCAATGTTGTTTTACCTGAATCAGTATCGCCTAAAATGACGTTTTTTAAAATTGCATCATACATTTTACTCTTATCTAGTCTTTCTACGTTCTTTATTGCGTTTTTCTTTAAAGTATAATATCCTTTTTTGTAAAAATTTTTGCAATGCTACCCATGAAAAGCCTCATATTTAAATATTTTGGAAGATGTTAATCAGTTTTTCATTTTTCTCACGGAAATTAATGGAAAATCAAAAAAGTATGCAGTATTTCAACTTTTTTCCTTTTTGTCCTATGAATAAAAGGAAAAATGAATCTAATAATATATGAATATGGACTATAATTATATTTGAATTCTCATTTCGATGGTTACAATCATCAGCCTGGGGCGTAAAACAATTATTTTCATGTTCTTCAACCCTTACTTAATTGTGATGGTCAAATCAAAAAAAGATTCTTCTTTCTTATTAGAGACATAGATTTGATCGACTTTACATAAAACATCTCTATTTATTGCTTTATTTAATATACCTTCAGATATACCACATATGATATAAACATGATATACGAAATTATCCGTATCTTCTAGAAATATTGAATTCTTAAATCTATACGTGGCGTTTTTTCCTTCTTGGTCAATTTTCAATATTGTTATATCAATATTTGGTTGAAAAATATCATAACTAGAGTAAAAAAACTTGAAACTTTCTAAAAATATTCTCGAAATGGGATGACTTTTTAGACTTCTCAATTGATTTTGAGTAATTTACTTGTAAAAAGAAAACTTAAAATAACTCAATAAATTTTTTTTTTAAGATAAAGACTCCATAACTGAGTTTTATGACTAACAAAAGCATAAAATAAAAGATTTACTCGATAATTATTTAATCATTAAAAATAATTCGATTATTTCAAACTTTTTTAAACATAATTACCGTGATGATAATAATGGAAATGACGTTATTTGATCAACTTGATAAAAATCAATTAAAAGAATTACTTATAAAATGTTGGATGACTCACGATGGTTCATGGTTTTATAATTGTGTCCGTGAATTAGGAGTTGATGTTGCTAATAAACTAAATAAAGCAGCTATTAAAACTCTTTCAATAGTTGAAATGCAAAGAATAAAAAAGACAATGGGTTGGGAAAACGTGAAAATAAAAACGTTTGAACAATTAAAGGAGTTTATTATTAGCGGCTTTAGTGTATTAAAAGGGGATTTTATGGACTTTAGGTATATATTCCCTGAAAATAATCGGATACATTGGGAAATGAACCGTTGTTTTGCTTACAACGGCATGAAAATGATTGGAGTTAACAAACAATATGAATGTGGCGTAATTTATCGTGTTAGTTGCTGGCTGGATGCTCTGGGTATAAATCATACAATTGAGCCTGAAATCGATAAGTGTTTATTAAATTCTCGTGAAAAATGTTCTGGAGATATCATTTTGAATCTTTAAGGCTAATTAGAGTTCATCTTTTATTCCTTTCATTAGTCTGAAGATCTTTTTTATAAATATCAAATGAAAATTTTAGGTCTAAAATAAACATACTTATTTAGGAACTAGCGTATCCTGTCCATCTGTTAGCCAATCAATATTCACTCTTATAAAAGTTATAGATTCTCGCAAATCATACTTCCCGGCTTCAAATAGTATGCAGATGGTATAATCTGATAAGATCGCAATGGAAGAATAGGCTGAAGGTCCTTCATATATCTGCTTTGAAAAATTCCATGTTAATCCCTCGTTATAACTCATCCGGAGAGTAAAATGTCCTCGAGAAAAGCGATTTGGGTTGGTAAATAACACTCGAGATCGCTCATGAGTAGACGTATTCGTGAAGCGAAATATGGATGCCTGTGTGCCAGCTTCAGGAAGATCTTCCTCATAATAATAAGGTTCCCATTCTTCTCCACCATTATAACTCCAAGCCATTAATCTGTTTCCACCTCGACCAACGCGACAATTAATAACCAGTGACCCATTTACACTTTCAAATACTTGTGGTTCTTCACCCTCTCCAACATATGCCCCTTTTTGCCAGGAAATCCCATTATCATCACTAAAAACAACGCACGTACCTCCAATATTCGCTGGAATAATTAATCGACCATTTGACATTTGAATTCCATTACCTGGTCCTGTTGCGCAATATAATCCTTCGGCTCCTAACTCTTGTGTAAGTTCTTTGGGTTCTGACCATGTAATTCCAAAATCAGTGCTATCCATAATAAAAATCCGCTTATAATCTACACAGAAAGGTAAAAATAGTGTTTGAGTATCATTATCGAATAAAGGACAAGGATTATGAACCGTATGTTCTCCTCTATTTTGTAAAACCTGGAGATTACCCCATGTCTCACCCCCATCAAGGCTTCTCCTCATTACAATGTCAATATTTCCCCAATCTGCCATTGCATCCCAACGAGATTCACAAAATGCCAACATTATATCACCAGGCAATACAATTAAAGCGGGAATTCGATACCCACGACCTATCTGATTTCCTACAAATACCTTTTGTCGTTGAACGCCATTGGTCCACTGTGGATTCCAAAATGCCATTATAACTCCAAATGAACCAAAAACAAATAGAAAAGCAATTCCTGATACAGTTAAACCTCTCATCAACCGAGTTTCCCTCTTAAATCGAAGTTTTTCCAAAAATAATTTGAGGCTACCAATTATAAGAAGAGTTCCGTATCCAAAAAAAGGAATAGCAAGAATTACTATTAGAATGAGGGGTATAGCTTCCGCTGACCCTAAATAAAGTAATCTAAAAATAAAAAAAAGCACAATACCTATAAATATATTCCATATCGCCCAAAATAATACCCATGCTAATCTAGCATTCTTATGTGAAATTTTTTCAATCAATAACCCGCGTAATCTGCCTGATTTTTTACTTAAAACAGTCATACTCACACTATATATTGTTCCACCAATTAATAACACAGTAAACACATATAATATCCATTCATTCTCAGCAACGATTAAAAATTCACCTCCAAACATCATAATAAAAATAAAAGTTACGCCACCTAATAAAACAGCAAAAAATATTAGTAGAATTCCTAAATAAATGTCCCATTTATAAGTTTTAGTTAAAATTTGATTGTGAGTTTTTTGCACTTCTCCATTAGATTGTTCTTCCTTATCCATTAATTTAATCCTCTCTAGTTTGTCAATATGAAAGTTGATTCATTATTATTTAATATTCACACTACACATTTAAAAAGATAATTTTTATGTAAGGTTATTGAATGTCTTAAGAATGTTTTCTGTTCTTAATTTCTCCCTTATCTCTTCATCTAAAATAGAAGTTAAAAACTCAATTTTTGACAAAAATGGGGATTTATATATTTGTATTTTTTTATCAATACTTGGAAGGACAGGTCATAAAAAAAAGGGGCGAATTAGTATAAAAATGGGATTATTTAAGAAAAGGAGAGAAAAGCTGGATAAGTTATTTAAGATAAATGATTTAGTGGACTTAAGATTAATAAATAACAAGACTCATATCTATATCAAAAATAAACCATTCATTATTTGTGCCCATTTATTAATAAATATTCCAGTCGAGAGTATTCACAGTTATGATGAAATTAAATCAATTGATGAGACTATAGAATTATTTAAATCAACGGAAAGAGTCCAATATATGATATCTCCGGAAGAAGAATTCATGGGACATTGCTCAAACATTCAGGCATTTTTCGAGAACGGATTAAATACAGACATTTTGCATACAAATATAGCATTTCCGTTATTAAGAAAATTAGTAGAACTGAAATTCGAACCAGCCCGAAGAGTCTTCAAGGAAGAAATAGTAATAAGATTTAATAAGGGCACTAAGAGTTCAAGATTTTTCTTAAATTCAGAAGGATATCTCGATCATCTTAATGAAGAAGAAAAACAGGCATTGAGAGGTTATAAACCTACTTGGATTCAAAGAAGGGGCTCTCCTGATTTTATGGTAAAAATAGTTATTTTAGGTGATGATAATGTGGGAAGATCAACTTTAGTACTAGACCATTTAAACTCACGGGGTTACAATCCTCGTTCCCCTATTGGAGTAAATTTTGCCACAAAAGACATGGTATTAAATAACCATCGTGTTAGATTACAGATTTGGTTTCTTTCTAATCTTAAACTATACGAAAAGCTTTTTAAATTTTATTTATCTGGAACGTTAGGAGCAATACTAATGTATGATATCACTAACATCAATTCTATGAATAATGTCCCTAAATGGATTCAAACTATTAGAGCAAATAAATGGATTCAATCCAGAGGAGATATTCCGATACTCTTGGTAGGGAATAAATTTGATTTAAAAGAAAACCGAGTAGTATCCAAAGAAGAGGGAATAAAAATCAAAAATAAACACAATCTAACAGGTTGTATGGAAATTTCTTTGAGAACAGGAAAAAATGTTGCTGAGATGTTTGATGAGATTACGAAGTTGATAAATGTGCATCAAAGTGCTGATATAATATAAATACTAATATCTATAAAAGACGGTCCTAATCTTTTTATTCAAATTTGATGCCTTGAAACGGGTTCTTTACTTATTATGTTAGGGCTATTTTTATTTTAGGTATAAATATATATACTCTTCAATATTAATTTCCAAAGGAAAATGGTGAAAAATAAAAAAAAATTTGGTTAGTTAGAGAATATCTCAGTTGTTTTGAATTTCGTTTCTTAGTTTGACTAATCTGTGAGGAAAATTTGACATCATA
>CAYSZJ010000142.1:0-10615 GCA_964435435.1 uncultured archaeon
CTTGAAAAAGACGAAATATGTGATAACTCTCTACATGTTAGTGGGCATGGTATTATACACGATATTAAGTATATTTCTGGGGATATTTGGAAGCATGGAAGAATCTAGTTTGTACATGTTAATTTTTGGAATGCCATTATTCGTGCTTTGTGCTCCTATATGGTATCTCGTGTTCATAAGGCCGACTTCTGGCTTTTTAAGGCGTCGAATGCTCCTTTCATTTGTTGGATTTTTTTTAATTGGAATTGGTCTTCTGGGGAGAAACGATACTGTCTTAGAATCGTTGGGATTCTATATTCATTCAGTAAGTTCAATATTAATGATTATTGGGTTATCCCTTATTGGATATGGGTTTGCGGCTTTTTCGACCTTTACCGATCTGAGGTGGAAGGAAAAATTAAGCGAAATTTTTGTGATTTCCAACAATGGAGTCTGTCTGTTTGCCTATTCTTTTGAGAAAAATCTTCCCTTAGACGATTCTGATTTGATTGCAGTGGGATTTTCTGGTATTCAAATGTTACTTTCCGAGATGGTGAAAACCAATGAAAGTTTGCACCTCATTGACTATCAAAACGTGAAGATCATGCTTGAACAGGGAGTTGATGCCATGTTTGTCCTCATCATTAAAGAGGAAAGTACTTTCCTTGAATATAAACTAAAAGTCTTCGCCGAGGAATTCCAAACCTTTTTCAAGGAGATATTACAACACTGGGACGGAGATATTGATGTCTTCAAGCCTACGCGGACGTTAATTCAGAGAGTCTTTGAATTATTGACATAAGAACTTTATAGAAAAATATTTAAAATCGTGTAATTATCTCAAGACATATCAAGATTTTTGCATTTCCTGAAAAAGCAAGGGAACGGATTAATTGGACAGAACTAAGAAAATAATATTAATAGGGCTAGATTCTGCAGGAAAAACATCTATCCTTAGATTTTTAAATCAAAAATATAATTTATTGGATGATATCAAACCCACGACCGGAATTGATAGAGAAATTATAAAGATCTTGGGAATTCCAGTAATGGCATGGGATTTTGGAGGGCAAGAAAAATATAGAACCGAGTATTTAAATGATATTAGATTATTTGGCGCGACTGATTCATTGTTCTTTGTAGTTGATATGCATGATCCAGCAAGATTTGAATTAGCTCTTCAATACTATATATCCGTCCTAATTATTTTTGAAAGCCTCGGAATTAATCCTAAAGTTATTCTTTGCCTCCATAAAATCGATCCAAACATCCGTAACGATCCAAAAACACAGGAACTTATTGGGAAAGCGAAGAATTTGTTCCTTACCCATTCAAGATCCTTTGAGATAACGGTTTTTAATACATCTATTTATGATGCAAAATCAATCATACGCGCTTTTTCAGATACCCTACAACAATTATTAACAATTATACAACCATTTAAGCAGATTCTCGAATCCATTGTAGTTCAGCTCAAGCTAGAGGGAGCGATTCTTTTCGATGAAAACCTAATGATCCTTGGGGAATTTTATAGTAATAAAGTCTGTGAGGAATTATGTCTAAATCTGGTGTACAATAGCGTATATCAAATGCGAATCAATGAACAACGACTTGAAGATGAACATTTTTTAAAAGATTTTGAATATGTTTTAAATTTAAAAAATAAAGAAGAGAGATTTAAATTTTTAGACATAAAATTCAGGGATTGGAATTTATACCTGCTAACTATCGGTACAAAAAAATTTGATGCGAATATAATGAATACAATTTTTACAATCTTTAATTCATTAGTCCATATTTTTGATGATCAAATTGAAAAATCAACGTGATCGATTTCTGAGGAAATTTTAAATCAGAAATTATAACAAATTTTTTTCTCTTCTTTTTACTCTAAAAATTGATTTAACTGAAGCGTGGTATCTTTTCGAACTGATTTATGTCGATTAATATCAGTTATCCCACTCTCGAAATCTTTTTAATAGCATCATCTTATCTAATTTTTTTCAGTGATTACCTAAAGACAATAAAGAAGTCAGTTTAAATATTGTTTGAAGGGATAATAAATCATTATTTTGCCTACTCTCCCTCTCCCTCCTTTTTTTGAAAATTTGTTTTTTATAAAAATTATAAGATAGTTTACCACCTATCTATTATTCTATCTTAAAGCGGAAGTAGAAATGATGGAATCAGGAGAAAAGAGATCATTCGAGCTTAAAATAAAGTTGTTTAAGACAATAAAAAAATAAGAATTTGGGATTCATTCTTTTTATGGCGTTTTTCAAGAAAATATCCAGAAATGAAAATAGTTGTGCAAATTTTAAAGAACTTCGATCGAAATTAAGTTAAGGTTAGGTGTAGAATTGCGGCCGATCAAATTGATCTGAGTCATCGCCTGCTCCTCTTCCTTCCATACAAGCCTCACAATGCGTCCCCGCAAGAATTAAGGACCCACAGATGAGGCAGAACCTGTCAAATTTTGTTATAAGAATCGCATAATCAAATAATTGTGTCTTCCTAAATATCTTTATTTTTTCACACCGATGATCTTCGGCTAATCGATGAGAGGAGCAGTATATTTGATTACACATTTTACATATAAAGGGAAAATCAATCTGTTTATTACAGAATTTGCATGATTTCCTCTCCCTAAGACCAGTTTTGGATAGAGAACTCCTTAGGTTGTCAGGCAAGCTCTCACACTTATGATCTTCTGGAAGCCTATGAAAGGAACAGAATGGTTTTTTACAGTACTTACATATAAAAGGATTTAAGGTGCGTTCACCACAAATTATACATGCTATCCTTGCCTTTGGAGGAATTTGCGGAAGTGGAACTTTTCTAATAGTATGAAGTTTCTCACAATTATGGCTTTCAGGGAGTCTGTGCGTTGGACAAAATGGTTTTTCACATCGTTTACATAGGAATGGCAAATCAGTATGTATACCACAAAGTGTGCATTCTTTAGAGTAATATTTCTTCTGGCTTTTGAGTCTTCTTTTATGTTTTGGGCGTCTTGGACAATGATGATTAAATGGAGAGCTGTGATCTAAGCAGAACGGTTTACCACAATATTCACATATATAGGGGGAGGTGGCAATATTTCTTCCACATAAACTACATTCACTGATTATTACAGACTCTTGTATTCTCTTGCGGGGCTTATATGATTCGTTGGCGTAGGAACGTTCTGAGGGACGTGTTCGAAATGAGTAAGGATATTTTCTGGCGGAAGTATCTAAATGTTTAAATTTTTGATGCCCTTTATACAATAAAATAATTGCACAAATAAAAATAGAGCAAGGGATCAACAATATAAGAGGATTAAAACCTCTATAACCTGCACCTGCACCAAAAAATAGGAAGAGAACAATTGACAGAAGAAGAAAACTGATTCCAAGTATTTCTTTCCGTGCTCCTGGTTTTTCTTCTTTGCCTGCAATCATTAAAATAGTGCCTAACGCAATAAAGAGAACACTCATATAAAATAAGATAGGATTAAATAATCCAATTGCTGAAATTACAATGATAATAACGCCAAACCCGAATAGACACCCCCCCACGTTCAGAGTATTACTTTCCTTCATTATAAAATTACCCTACTCAACTAAATTTCCACATCGAATGCATCGATCATCTTCGGTTGAAACGGGAGATCCGCATTGAGGACATATTTTTAGCGGTTTGGGTTCTGGAGGTTCTGGGCTGGTATCTGAAGAGGCGAAGAAGGATTCCATTGAACTGAGATCAATAGTTGGTTCCCCAGTTGGCATCGTATCAACTTCCCGACTGCAATTAGGGCATTTTTTGGAGCCTTCAGGCATATTATAACTACAGTAAATGCAATAATTTTTAGCCTCTATAACTTTGGCAAGAATCTGTTTTGAGTTAGGTTCCCAATGGCTAAGTTCTACCATTTCACGCAATTCATCATCTGTAAAATGGATCATATTATTCATTTGTTTCAAAAATTGGATTACAGCATTCAAAATACCTCGCCATAATGAGATTGGTGCGGATGATTCATCTCTTAAACATTGTCGGAGGCGATAAAAGAAGTTGAGATGAGCTCGGACTAAATCAACAAGATTCTTATGGTGTAGGGCTTCATTTTTTGGAAGTTGTCGATGTGTGTCTTGTAGATGCTGAGCATAAATAATCTGAAAAATAATAAACCAAAGCACAGGCCTCATTACGGTATATTGAGGTCCATAATAACTATAAGAGACCATTCTTAAACGGGGAAAATAATTCCAGCGTTCTATAGTATTTTCAAGACATCTTGTGAATGGCAATGAGTTGTTTCTTGTAAAACCTGAAACCAGAGCATTAACGACTCTGATAGGTGCAAGAGGATTTAAGGAAAATATATCATTAGCTTTTTGTTGCTTCATCCGTCTTAAAAGGAGATATTCAAAACCGGAGGCAACAGTATTGGAATACAAATCAACTGTGTCTAAAATATCTTTTTTAAATGAAAAATCAGGTAGATCATAGATAATTACGCTAATCTCGCCAAGAAATTCTGATAATTCGTTGCAAAGTGCAACGGTTGCTTTATTATTGTAATTTTCATAGTTATCTTTGAAAAACTTTTTAATTAAAAATATTGGTGCATAGGTAGCTTTTGATTCTCTGTAAATATGATAAATTGTGGCAGCAGCAAGTTTAGGTTTCCTGATTGCTAAAGTAGCTTGAATCCATGAATGAATTTTTTGTGCGGCCGCCTCTTCGCCCTGGTTAAAAAAATTTTGATTTAAATTCAATAAGAACTTCATTATTTGTTTTTCGTGAGGATTTTCAGCCAAAATTTCTGTTAATCTTGAAAGTTCTGTTAAAATTTGATCTCTAAATGTGTTCTCTTTTAGATAAAATGCAATGAATGACTTGTAGCTTTCATCATCTAGTATTTGTAAGACATTTTCCTTTATAATATCCTCGAATTTCAGATATATCTCACGCTTCCATAATTGAATGAGTCTTTGCGCCTCTGGTTGAGTTACTTGATAGTTGAATATCTTAAGAAGAGTTTTGGCGAATTCAGGAGATGGACTGTTTTTGAAAGAATTAATCAAGGTTTCAAATTGAGGTAAATATGGTTCTAATTGGAAATTGTGAGATATAATATAATGTAGAGCCTTATTATAATTTTTCATTTGGATAAAATTGTGAAAACCCACCCTTTTATCAATTTCATCTTTTAATCTATGGATAGGAGAATAATTAAGGTTTTTAATTTCTTCAAAATATCGAAAAACCTCCTCCACTTCATTATTATTCAATAAATAGGTAATGAGTAGGATTACAATTTTGACATATTCAGTCTCGTCAACTTCTTTTTTAATTAGAGGTAATTTCTCTTTTAAAAAGTAGATAGTATCTTGTTGGTTATTTAACTTAATGGAAATTGGAATTAGTTCATCTAATAATTCTAACATAAGAGCAGAATTTCTGGTACCCTTTATGAAAGTCCATCTCTCAAGACGCTGCATCTCAGCTCCGTTTTTATTATTAGCTTCAAGATAGAGAAGTCCAATTTTTGTTTTGATTCGTGACTTTAAAGCGTCGTACTCATCTTCAGGAATAGAATTGAACGCTGTAATGAATCGTTCTAATGCCGTTTCAAACTCCTTTTTTTCAAATAGTATCATTCCTGAAACAAAATTCTCAAAAAGTCTAATAATGGAAATAATTGATTTCTTTTGATCTTCGAGATCTCCCTTTTGTAATGCTTTTAAATAGATGAGTGCATCATCCCATTCTTTTTTCTCAATTAACTGCTGAACTCTTGACAGAAATTCTAGCAACTGCTGATTTTTTTTAATGGGATCCATCAGTTACTCGCACTCATTGAAAAATTTTATAATGTTATTCAAAAATATCTCCTACATTATTCAAAACAATGCTCCTCTATTAAATATCTTATTTAAAATAACACTTCCTACAGCGTTCTCCGGCACGTACAAGCGTCCCACAATTTAAACAGAAACAATCACGAGTTAAGATGGGGAAATGTGAAAAATAACTTGTAGGGGTAGATTCTCGGTGATATACTGGTTCAGATGTAGAATAGGAAGGTGTTTTTAATTTTAACCCTTCATCACGCGATTTTGACTTTTTAGCAATTATAACTACGATAAAAAAAATTACAAAAAGTGGCAGGGAATATAGCAATGTTGCGGGATTTTCCCCAAATTCAGTGACACCAACTAATAACCATGTAAAAACACCCATAACAATACAAAAAAAGCATGAGAAAGCACACGCAGCAGGGTCAGGATTTTCTCTTCGACTCAAAGGTTCACCTAATTTAGTACTCTTAGGAATGATAAGAAAGACACCGTTTCCCTGCCCTTACGAGACGACCGCATTTTAAACAAAAACTATCATAATTAACCGTACGGATTTGGAGACGCTGCGGTTGTGGAATTGAAGGTTGATAGGATGAGGGTTGTGGGAATGAAGATTGATAGGATGAGGAACCATAGGAAGTGCTCTTATTCTTATCTTTTGAGGCTGCGCCAATACCAATACAGATACATAGTCCGACAAATATTAGAATAACTAAACCTGCTTGCATTATTTACTCACCTTCAATACTCACCTATGATCAAAGAATGACCCCATTGCACTGAAATCAATAGAGGGTGCTTCAAAACTAACCTCTTTAACCTCCCGACCACAATTGGGACATTTTTTCGATTTAGGCGGCATGTTAAAACTACAATATAGACAATAATTCTTAGCTTCAATGACTTCTGACAATATCTTTAACGAATTGTCTCTCCAATGGCTATGATATACGATATCACGTAATTCATCATCCGAGAATTGAATCATATCATTTGCATGTTTTAACAATTTAATCACATCGTCCGGGATATTTCTCCCAACAGTAAAAGGAATTGATGATTCTAATCTGATCATATTTTGAAATTGATAATAGAAATTAATATAGGCTCGCATCAAATCTATGAGATTTTTATGGTGTAAAGATTCATTTTTTGGAAGTCGGCGGTAAGTTGCTTCGAAATGAGCAGCATAAATGAAATGAAATATTATTAACCAGAATATCGGTTTTAGAGCTCTTATACTAGTTCCCATATAGTCATATTCCATTTTTTGAAGTATGGGAAAGCTTTTCCATCGTTCCATTGTATTTTCAAGAGATCTAGTTAATGTGGATGCGTTTTTTGTTGATATATCGCCCACAAGGTTATTAATGACCATTTTTGGCGCTGTAGATCCTAAAGCAAGAATTCTATTGATATCTTGGGATTTCATTCGATTCAAAAGAAGATATTCATATCCAGAAGCGATGGTGTCAGTATATTGATCAATAATTTTAAGGAGTTTTGTTTTGTTTGGCGATTCTGGGAGTCCATAAATAATTACACTAAAATCTTCTAGGAATTCTGATGCTCTATTGCACAATGATATTTCAGCTCTGTAATCATATTCTTTATATAAATCTTCAAAGAAAACCTGTATGAGAGAACTTGGGGCAAAGGTGCCTTGAGTTCTGTTGAAAATATGGAAAATTAAAGCTTCATTTATAATTAAGCCACTTTTGGGTTTAGATGCATCTTCGCTAGCTACCTTTTTTCTTAGCTCAAGAGTTACTGAGATCCACGAATGCACTATTGTCGAGGCATTTTTGAACCCCTTATCAAATAAAGTCTCATTTAAATATAATATAAAAGTCATAACATTTTTATTACCTGGATCTTCAATTAAACTTTCAGTTAAAACTGACATATTATAGATAATTTCTTTTGAGCTTTCCTCTTCACTAAGAATGAAATCGATTACTGGTTTATAATCTTCCTGGTTTATTAAATTTAATGGATTGAGTGTCAGTAATTCATTGACTGGCTGTAAAATTGCCTCATTCCAAGATTTTAAAACAGCTTTAGCATCAGGTTTGGATAATTCAAAAGATGATAATTTTATAATATGTTTGACCAATTCCATAGACGGTTTTTCTTTAAAAGTTTCAAATAGGGGCTCAAATGCATTTATATACGGATCCAAGGGTAGATTTTTTTCCTCTAAAAATAGAAAGACATCATCATACTTTTTATGTTTAATTGATGCTGTTAAAAGATCATTTATTTTTGATTCAATCGTAGCTTCTATGCCTACCAAGCCTGAGATATATTTAAATTGCCTTAATTTTTCAAAGAAATATAGAACATCATCCAATTCATCAACTTGTAATAGATAGGTAACGAGGAGTAAGAGTGTTTGAGCGTATTCGGTTTCTTCGGTCTTTTCATCAACGAGTAGCAATTTAATTTTTAAAAAATCGATTAATTGATTATATTTACTTCTTTTAATGAGTGTCGGTATCAAATTGTTTATGAATTCGATTTGAAGATTTTGATCCGCTATGTCTTTAAGATATTCCCATGCGTTCAAAAAATATTTCAAGGCTTTTTTATTAGACTCATTTTTAGAATAAATAATCCCCAGATGGTAATTAATATTAAATTTTTCAAACTCAAAAGCCTCTTTCGGGAAGATTTTTAGCGCTTTCTCGAGTTTTTTCAAAGCTTCGGATGAGGCATTTTCGGTAAATCCCATAGCAGATAAAAAATTCTCAAAGCCATCACAAATTTTGATCGCTATTTCATCTTGTTCCTTGATGAATTTATCCCGAAGAGATGTTAATTTATTGAGGGCCTTTATCCAATCCCTTTCATCAATTAATTTGCGAATTTGTGAGAATTGTGCTTCTATTTGTGTAAAATTTTCCATCGGATTTCCCAACTCCATATTGAGAAAAGAGAAATCGTTAAGGGTATTTGTAGATTCAGGACCATACCCCTTTTATCTCCTCTATTCAATAAAGATTGTACAGCATGATTGAATATGAATTTGTGAGAGATATAAATACCAATCAATATCTAATATACTTTAAGTATATTGATTAGAAAAACCTCTTTTCAACATTCCAACCATTAATTCAAAAATTAAACAGTTTTAATATAAAAACATTTGTAAAGAGCCATTATATACAATAGTTTAAATATTAGAAAAAAGATATAAAATTAACGAACCTAAACAAATAAGGGAGGTTTGGTAATTTGCCTAATATCGAGATAGTTTTTGTCAATACTCTAAATGGTCAGAAGCAAAAAGTTCAGGCAGATGTAAATTTAACCTACGGTCAAATTGCAGAAGCCCAAGCTTTAGCGCCCCCAGATGTAGAATGGTCAATATTGGATGAAGAAGGAAATGACATCACGGAACAGACAGTCTCTGAAACTAATATAAAGGCATATATTACCCCCGGACGAGACATTGCTGGTGGTCATTAAGAGCGGTGCTTAATACAATGCCAGTTTTTGCCGAACAGTTCGAAAAAACAAAGAAAATTTTTCCGGAGATCATTCCAGTTAGTTCGCGAGGGCAGTTCATATATGCAATTGCTGCAAAAATGAAAGGAATAGTTGGGCAGGGAGATAAGCGTCGAATTGAATATCAACTTTTTATTGATTTATCAAACTATCCGGCGCATATTCCAGATGTATTCATTACAAATATGCCAGATAATCTAATAAGGCATATTAATGTCTACCATCCAAAAGGATGTGCAAAATTAAATGGGTATTTCCCCTATATTTGCCTTGGAAATCTGAAAGACGCCCTACAGAAATATCGACATCTATCTGCCTTCTTACAAGGTGTTAAAAGAATATTAAATAATGAAAACTATAACGACCCAGCCAGGGGATCTCCACAAATGTTGCAAAGGGCGGCTGACCGGCTCCGACAAAGTTTCATTTAAGCATCAATCAATCCTATCTTTTTTATTGTAAAAATGAAGTGGTAAGAAAATGGAATTTTCGACATTATTTAAAAGACAACTTGGTCTTGTTTACCAAGAAAGAATTGAAGATGAAAAGGTTTTGATAACGGGTGAAGGGTTGATTATCCCTTATCTCGTAGCTGAACTTTGTTTTTTAGGAATTGGTACTTCGCAAGGAGTTATTGCATTTCCTAAGGATTTAAAGGTCAGCAAAGATGAAATAAAAGGTCAAAATTTATTATTACCAAAAGACGAGGGAAAATTTCTATGGGAAGCTATAAATCACCGTATTCGTGATCGAATTGCAAAAGAATTCATAATTGAAGGAGTTTCGGATTTAGATACCGTTAATTGGGACTCCACCGTTGTAGCTTATAGTAAAAACATAGAAGACGCTTGTATAATTCCTAAATTTGAATGTCCAATTTATGCAACTACCTCAAGATCCGCGGCTTATATAGGAACCGAGCCTGTGTTAATTGAAGAGTCCGGGTGGAATGTTTTAAAACCTTCATTGGCCGCAATCGCGGCAGGTTTTGCAGCTCAAGAAGTTTTAAGGCGCAATTTGCTCATAAGACCCTCTGAATTCTTGGCATCTGATTTAGAAATGAGATATGTGATTCAACGTAACAACATCTACAAGGAATGTGTTGAATTTCATAAACAGCATAAAGGATTACCCTTCAATGCACGTATCAAACTTGGTGGTGAATCGGTTCCTACACAATTTGAGCCAGTCTATGAAGAAGTCAAATCTTTTGATGGAAAAAAAGAAAAAATTGAACGACGTATAAATCCTAATCAGGTAATTATTCGCGTCGGATT
>CAYSZJ010000143.1:0-10514 GCA_964435435.1 uncultured archaeon
CCAGTATGAGTACATCCCATTCAGAATTATGACTTGGACATATAAGAGCAGCACCTTCTTTTGGGATATATTTATCAAAATCTATTACTTTATACGGCATCATAAGATCAGACCAACTACATACTAAATCTCCTGAAAAACATTGCACTGTTTTTTGAAATTGCTTCCGTACTCCAAATTCTTCTAAACTCCTCAAAAGAGTATACCAAGAATCATCAATGAGTCTGATAAGCCCTTTACCTTGATCTTTCAAATAGCTCATGAAATTAAATTTAGGAGACTTCTCAACTTCTTCAGGCGAACCGATAGAAAGTTCTTCCTCTTCTTCTTTTCCATAAATTCCTTCACGTAATTCCCAGACAATCTTCCGTAAATCATCGGTTAGTCTTCTGATCTCTTCAAAAGAAACCGTATTAATATCGTAATCGTGATAGTAAATCGGATCTCCAACGCGTACAATTACTTGAGTCGGTTTCATAACTAATTTCCCCTTAGGCAAAGCGTTTTTTGAACCAACAACTGCCATTGGAACAATTGGAACATCCATCTCAATTGCAAGTCTAACAGCTCCAGTTTTAAATTCTCCTAATTCTCCTTCATAACTACGAGTTCCTTCAGGAAAAATACCAACCCATTCTCCACCACGGATAACTTCTTCTGCTTTTTCCCATCCTCTTGCTGGGTTTTCTCGGTCAATTTTAAAAGCCCCAAGGTTATGAAATAGAGTTTTAACTATGGGCGTTTTAAAATTATCTAATTTGCTCATGTATCGAATTCTTCGATGACAAGAAGCTCCATAAAAGAAGGGGTCTAAATGTGATTCATGGTTGCCAACTAGAATGCCTGGACCCCATTCTGGAAACATGTTTCCCTTCGGATATTCAGCTTTGAAGTTCCAAAACGTTCTAGCAGCCCATTTGATATAAATATAAGCCGCCCACCATTGTAAGCGTCCCTCGATTTGCTTTAAATCCAATCGTTTAATAATATATCGGTACAAATCATTCAAGGGATCTATAGGATTGAATTTTAATATCTTGTAGGTCCAATCTTGGTGTCGTTTCTCATATTTTAACTCTTCTTGCATTTTTTCTTCTGTAATTTTCTTAAGATCCAGTTCTTCGGCAAGTTGATAACCCTTTTTTTCTAGTTCCATTATATTAACCTTTTTTTAGCTAATAATTCAATATAAATAATAATTCGACTTATCTAAATTTTCCTTTATTAAAAAAGGGGTAAATTTTTAATAAATTCCAAATTTTCGGAATAGCTTATATCTTTACTTAATGAGTTGTTTATATAAAAAATTATCGATATCGATTCGAGTATGATTTAAAACTATAATTTCACCTTACAATAAATAAGAATAACACTAAAAATTATAAAATAAATGAAAAAAAAAAGAGATTTAGAGAATTTTAATTACAATTTTTTAAAGTCTTAATTTTTTTCGATACTTATGAATTATGATAGAAATACTAAAAATTACAATTATAGAAATCATGGCAATTGGATAACTAGGGATAATTTCGCGTTTTTTCTTAGGAGGAAGTTCATATTCGATTGTTATTTCTTCCTGACTGACGCCGTACATATTTTTTACTTCTACTGTTATATCATAGCTGCCCTCTTCGACGTCTCCTAAGTCCCAATCTAAAAGATTCGGTGGATCTGCCCACTCTGACCATTCTGTACCATTCTGGATACGATAAAGATAATCTGTATCAACTTCTCCATCGTTATTATTATCAGCATCAGCTATAGTGATGTTTAACTTAAACTCAGTTGAGTTAACAGTTAAAGTATCATGTTCAGTTGTAATATCAAAATCTGGGGCTTTCTGAGCTGGTTCTGAAATAAGTGTCACATTAGGCATTCGAAAACTCATATAAGTGTGATCAAGTTTCTTCAATATTCCGTAGCTAGTATAATTTGCAATAAGATAATCAGTGGAATTCCAATAATGGAAGGAATATCTATTTGGATAAATAGCTTTATCGGTATAGGTTATACCAAAGCTCCCAAACCACATTTCATATAGCGAAGTTATATTAATTAATATGTCTTCTGAAACTTTACCATCGCTTGCCACAGGTATTATTAAAGGCATCAAACTCCAATAGGGGAGCCCGTACTGTGGCGCTGATGCATTCCACCAAATTAGTTGATAATTTGGAGTCATACCTGGGGGAAGAGATTTCTCTCCTGAGGTTGCATTTACCATCCACAAATCTACATAAACACTAGTACCATTAGCTGGGTCGGGCCATCCCATATATATATCTGTGATATTACCTTTAATTATTTCACATATGGTATAATTCCCTGGGGGAGCCTCACCTTCTACCCATCCCGCTTTTGCTGAGTAATTCCAAAGATACCACTCAGAAGGGTAGACTGAAAATTCTGGTATTTTTTCTGTATTAACACCATCATAGGTCCATTCTTGGGCTACAGCTGTTCTTGGGATCAAAAAAAGAGGGAGTATCATCAAAGTTAATATAATAATTAGAATAATTTTCTTTGAATATTTCATGTTTTTATTCACATTGAATTCCAAATTTTATTTTAAATTAATTAATAAAATTGTTGTTTTAGTTTTAAGTATAAATTATATTTAAATCTTTACATCACAGCAGTAAAGAATTTTAAATCCTTTTTATCGATATTTATAAAATTGTGATTACGAGTTCTTTCAATGCTCCTTAGACACAGTTTAATTTCCCTTAATTTATATCTAAAAAACAAGAAAATAAAAAAAATTCTTTAATTTTTAAGTATTATACCTTTTTACGGTGTTTTCTGATGAGAATTGAGGTAATTACAGTGAAAAGGATTAACACTAAGAAGAGAGGGTATCCAGGGATTATCTCATCAGATGGTTCGGGCTCTGGTTCTGGTTCAGGTTCGGGCTCTGGTTCTGGTTCTGGTTCAGGTTCTGGGGAAATTTCAACTTCAACTTCGACGCAATTTGAGAGAATCTGACCTGCTTCATTAATAACAACAACCACATAGTAGTATGTACATTAGCCGTCTCGGTAATTGGCTCCTCTAATCCTGTAATACCTGATTTCACTAAAGTTTCAGTTCCAGTAAGTGTTGTTATAGGGCTACTACTTTTATAGATTGAATAACTATCTGTATCAGATGAAGCATCCCACCATAACTTAAATTTGTCATCAGTATCAGGTTTACCCGCATCTGTATGCAATGTGAAAGCTCCAGGATAAGGAACAGCAGATAATGCAAAAAATGATAAGTTGTCTGCTGATATCATAATTGTATCAGTATCTACAACACTAAAAAATATAAAATAAATAAAAAAAAAGAGATTTAGAGATTTTAATTACAATTTTTTAAAGTCTTAATTTTTTCCGATATTTGTGAATTATGATAGAAATGCTAAAAATTATAATTAGAGAAATCATGGCAATTGGATAACTAGGGATAATTTCGCGTTTTTTCTTAGGAGGAAGTTCATATTCGATTGTTATTTCTTCCTGAGAAACGCCGTACATATTTTTTACTTCTATGGTCAGGTCATAAGTTCCCTCTTCGATGTCCCCTAAATCCCAATCTGCTAGATTCGGTACATCTGCCCAATCTGTCCACTCAGTGCCATTTTGAATACGATATAGATAGTCTGTATCAGTTTCTCCATCATTGTTATTATCAGCATCAGTAATCGAGATATTTAACTTGAATTCTGTTGAATTAACGGTTAAGGTTCCATCCTCGGCCCTTACATCAAAATCTGGAGGCAGCTGTGCTGGTTCTGAAATAAGTGTTATATTGGGTAACGGAAAATTCATATAAGTGTGCTCAAGTTTCTTCAATATTCCGTCGCTAGTATAATTTGCAATAAGATAATCAGTGGAATTCCAATAATGGAAGGAATATATATTTGGATAAGTAGCATTATAGTCATAGGTTATACCATAGCTCCCAAACCGACCTTCAAATAGATCAGTTACATTATTTAATATGTATTCTGAAACTTTACCATCAACTGCTACAGGTATTATTGGATCCATGATACCATAATAATACCACGATGCATTCCACCAATTTAATTGTAATCCTGGAGTCCAACCTGGAGCAAGCTCTTTCTCTCCTGAGGTTGCATTTACCATCCACAAATCTACATAAACACTAGTACCCTTAGCAGGTAATGGATTTCCATGAAATTTATTTGTGATATTACCTTTTATTACTTCCAATCTGGAATAAATTTCTGGGGGAATCTCCCCGTTTACCCATCCCGCTTTTGCTGACCAATTCATAATATACCACTCAGAGGGATAAACCGAGTAATTAGGAATTTTTTCTGTGTCTACACCATCATAGGTCCATTCTTGTGCTACAGCTGTTCTTGGAATCAAAAAAAGAGGGAATATCATTAAAGTTAAAATACTAATCAAAATAACTTTCTTTGAATTTTTCATATTTTTCATCTTTTTTATAAAAATTATGTTATTATATTCAATTTTTTTTTAAAAATGTTGGATTAAAGAAAAGAAAGATGCTAATATTTATATATTTAATGAATCCAAAAGTGTAAAACTTAAGATAATGATCAAAATGCTTTTAAACTTCTAGTGATAATAACAATTTTGATATATTAAGATTTAACAAGCAAGAATTTTGGAATATCTTAACCTAGTATGCTTTAATTTTCTATTAATTGTAAAAAATCATCTAGTGAATCGATTAACAAATCGGGATGTTGTTCTTCCAATATCTCTTTTTTACTAATTCCACTAGCTATACCTATTGTCCAAAAACCAGCTTCTCTACCAGCAATAATATCAGAAGGCATATCCCCTATCATTACAAATTCATCTCTTTTTCGCTTATCATAACTTTCTATTACTGGTTGAAGTGCCATAGGATCTGGCTTTTGAACTGGAATTATATCATTCCCAAAAATTCCTTTAAAAACATCATAAATATTTTCGCTTTTTAGATGTTCAATTATTGTTTCTGTTTTATTATGAGATAAAATAAAAAGGTCTGACATTTTTTTTATTTTTTTTAAGAGAGGTTTCACGGCGGGAAATAAAGGAGCTTCCTTTGAATATTCTAAATATTTTGAGAAAATTTTTACTGCTATTCGTAGCTTTTTAAAGTATGATAAATCTTTCAGAACTGAGATGTATTTGAATATCTCATAAGATTCAAGAAGAACTTTCGGGAGAGGATATCCTTGAATTGTTTCAAGTAAAGCTCCTATCTCTTGAATTGTTGTGTCCATATCAGTTGTAATCCCTTTTTCGTCAAGAACCTCTTTAATAGATCTTTCAAGAGGTTCTCTTACATCCAGTATAGTCCCATCAAAATCAAATATGATTCCACGAAACAAGCCATTTTGAAGTCGTTTTATTAATTCTTTCCCATTATTCATGATTTAGTTTCCTAATTTCTAGAATAAGTGTTATTTATTTAAATAGGTCAAAGGCTTTAAAATTTATTTTAGGAATCATTCAAGAAAGCTTATATTTTAAGGAGCCATATCCAAGCAGAATACCACATATTAGCAAAGTATATATCATTACTTTTTGTCCTGTTGCTTGGATCAATAACCCTTCTGGAGTGCTAATACTTGGATTCAAATACAATAATATAAAATATATTGCTAAAATAGCTGCTGAAATTGTTAATATGATGGCATAGAAATTGGAAAATTCTTTATTTCGAAAGATCGCAATTGAATATAGGATAATGCTGATAAAAATTGAAGAAAATGCAATACCAACAAAAAATTCGTGAAGAGGATTTAAGAGATTTGATGGTGTAAAAGCAATCCCTATATAACATATTCCAGTAAGAACTCCCAAGATAGATCCAGTATAGGAGAATATTCTTAAGTTTTTAATGTGTTTAAATAAAATTGTAAAAGAAATGAAAAAGGGAATTTGGGACACCCCCCAAATGGATAAAGTGATTATAAAAAAAATAAAAGTTGTCTTATTCGAATTTTCTGAATGGGCAACAGTTCTTCCCAGATCACTAAAGAAATTATACCCGAATTGATAATTAGTGGTAGTAGGATCCGCATAAGTTCCACCCTTATAAAATAACATTGCTATACTAGTTAAAATGATGAATTGAAGACAACCAATTATATTTAAAATTGATGCATAATTCTTTAGGAGATTCTTTGAAATCATTAATACACTTCTTTAAATTTTCTTATAAAAATAAGGATTATAAAAAAGATTACAACTAATGTCAAAGATAATGCAAGATATGCTAAACCAATATCTATATCTGCTATAAATCCGAGAAAAAGTTGTGATATAAAAAATGTTACTCCAATAGAACTTTCTGAAATACTAGTATATTTAGAAGTTTTTTTCATTATATTAAGAGTTAGGAATAGTTTTGATGCTGCTCCATATAGAAACCCATAGAAAAATCCTGAAAACATAAATAAAATAATGAAAAGAGAATAAACTTCATTTAAAATGAATAAAATAAATAGAAATGAGTAAATAATCAGTATAATTGTTGAAGCAATTTTTAGTTTACTCAAAGCCAAAAACGTTGCCAAATACATCGCTAATGATTGGCTTAGTGTTGCGAACACATTAACTAAATATGTGCTGGAAGGATGAAAACCTAATAATTCAGATCTAATTGGATACAGCAATGTACCGTTTCCTGAAGCAAAAGAAGTAGCAAGTACAAATAGTAAAGGGATGATCACAGGGATATAATAATTGCTTATTGTTATTGATTTTTGATTGTCTTCAGGATCATTAGTATTAAAATCAGAATTATTACTTTGAATTCCGAGATTAGGATTAATTGGCTCTTGGAAGAATAAGATTGCTATAAAGGCATTTATTGCTAGGAAAATTGGATTTATATAAAAAAGAAGTTTTAAATCATCTGTAAATTGTAACAAAATTGCTCCAAATAATAATCCTAATACTATTGCGATACTCCATGACAAGTTAAATCTTGCCAAATATTTATGGTGATCGATAGACTGATTATCCGAAATACTTGCTTGAAGATTTGGAAAAAAAAATCCTAAGATGAATCCTTCGAATAACCTCTCAATTAAAAAAGCAATAGGATCCAATGTAATATAATAAGTTAATTGAGCACATGTAGCTCCTATCATTGAGATAATTACACTTTTTTTTCGCCCTAATTTATCTGAGATTTTATTTAATACAATTGGTGAAATACTATAAGTAATGGTAAGAGCTGTGGATAATAGACTAATAATTTTTATTTGAACTCCTTGTTGAAAGAAATAAATTGGCGTTGCTAACATTAAAAGGGGATTACTAAAAGCATAAATAAATGCTAAACATAGTACGGGCCAAAACCGCCATTTTTGACTAAGTTGTATACTTGTCATTGCTTCTATTTCACTTAATAATAATTCACTTAATCTAAATGATAAAAGGAAAAATGATTTGTATTTTTTAAAGTTAAAGAGATAGAAATCTTTTATTTTCAATATGTATTTTTTTATTTAATTTGGGGAATATTGTATTAAGATGTCAGATTTAGATGAAAATAAACCCAGTATTCATCTCTTTAAATCTTTTTGGGCATTATATTTTTTAACTGGGTGCTTTTCTATTGCCTTTAGCGGGATATATATTTTAGTTGTGCCATTATCATCACTTTTTTGGCCAAATGAACCTTATCACGCGCTTGAAATGGGCTTTTTGATCAGCTCTATGTTTTGGGCTAATTCTCTAGCAGGTTTAATATTTGGTAGGCTTATTGATAAATTTAGTCGAACTAAAATCCTTTTTTTAATCGCAGTCATAAGAGGAATGAGTATGATTATGTTAAGTGTAACTGTTATAGGGAAAGGGATAAGCTCATGGTTATATTTCTACATATTCACTACTATTATAGGTGTGTCTGCGGGAGGAAATTATCCCTCTATAGCTTCACTTTCAAATGATATGGTTCCTTTAGAATATAGATCTCGGTTTTTTGGAATACGTAATATTATAAGATCTGTATTTCAATTATCCGGCTTCTTATTAACTGGATTTTTAGTTCTCTTGGATCTATGGCGTTTATTTTTTATTAGTTCAGGTATAGCCATAATAATTACTAGTACATTAATGATTTTAACAATTCATGAACCGAAGAGAGGAATACAACGCGAAGAACTCTCTGAAGTTCTCAGGGAAAACGAAATCTCTTATGAATTTCAGTTAGACCTCAAAATGATGCGCAAGACCATATTAAGTAAAACTAATATGGTTGCCTTAATAGAAGGGATTTTTACAAGTGTCTTTATGGGCAGTCTAACAATATTATTCCTTCCATATCTTCAAACTAGTCCTCATAATTTTTCTCCACTTGCTACCGGAGCATTTTTAGCATTGTTTGGATTGACTAGTGGATTATTTATTAAATTACTCCTTGTAAAATTGTCTGATAAATTCTCTGAGAAAAATGATATTAGAAGAATATATTTTATTATAATGGCATTAACGGTAGGTGCTGCTTCTTTTGTCCTACTTTTTTATCTCCCTTTACCACACTTTACTGTAGAAGAAGGAGAGAATCTTCTATTATTTTTTTCATTTCCAATGATATGGATTATAGGAATAATTGAATCTTTATCTTCAGCAGTTTCTTCATTATATGAAATTAATCAGCCTCCAGTTTTACAAGAAATAAATCTTCCGGAAGCTCAAGGGCAAGTTGTCTCATTAAACAGATTGTTAGAAGCCATTGGTTGGGGTTCAGGCCCCTTGATCGTTGGAATCTTTATTAAGTTATCTGGTGAAAATTACCAATTAGTAGCCTTATTAATAGGGATTTTTGCAATTCCTGGGATTATTCTCTGGATATTGAGCATAAAATGGTATCAGAAAGATAAAAAGGCAATTTCTTTAATATTAGTAAAAAGGGCAGGAGTTTTGAAATCAAAAAACAATAAAAAAAGTGAATAATCTGAAAGATCCTTTTATTTATTAATACCTTCCTAATTAATACAAATTTGAGTGAGATTTGATATAAATTCGATTTCTTGTATCTATTAACTGTAAAGACCCCCATTTGTCAAATAAAGTCTCAGTTTTTCCTAAAATTAATATTTCATTCTCGACTAATCTATTTTCAAGAATTTTTAAAAATTTAGCTCGATTTTTACGATTAAAATAAATTAATAAATACCTACAGAAGATTATATCATATCTGTAAGGCTTTTCATGACTTTTTGTTACATCTTCAACTACAAATTCAATTTTATTCTTTATTTTTTCATCAATTAAATTATGATACCCAAAATGGATTTTTTGTTTTGTGAAATATTTGTTTTCGAAATAATCTGAAATTTCTTTCATTGAATCATTGGTATATATTCCTATTTTTGCTTTTTCTATAGCCTCATGAGCAATATCAGATGCTACAATTCTATACTTAGGAAATCGTGGAACTTGAGTTTCGAGATTATCTAAAATCATAGCTATTGAATAGGGTTCTTCACCAGTAGCACATGGACAAGACCAAATGTTAATATGATTTTTCACACCTGAAAATAGCTTCATTTTTTTATAAAAAGAGAGTTGGTTGAGAAAAATAAAGATATCTACATAATATCTTTCTGTTTTATCAGATAATCTCCGATTTTTAAGTGAATTTTTAGCAGCATTAGCTTTTGTCCTAAATTGAGCTACCTTTGAAGGATTTGGTCTTAAATCTCTTCTAATTTCTTTCCTATTCACATTTAAACCATGAATAAACAAATCTTGAAAAGTTTCGAACACATCATAATCCCTATAGAAAAAAGTGTAATTTATGGTAAAACCATCAACAAATTTGCTTATCTCCTCTTTCTTTGATGATAGGTATTTATAATATTCTTCAGCTGTTTGACAATTTACTCGAATCATTCTTGATTTTATTCGTTTTTCAATGAAATTCGGATTATAATATTCAAAATTTAAACCTGTTTTGCCTCTTAATAAATCAATTAATCTACGATACGAATTATCATCAATATGAATGCTTTCGATAACTTTCACCAGTTTATTTTATTGAAATGGTTTGTTCTTTAGATTTATAATAAGAATAGCTCTTCTTTCCAAATTCACATTTCAATTATAAAACTTTCTTAATTTATATCTTATCAAATGTAAAAGTTTACATCAAATATCTCGAACTTTTCACAATAGTAAAAGAAATAAATTTGTTAAACAAAAAACAGAATGAGTCCTTTTCTTCTCACAATTACTCTTGTTTTTCTTTCTTTTCTAATCGTTCTAATGCATTTCGAATCTTTTTTAATTCTTCTAAACTTAACTTGTCTTCTTGTATATTCTTATTCTTTTCTAAACTCTCATTCTTTAATTGAGCCTCTAATAATCTTATTTTATCCCTTATCGCAGCACGAATAAATTCAGATTGCGTTTGACGAGAGATTTGAGCATATCTTTTAATATCTTCTAATTCAGCAATGTTTACCAAAAATTTAACCTGTTGATTCTTCTTTAAAGTTTTTTCCACTTCTTTTAATTCTTCGA
>CAYSZJ010000144.1:0-10469 GCA_964435435.1 uncultured archaeon
CCCAATATTGATTTTAATCTAATTTTTCCAAATTATGAATGGGAGATTGAAAAAAAATTGCAATTTTCTGTTGAACCCCCAATTATACAAGGTAATCTCACATTTGTATTAATTAATACATTAGGTTTTTCTGAAATCATTGATGTAAAAGAAGTTAATTCTGAAGAAATAGTTTTTACATTCGATATACCATCAACTTACCTTAATGGAACTTACATTGCTAAAGTTTATTGGAATAATAATACAGATGCTGGTGTTCAATCTCAAGTGTTCTCAATCACAATTCCAGAAACTCCACCCTCTGAACCTACACCTTCTGAACCCCTCAATCCCCGTTTAATCATATTAATTGTATCGGCATCAGTAGGTGCAACCTTAACTGGTTTCGTTTCATACAGAGTAGTTAAATCTATGAGAATTAAACGTGCTGAGGAAGCACAAAAAGTTTATAATAAATGTATGGACATCTTAAATCTGGATTACCTCATGGTCACTGAGAAGAAATCAGGATTAAATGTATATGAACAGAAATTTACAGGAAAAGAGATGAACGGTACACTGATATCAGGATTTTTACAGGCACTTCACCTGTTTGGAATTAAGTTAACTAAAGTTGAAGATCAGTCTCAAACTATCAAACTAGAATATGCAAATTCAATTGTTTTAATGACAGAATTTGTAAATCTTAGATTAATTTTGATTATGAGAGAATCTCCCTCAAAAAATTTTTTGTATTCATTAGAAGACTTAGCCTATGATATTTATAAAGAATACGGTAATCTAGTAGAAGATTTCAATGGGGATATTAAACCCTTTAAAGGAATAGAAGAACTGCTAAGACAGCATCTTAATATTTCATTTATATATCCACTTAAATTAGTTACAAAAGCAAGTTCAAAAAAAATTAAAATCAATCAGGATGAAAGAGCATATATCAATAAAGCGTTCTCATTTATGAAGCAAACTAAGAAAGATTATTTTTATATAGCATCATTATTGCCTGAAAAAATATGTTCACCAAAAAATATTGATTACATTATGAATTTAATAGAGAAAAACATATTTCAGCCAATTATAAAATAATCTTTCAAAATTACTTATTCTAATTTTAGAAATATATATAAATAAAAAAAAAGGTTTAGAATTGGAAAATTTTTACTTTTTTCTCCCTTTAGTTAAATACCATATTAGAACGATAATTACTGCTGGAATTCCAAGAACTATAAATATCCACATCAGAGTCAAGAACCATGAATATATCCAATAAGTAAAAGGTTCACTCCCAAAAGTAGTATAATATGTTTGAGGTCTTATAATATAGTGGTAAAGACAGTAGCCAATAAAGATAATGAGTCCGCCACCACCGCCACCACCATACTTTTCTTTTCTACGCGCTTTCTCCTTTTTCTCTCGATCCTTAAACTCCTGCTTTTCTTCTTCCGGTAAACTACGCCACCATAGATAACCACCCACACCAAAGAATAAACCCGTTGGAACTCCTACAAATAATAGTTCCCACAATATGATTAGGATAATCATGCCAACGATATAATCTAGTTTCCAACTGTCAAACGTACCGATACGTGGATTAACGAAAGGATTTTCCTCTATAACCCAAAAGAATACTAAAAGAACTCCGGTAAAAAAGCAAACAGCCGCAATAATTAATACAATAAATGCATTTCGATGCTCTCTAATTTTCTTTTTCCAAAATGCTTCATCACTTAATTCTTCACTATTTTCCATTAAAATTACCCATAAATTTCATTAAAATTTTATTAATTATTTTAACAAAAAATTAACACGAGATAATATTTAAAATTATCACTTTTGATATATAATTAAATTCATAAATATATTTGGAACTATTCTGTATATTCCAGTGAATTTATTAATATTATATCTAAATTATCCCAAAGTAGAATTTCAAAAATTTTTGAATAAGTTTAAAATATATCTCTAATTTAAACTTGAAAATTTAATAAAGATGGAAGGTTATTAATATTATAAGGATATGAATTATTATGATCCTAATAATTTGATGAAGAATGAGCGAAGAAGAAAATCCTGAATGCTGTAACAATTCATGTCAACCCAAAAACGTTGTTGATGTATTTAATCTAATTAATATTTTAAAAAAAAAATATGAAAAATTACAACGTGATAATATTCAGGAATTAGAGCTTACTCCAACTCAACACTTTATTTTGAGGCAACTATGGGAAGCTGATGGTCAACAGTTTAAAGAATTAGCAGAATTATGTAATTGTTCTAGATCTACAATTACAGGGGTAGTAGACACAATGGAAAAAAAGAAATTAGTTATTCGAGAATCACATCCTAGCGATAGAAGGAGTCTTCTTGTTAAACTTACAGAAGATGGAAAAAATTTAAAAAAGGTAACGCCTCCTTTAGAGTCAATGGTAAATGGTTGTTGTCCAGGAATTAATCAAGAAGAGATCGAAAAATTAGGAGACTTACTGCAAAAATTATTAAATTCACTAAATTTTTAGCAATCTAATCCTAATTCTCACAATTTTATATCTCTTCTTGAATTTTTTGTTAGGATCTTAATTATACGAAACGAAACCTTTATATAGTTAGGAACCTAACTATCATTATATTAACAATTAAATAATGAATTTTAAATAAACTGGTATTTAAAAATGGAAGATAAGGATAAGGAATGTTGTAGTGAAGAAACAAAAGAAGAGATTAAGGAAAGTCAATCAAAAGAAGATTGCTGCTCAAAGTGAAGGAGTTCTTTTTGGATTTGAAATAGATTAAAATTTCTAAGATTAAAATTTAAATTTTTTTTCAAATTACATTTCTTAAAAAAATATTATAGAAAGGAGTGAATAACATCGCTGTAGTATATATGCGAAGGTTGGAATTAGAACCAGAGACGTATGAATCAAAATTCACAGCTCTTACAAAAGGAGTAAATATTAAAGTTCATGATTGGGTATTAGAACGAATTAAACCACAAGTGACAATCCTAGAAGTAGGTTGCGGTACAGGTACTCTTGCTACAAAAATGGCATTAAAAGGAAATGATGTTCTTGCAATAGATAAGAATTTACAAATGATTAATACAGCGATGAAAAATTACCCTTCTGAAGTAGATATAAAACTCTTATATCAAATAGGTTCCATCACAGAATTACCTGCTGAAGAGAGCTCTAAAGATGTAATTGTCAGTACATTTATGCTATCAGAACTTAGACCTTTTGAACAACAAATCTTTCTAAGAAATGCATGGAGGGCTTTAAAACCGAACGGACGAATAATTCTAGCAGCTGAATTTATTCCTTCAGGTTTTTGGAAACTTTGGTTTAATATTAAACGTTGGTGGTATAAAAAAAAATTAAGAAGACTTAGGTTAGAAAGTACATTTATAGTAAAATGGTTTTTTAGGTATTTAGAACCTATAGGTTTTAAAATTGTTGCAGAGAAAAAATGGAGACATGGCTCTATTCGAGTTATTGAATTGAAAAAGATTGAGGATAAAAATTTGAAAGAACCAGGATATTATCGTCCTAAACCTAGAAGATTTAAAGGTTTACGTGCTCAAATGCATATTTACCGTTGTATTTTTACAGGACAAGTAGATCATGTTCCTATTGAACCAGGTATCTACAAATCTGGAAATCCAGATGAGAATTCTCCTATTATAGTAACTGCCAATTATATTTATACTTATATTAAAGTAATGCGTGCTCTTAAAGGAATAGATGCTTGGGTATTATGTGTAGACTCTAAGGGAATAAATGTTTGGTGTGCTGCTCGAGGAGGTAATTTTGGAAATAAACAACTAATTGAAGCTGTTGAAACAACTGATATAACAAAAATCACAAAGAAGAAAACGTTAATACTTCCTCAACTTTCAGCCGGAGGTGTTGCAGCTCCTATAATTTCAAGTGAAGCACCTAACTTTCCATTTAAAATTTTATATGGTCCTGTATGGGCTAAGTATCTACCAAAATTTTTAAAAGAACGACCTAGCCGAAAACCTAATAAAATGAAATTAGCAAGATTTACAGGATCCCATCGTCTTCGAGCTGGAATAACGCATACAACATTTTTATATCGCAAAATATTTCTCTGGCCTAGTATTGCTCTATTTTTGCTTTTATTAGGGCTAACTTTTATTGATACCATATGGATAGGTAAGTTGTGGACTGTGGGTGAAATTTGGCTCTGGATTGCTATTACCAACGCATTAATAGCTATATTATTCCCAATAACAAATTTTACACGAAACTTTATTACTAAAGGATTAATTTTTGGAGTTATCAATGTTTTAGTGTTAAGTAGCATTTCTTGGTTTTTACATAGCTCATTACCTTTTATTTTCTGGAGCCTCTGTTTCTATTATTGGTTAGCATTCTTCTCTACAATGTCGTTTAGTGGATATACGATGGCTACTAGCCCTCGAGAAATTCAAGATGAATATCAAACTTTCAGCAAAATAAATATGACTTTATTGATAATTGGACTTGTAACCATAGCAATAGGTTTCATTTTTTATTAATATTTTAGAAATAAACAAGATAAATAAGATAAAAAAATATTATTAAATAAGAGAAAAAAATAAGGTGGTTAAAATAACATTAAAAACAACTTCAATCAGGATACCTATAATTATTCCAAAAATCTCAATAAATCCTGATTTGTGTACGGGTTGTGGTATATGTGGAGAAGTATGTCCTTTTGGAATCCCACATCCAAATGAGGAAGGAAAATTCGAAATGTATGAACCCGAACGTTGTACAGAATGTAGTGCTTGTAAAAGAAACTGTCCAACTATGGCTATTCTCTTACAAGAACGTGAAGGATGTGGATGTTTGTGGAATGCGAGGTATGTCGCTAAAAATCCGCAAACTAATAGTTGTTGCGGTTAAAATTTAATTGGAATTTTTTTTTTTTAATTAACTTTAACCTTTCATGGAATGGATCATTCTTCTCACTACTTTTGGGATCCTTTTTCTTGGAGAACTCGGAGATAAGACTCAATTAATTGTTTTTAATCTTACATTAGAACATAGGAAATCCTATAAAGTTGGTATTGGGGCAACGCTAGGATTTGCTGTTATTGTAACTCTTGGTGTACTTTTTGGAACAATAATAACCAATTTTGCTCCAATTTCAATAATAGCAATAATATCTAGCATTATTTTCATTATTATTGGTATCTTAGAAATTCCTAAAATTAGAGAATTGTACATCGAAAAACAAAAAAGAACATCTGATGATTATGGACAAGAAAATTTAGATTCCGATAAAGATAATTTACGAGAAAAAAAATTTTCAAAAATTAAAAATAGTGCCTATTTAGCAGGATTTTTGTTCATTTTCATTATGGAATTGGGCGACAAAACTCAAATTTTAACAATTACACTTACATCTATTTACTCTTCTCCACTTGAAATATGGATTGGATCCTTTCTAGCTCTTATTAGTTTAGTATGGATGGGGGTCACTTTTGGGGCTTTAATTGCTAAAAAAGTCCCTAAATTATATATAAAATTAGTTTCTGCGATAATTTTTATAATTATAGGAATAATAACCTTAATTTCCACTATATAAAGAGTGTTTTTTTAAAAATAAATTTTAGTATTGAAACATTTCTCTCTTCTTTTCTTCAAGTAAGCTTTCTTTAGTTAATATGGCCATTTCTGAGATGAGCCAACAGAGTTCATCGTAATTACAACCTGAATTGAACACTTCTTCTGCTTTTTTTCTGATATCTTCAATTGAAGGCATTTCAAGGTTCGTTTTTTGGATTCTTTCAGCTAATAACCAACAAAGTTCATCATATATATATCCATTCTGTGAAAGATAATAAGCGGCTTCTTTAACCTGATTTTTTAAGTCAATCTCCTTCAATTTTTCGGGTTCTTCCAGTATTTCCGGTTTCACTAATTTTTCTGGTTCCTCTTGTTCTCTTTCTTCTTCAATTGCTTTTTCTGGCTTAATACTTCTATATTTTTTGAGTTGTTTTAACCACTTTTCTATTTGAGTCTCAGGTTTACTTTTTATTTCTCTTAGAGGTTTTTTCTCTTTAACGGATTCGATTGGGATAAAAGCGTGAGCAACTCTTTTATCTTTTTCAGATTCTTTTATGATAGAGGGTTGAATAGGTTCTGATGGTTTCTTCAAAACAAGTTCTGGTCTTCGCTCGATTGTCTTACCTGGAATTCGACCTCTTCTGAGATCGTGCATCATAGCCAAAAATGAACCATATTCTCTTTTTTGCTTCATAATTAGTATTTTTGCTGATCCCCCACGTTCTTTATCTATTTTTCTTGCAATATCCGCTGTGATATCCTTCTTATTTTGAGCTACTCTAAGTCCCACCCAAATATATATAGTATTTCTTTCCTCATCATCAACAAGATACACATCGTTTTCCTCAAAATCCAAATTCTCTAATTCTATCAATTCTCCTTTTTCACTAATATTATATAATTGCATTACACTATCCCGAAACTACATTCTAATATAAAAATAAATAAATTGAAAGCTTAAAAATCTTTTTCAGAATTGAATTCTCGAATCCTAATACTTGTTTTTAAATATTTGTTTCTCTTGATTTCCTTAAGTTTTTTAATTTGAGCTCTATTATTTTGATAAAAGAAAGTTAATAATTATTTAACAAATTAGAAAAATTAAAAATTTCAAAGATAATTATAATGACGGAAATCAAGGAAAAATCTCTTGCAGAATATGAGAAAAAAATTGAGAGATTGAAGTATGAGAATCAAAACTTAAAGTTGAGGATTGCCAAATTAGAGCAGGAAAATTCTTTATTACAAGAAAAGATTGCTCATGTAGAAAAAGCAGACATGACTCTAAGAGAAAAGCCCACAGAAATTGAAGCTAAAACAACTATTTCAGTTAAATCTAAAAAAGAAGTTGAAAAACCTACTGAAATATTTAAAGACGTAAAGAAGGAAGTAGAAGCGATAATCTTAGATTCTCAATTTGAGGAAATGGAAAAAGAAAGAACAGTTGAAACACCTTTAAAGGAGATAAAAGAATTTTTTTTTGAAAAAGCTCCTCCTGATTTTGCTAAAAAACCAATAGTAGAGGGGAATTCTCGAAGAGAATGCCCTATCTGTGGTAACACGATTAAAATGCAAATTCATGAAATTATCGACAGAACTCATATAATCTGTGATTATCCACGTATGTACGGAAAAAAATATAAATGTGGCTCTTGCGGAAGAGAATGGAGAATAAGTTCAACATTTGAATAATTTCGCTGACATTTTAAATTTTTTTGGTTAATATTTATACTTCAATTCGCCTTTTCTTAACTAATATTAAAAAATCTTGATTTAGAGGTTAACATGTTCTAGTTTAATCTTAAATAGTATTTTTCTCTATTAAAGATATTAAAATATATCCTAATGATGTGAAGACCATATGAGTGAAAAAAAAGATTTAACTCAAGTTTCAACTTTAGAGAACATGTTAGATTACCAGAAAGGCTCTGTTGTTAGCAGAACATTAATTGATAAAAATGTTGGTATAGTTACCTTGTTTTCTTTTGATGAGGGTGAAGGTTTAAGTGAACACACAGCTCCTTTTGATGCTTTAGTTTATGTATTCGATGGAAAAGTTGAAATTACTATATCAAATGAGAAATTTATCTTGGTAAAAGGACAAATGATTTTAATGCCAGCAAATGAACCACATGCTCTGAAAGCATTAAAACCGTTTAAAATGATGCTGACAATGATAAAAGCTTAAACTTTATAATTTAGAACTATTTAATTCAATCTAATATATAACAGATTTTATATTTTCTTATTATTCTTTTATCCATGTGAATAATAACAATATTTCTGATAATGAGTTATAAAAAGAACTTGATAAAGTTTGTAGAGCTAATGAAAAAGAATAATTAGATATAAAAGGAAAAAGATTTAAAGATAAATTTTAAAGTTATAATAGGATTAATTTATAGATTTACCTCTTTCTAAAAGAAAGCTTTTAGCTGATAGGTATAATAATCCAAATACTATAATAAAAACCAATGATATCACTAAAATTGCTAAATAAACTCCTGAAATTCCAAAATTATCAGAAAAGGATACTAAAATTATTGGAACTAATGCAATTCCTATAAAATAACTTGCTGTAACCGAACCAGCAAGAGCACCTCGTCTTTCTGGTGAGAGTACTTGACTATAATATGTTACTAATGGAAATAGAATGCCGCCCGACAATCCTGCTACTATCCATCCTATTGCTAAAATGATAAATACTTCTGAACGAGTAATATCACCAATTGTTAATAAGATTGTTAATGAGCTTAATAATAATACTGAACCTATTATAAAAGGCATCTTTACACTCTTCTTTTTAATTAAGAATCCTGTTAAAGCCCCCATTATCGCCCCTCCAACTCCTCCTAAACCTAAAATTACCCCTGTAAAACCTTCTTCAACCATGCCCGCAAGCTCTCTTGAAGTCCATATGTTTATTGCAATATAGGTGTATGCAATTAGAAATGCAGATAATATCATTAAAATAACAACTGCACGACGCCACTCTACTGATAGTTGTGTTAGTAAAACGTGAATTCCTGATTCTTCTGGTATTTTTTGAGGAGGCTTTTTTGCGATTATAAAATAAATTAGACAGGAAAAGGTTATAATAATAAATAATATATAAATTGACTGCCAACCAATTAAAATCATTTGAGAAGCAATAAAAGGACCTAAACCAACACCAAGAGCTGCACTTGCTCCAAGGTATCCCATTTTTTTTGGAATATTTGGTGGTGCCGTTATATCTGTCATTAATGCTATTAAGATTGGATTGATAAAACCAAATCCGATTCCTCCCAATATATTAGCAATAGCATACATCACTAAATTAATTGATAAGGCTGCTAAAATCATTGCTATTCCAAACAAAGCTAATCCAAAAATTAATACTGGAATTCGACCTTTAATATCAGAAATTGAACCAGAGAAAAGTTGAGTTATCGCAAATGGAAACATAAATGATGGTATAGCAATTAAAATATCTTCAGTGCTTACATGGAACTCTTGGGAAAGTACATGAAACAAAACATTGATAACATTTCCAGTCAAAGGACCTAACAGAAACAACAAATAAATTATTGATTCAAGAAACTTTGAAGAACTTGGGGAATCCTTTACAATATTCTGAGTTTTATTATGGTCAATGTTTTTATTTGAAAAAGCATTCATGTTTCCTACTTTGTGTTATTCTTATTTAAAGTATTTCTTTTTAAATTAAATGCATTTAATTAAATATAATACGAAGCAGATTGAATGAATTGTAAAATTATTATATTATCAAGTACTTTTTAAATGATAGAAATTAAAGAGGCATTATCTAAAGCTCATATTGAGCAAGCACGAGAACTATTCATACAATACATAATTTGCTTAGGAATCGACCTTGAATTTCAAAATTTTAAAGAAGAACTTAAAAATCTACCTAGAGATTATGTGTCACCAGAGGGAGGGATCCTTTTAGCTTACTATAAAAGTAAGTTAGCTGGGTGTGTAGCTCTGAGAAAATTTGAGAATAATATATGTGAAATGAAAAGACTTTTTGTTCGCACTGAATTTAGGGGTAAGGGAATTGGGAAGATATTATCAGAACAAATTATCGATAAAGCACGTAGAATTGGGTATAAAATTATGCGTTTAGATACTCTATCTTTCATGAAAGAAGCAATTAACCTCTATCTTTCATTAGGGTTTAAAGAAATAAAATCTTATCATTATAATCCCTTTGAAGATGCAAAATATTTCGAGTTAAAATTGAGAGATTTCTAGCTGGATAGATTTTTTCTAATACCTTTTAAAATATAATTAAATATAATAAAACGTAAAGAATATAATAAGAATTATTTTGGAGTTAAATGACCTCAATAACTATCTATGATGGAAGTAATACAATCGGAGGAAATAAAATATATTTAGAAGAAAGTGGAGAGGGAATATTCCTTGATTTTGGAATGAATTTCTAAAAGTATGAACATTATTTTAAAGATTTTTTAACTTGGAGAACTACTAGAGGAATCTATGACCTTATTAGTTTGAACCTGATCCCTAAATTAAATATTTACCGACCGGATATTATTCCTTCTGATTTAAATATGGCTTCATTTCCCTCCTTGAATGTAAATGCGATTCTTCTAAGTCATGCTCACCTAGATCATTTTGGAAATATCGGATTACTCAAGAAAGATTTTCCAATTGTAGCTTCTCCCACAACAATAATATTGCTTAAAGGTATTTTAGATATCTCTAAAGGTAAACTTGGGTCTGATGTTGCTTATTTTTCTCCAAGATTCACTAAAAAGGATGATCGAATTGTAAAAACAGACAAAAATAAATTAATAGGGCGAAATTTCTTAAGTGTAAAAAATTTCTCTGAATCTGTATCAAAATTTTTATCTTTTTCTGCTAAGTGGA
>CAYSZJ010000145.1:0-10392 GCA_964435435.1 uncultured archaeon
TTGGATGCGACTCAAACGGACATGCGATTCATATGTCTAGAAAAAGAATTCTCAGTATAAAGAATAGCAATGATATGATAAATTGGAAAAATAAATACAATAAAGATTCTCATTCCTTCAAAATCTTATGTTTTAAAAAGAATGAAGAAATTAGTTCAATCCCCAATGTATTTTTACATGAAGATGCTCAAAATAAAACTAAATTTCATATTAAGGAATGTCCTGATTTGGAAGTAAAAATCCATAAAAATAATAATAAAATTTCTGTTGAATTACTTAATTACATAATGCCTTTTAAAAACGTGATATCAGAGAAAGTTAAAGAAAGTATTAAATCATTTTCCGATTGGATTGATTATTGGGCAATTGATTTTAATGCTCAAAATGACTCTTTTAAAAACATGTGGTTTTCTTATAGAACTCCTAAAAGTAGGATACTTTCTTTAAAATCGGATTCATATCATTACAATGAACCTGGTAGTTATAAGATTTCAGTGAAAACAATTGATATTTTGGGAATTGAAACTTTAAAGTCATATATTATTAATGTTATTTGATAAGCTCTCTAATCAACATTGTTGCATAAGTACCTTTCTGAAGAGAAAATTCAAATTTGATTTTTTTTTTTCCAAGGTTAAGATCATCATCAGCTAATTCTAAAACTTTTAGTGCTGTTGGTTTTACTATCATTGCTCTAATAGAACCTTTAAATTCTTGCTCATTAACTAATTTATTACTAAAAATGTGTTTATCAATCCTTTCTTCTTTTGTGATTTCTTCGAATAATAATTTTACAGATGGAAATTCATTTAAATTTGTATGAGTACCAATGATAGGGAATACTATAGTAGCTCGATTTAGGTTTAATGCTTTCTTTAGATAGCTATCATAAGAATTCCCATAAATGTATTTTACTTGTGTTATATTTCCATTATAGTCATCTAATATACTAATAACATCACATTTCATAGGTTTAAATAATGAAAAACCTTTTTCAACTCTTTTTGAAAGCATTTTGTTAAATAAATATGATTGAAAAGAACTAATTAATAATTTCTTCAAATCAGAGGGTAGTGTATTAATACTACCTTCATAATCTTCTGGATTTTCAATCAAATGATGAATCATATTTTTTTCGTAATTCAATCTATTTGGAAAATCTTTGTATGCCTTTTCAAGGTTTCCAGTTTTTCGAAACTCTCTCCTTGCCAATTTTGATTCCATAGACTCAGTTGAATATGTTGTTGATACAAATTCTTCAAATGCTTTCTTAAAATTACCTTCTATAAGATAAAGACCAACTATATGTGAATTAGGTCTATAACTTCCAAATCTTTGAAGCCCAAAATAGTTAGGAAATCCAAAATTATTTAAAAATTTTACATAATCTTCTATTTTATTTCTTAAATTCTTATCATCTTTGATGTTTCTTAGCACAATTGTAAAATTATTACCCCAATGACTTCCCAATTTAACAGGTTTTTTAGTTGGAATAATATTTCTAATAAAAATGTCCTTGATTTTTAAATTCCTTAATTTTTCGATATAATCTCCTTTTATAGAAATCTTTTGAACTGAAATTGAAAATTTATCTTTTAAACCAGAATATTTAATAAGATTATAAGGAATTTTTAATGCTTTTCTAATCTTTCTTATGGCTTCAAATGTATCTTTATTTATTTTTATCAAATTAAAAGTTGTATATCGATCTTTTAATTCTTTAGAAAACGAGTGAGCTCTAGAATCTTCTTTTATATCAAGAACTTTTCCATTTCTATCAATTTCTTTAACAATAAAATCTTTAAATTCTTTTTTATACTCTCCACCTATAGCCCCCATATTTTGTGTAGCAAAAGCTTGAATTCCAACAAACCTTTCTACATCTCTTTCTTTATTTTCCCTAAAAGAATAAGTATCAGTTTCTAATTTAGACAAATTTTTAGCCTATAGTTTTACTATTATAATAATTTTAGTTCTCCGGTTACTTTATCAATCTCTTTCGATAATACAGGTCCAATACCTACAGCTGTTGTTGTTCCGGGGGTTAGTTGAGTCAATCCTGCATCATTAACAATAAAATATGGGATTTTACTTGATTCAAGTTTTATAACTACTTCTTTTAATTGATCCATGGATTGTATTTTAAGGACAACTTTTTTCTGTCCAGTATTCTTCCAATTCTTCCAAGCTGATTTATTATGGATTCGAACTAGATCTGAAGCAGAAACACTAGCATGACATGATTGGGCACATTTTTTACCAGTTCCCATTTTGAGATCTGTTCTTACTAAAATTACCTGCTTATATTCTTCCACGGTAAATCTATTAAATATTAAGAATTTAGCTAATTAAATATTACTAATTATTGAAATTCTACTCTAGTAATATTTCCAGTTAATTCAAGAATTAATTCTTCAAGTTCTTCTTGAGTAAATAGAATATTTTCTTTATCATCTTCCCAAAGTACTGCTCTAAATTGATCATCTCCAGTTGCTAAGAAGATTTCATTTAATGAAACTAGTTTATAAGGTGCTATTAGGGCTTCTACTACAGGTCGAGGTTTATTAGTCTTTTCAATTAAAATTATTTCATCTACTTCATATGTCTCTTTTATCAAATTTATTAATTCCTGAGAAAATTTTAGCTTATCTTTCTTTCCAATGACAATTATAATAACGTCTTCATAATCTATTGCTTTATAGAAAGAAATATCCTTTAAGAAAGCAAATTTTTCATTCTTTTCCTCTAATTCAATTAAAGCCTTTGCTAAATCAATCTCAAATTCTGTTATTTCACCAGCATCAAGTCTAGCCTGACAATTAGAACACAAAAATCCGGAATTTATACAGGTTTTGTCAGCAGGTAATACTTTAACCTTTATCAACTCTATAAAGCAATTGAATAAATAAATTAGTATTTCAATTTTATCTAATTTTCTTCATACATTTTCTAAATTAAATAATTCAAAAGTTAAAATTCTTTATATGCAAATATTAATTTCTAAATAATTTTTTCTTTTCTAGATATATCCTAAGGAAGGAAAAAATTAATAAAATTGCATTGAATGAGATTTCTAACGTAATTAATCGAACCCTTTCTTTAATAAACCGAAGTTTCTTTTATTTGGGCAAAAGCTCTTTCGATTACATAATGATTGAATGCACTTCTGCATATTTTTTCATATTTAGGTTAGAATTTGATTTTTTTGTTATAAAAATAAGAATCCCAAAACCTACATCTAAATTAACACTGAAAAAATCACAATATTTAGAAAAGTATAAGAAAAAACTCCAAATTATGGCTAAAAGAATAGAATATTTGATAAAATATACAATGGTTTGCTATAAATCGACTAAGAATGAGAGAATTAGAACGAATAGATAGGATATGTAATTTATTAAAGGAAAAGTGGAAACTTGTTCCCGATCAGAGATTAGGGCAATTTTTGATAAATTATGTCTTTGGACCTAATCCGCATCATCCACGTTATGATAGTTATATTTTTTTTTTTAAAGAAGATGACTTCTTAAAAAAGATATTAAATTATTTTTTTTGAATATCAAAAAATTAATCAAAGACAGAGTGATTTTTAAAGTTAGAATTTAGTAATAAAAAGATGAGAAATAAGGTTATAATTAAATGGAATTTATAAATGGTGTTAACCAATTTCTCCATAGGATTAATAGGAAAGAATTCCTAAAATACCCAATTGAGATTGAATTATCACGTGTTTTCAATGATATTGCTGAGGATCTAAAAGAAGAACATGGAATTAGGCTAGGAGATCTAACAGAAGAAGATTGGGAGAGAATCCAGAATACAGAGATATGGAAAAAATGTGAAGTTCAAATCACAAGAGAAATTATAGCTGCAGATCTCATTGAAAGTCTAAAAATTATCCAATAATGCTTTATGAGTAATTTTTTCCTTTAGATTTTCAAATAATTTGTCCTGAATTTTATTTTCTATTTCTCTTGATATATTCTTGACAATGTCTTCAGGAATATTTTCTAAATTGCCATATAATTCATCTTGAATTATAAAATCAAATCCAAATGATAAATCATCTATTATTTCATGTTTTTGTAAATATCTCTCTCGATAAGCTTGGATATAATTTCTATTTAATTTCTTGAACCAAATTTTTGCATTATGTTCTATCATTTTAATAAGTTCTCGATGTTTTGGTACATTAAAATGTTTGAATTCAAATTCATACTTAACGAATTTTTCCTTGAAATAGTTTAGAATATCTCCCTTCTCCTTTGAATTTAAATCTGTATTGGAATTAAGTAATACTATAATCATGTAATACTCAAAAGTGAAATATATCTGAACTTTAATATTGGAGCCGTGAATTTCCAAATGACTTAAATTCTTAATGTTAGTTTCTCCTGCAAAACTCCTTAATGAACTGAAATACATTGTAAGTAAGTCAATTTCTATAAGACTTTTATCATCTTCTGAAATATAAGATTTAATTGGTCTATAGTTATTTAGATTTATAGAATCATATTCCAATACCATTATTGTGTTCCCAAATTTGTTTGCCAGGATGATACCTACAATTGGTGGAATCTTATTGAAATTACTTGTTCTGTAAGCAACATCTATAACGCTTTTCTCAATGAGATTATTAGTTTTTTTTTGTCGATTGGGGGTCTTAACATAGCGGTTTTTCTGGGTAAATTGCTTTTCATCTTGAACTTCAAGCATAAAACAACAATAACAAAATTTCTTTAAAAGGAGAAGAGAGTGAAAAATTTTTTAAAAAATTCCATTGAACAATTATTTGAAAGAACAATTATTATCTCTTAATAAAAAAGGACTAGATTAAAAGCACAGAAAAGTTTGATGATATCTATAACTCTTTAACAGAAAAAGAACATCAATTTTACCAGAAACTAGGAGAGAGTTTTTTACTTACCTTTTTGGAAAATAAATTAAGAGAAAAATTAGAGGAATTGAAAAATGAGTCAATATGAAAGTAGAATAAACCATTTGAAAGAAAATAAAGCAAAAAAACAAATATTAAAGCAAAATGTTGAGGATATAAAAAAATTTTGTTAATTTTTTTCCCATACATTCTTTATATATATAATTTTTATTTTTTTTCTTATTTTTATAAAAATATATTTTCACTATATGAAAAGGGTAGAAAATAAAGTTAATATCTAACTAATTTTTTTGTAAAATAATAAAAGAAGTTTCATAATCTTATTTTTTTACAACTAAAAACTAATTATCTTTACTTTCAAGCTTTCTTTTCTTTATTTATTAGTTTTTAAGATTTTAAAAAATCCAACTTTTTTTTCTCCTGAAGTGATATTCATAAAAAATTTTGGTGATCATTGAAGTGATCACAATTTTAGGCCAGATGAAAAAATTTTCTTTTTCAAAGTACCATTGATAAAGTTTTGCCATCGTTGGTAAAATTCTTATATAAGTATGTTTATCTTGCTTTTTTCTTAATTCACTTAACTGGGGCAGTTGCAGTTGTGTCTTGCTTTATAATGTTATAGAAAGTCATATTATCATCAGAAATGATTAGGATATGGCTTTAGGAGGTCTGTGCTGGTATGAGCTAGTGAAAATCATAGAATTAGTAAATAAATTCAATAAAAGTAAGAAAGTTTATTAGGAGGAGCTGAGTGCTTCAAAACTGCTACAAAAATAGAATATAAACTACATTTTTTGGTTATAATGATTGAGGTTAGTGGCTGTAACTATTATGGGAGCAATGCATCCTGAAAAACAGTTGCAATTGCAAATTTTTTTTGAATTAAAATTTTAATCTTTATCTAAATTTGTATTATGTACTTTGCTATCCCTGTTTTGATCAAAATAGAGATTATCAAGAAAATATTTAGGGTAATTATTACCATGTTTGTGGAGAATATTCTCCTTATAGTAATTTACAGATGTAAGACCGCGATGTAATTATTGCTATAATAACGATATTAGATAAATAATTTTAAAATTTATAAAAAAAATGAGAAAATGGAAATCATATTTTTAAGTAAAATTATGATATAATTCAATATTAAGAAATTGAATTTTAAAAAAAAATAAAAAAACAAAATTAAAAAACCGATAAAGAGATTAATATTTAATATTTATAAAGATTATTCAAAATAAAACTGAAAAATAGGACAATTTCCTTTTCTTATTAATTTGTTGATAAAGATGGGAATATATATTCTTTTAAATCGTTATTATTTTCAAACAAGGCGAGGAAGATATAAACATTTTAAGGAAAGAAGACGAATTATAGAAAGTTTAATTAATAGTGAAATGTTCGAAGGATTTAATTCCCCCATTTGTTTTTTTTTAAAAGGCATTAAAGTAATTCAGAAAAAGATTGAAGAAAATATCTCCTTCAAGGATGCGTTAAGAAAAATTAAAATTAACTATAATGAAGAAGGATTTGATTTTTTCGAGTTTAAGAGTAATGTTTATCTTTATCAAAATGAAAATTTAGATTTATTAGAGATTCCAGTTAAAATAAAAGTAAGAAAAGAGAGAAATCAACAGGGGCATATAATAATCGAATTTGACTCAAATGATTATGATTTTAATGAATTTTTTCTTGGAAGCGAGAAAAATGCTATTTTAAATAAAAATAAAATTATAGACTTAATTAAATCTCTTAATCAAACAGCATTAGGAACAGTTACTCACCTTTTTCGTAAAGTTAATATTGGAAAAGACGCGTTCCCTTTTGAAAACGTTAAGAATGCTTTTTTTATATGGCGAAATAAAGATGTTGATGCTTTCAGAGATGTAATGATGTTTAGAGAGCAAATACGAAAAGAAATAAAAAAAATTGATCTCAAAAAACTAAACTTAAGAGAAAGAAATAGAATTCAAAAAATTATTAATGATATGTTCAAACCATATGACCTTTTTTACGTTCCTAGAATTACATTAGATAAATTAACGATGAATCTAGTATTAAAACACACTCATCTTATTGATGAATATTTTCAAACAAAAGCAATAGTTGAGCAAAATTCCTATAGTCTTCAAACTCCAAGTGGTAGTACTGAATTACTTTTTCCTATTTTATATGATATGAATTTGAAAATTAATCAAGTATATGATTTGAAAATACCAAAAAAGAGCGATATGGATGAACAAATGAGAGAAGGCCTCTTCGAAGTTTTTAAGGATAAAGAAGAATATTTTCTTAATCTAGAAAAAAGGAAACGAGACTTGTTAAGTAAATTTGATAAGTATTATCTAAAAAAATTGAGCCAAATTTTGAATCTTGATCAATATTGGGATGAATCTAATTTAAAAAAATATAAGAAAAAGACATTAGAAAAAGCTAAACAATTTCTAAGATCATTATTAGAGAATTTTTTATTACTTTATAATCTTGAATTAGATCTTCCTAGGATTTTTCCAGGCATAAACGGAGATATTGATATAGAATGGAAAAATGATAAGTTTCAACTATTAATTTCAATTCCAGAAAAAGAAAATGAACTCGCAGGTTTATATGGAGATAATTTTAGGAAAGATGTAATTAAATTTGATTTCAATGCTAGTGAACCAAATTTAAGGTTATTAGCTTGGCTGAAAAGGCAAATTTAATAAAATGGAAAGTTGAATACATTCCTGATGAAGATGATCTCTATTATCGAATGCATAAACAATATTTTGAAGAAAATTTGGAAATTATCCCTGCTTCGGGATTTAGACCAATTGGAAATTCTTTATCTACGGATTGGAGCAAATATTCAACATCAGAGGAATCTAGGTTAAAAGCTAAAAAACCTGAAGAAAATAGAATAATTCAGATGAATGTTGGGGATGTTAGAGAGGTTCCACTGAAAGTTCAACATAATCCATCAGTAAAATTTAATAATCGAGCTCATACAGATGTTTTTGGTTTGGTAGGAATACCAAAATCTGAATTAAATGAAAAAAGGATGAAATTATCTTCTTTTTCAATTTGGGCAACTGATCCAATTAATTCTAATTTGGTTGAAGACTTATAAGTAAGTTAATTTAACCTCCTTAATTAGCAAATTTCCAATATACTTCTCTTTTTTTATATAAATTTATGAAATTCGAAATTTTATTTTTTATTTTATACTTTACTAGAGCTTCTTTTCTATTAATTTGATCTATAATCTTAAATCATATATCAAGATAAAAAAAGAAGAGTTTGAATCAGAAATAATTAGACATATTTCATTTTTTACCAAACTTAAAAAAAGACATAATTGAGAGAACAATAATATTCCTTAATAACATCTTAAGACTTGAAAGAGTGCTATATCCTCAACATATTTCTTTATTAATTAATATTTTAAATAAAATTAAACTTATTATTGGTTCCGATTGAAAAACCTCGTTTTTCAAATTGGTTTATGTTTAATTGCTAAATCTGAATTCTTTGATTTTAATTTTTCATAAGATGATTTTCAGGAGAAGATACCAAAAAAATAATTTTCTTTCTAGACCTTATAAAATAAGAGATTTTTAGCATTTTACCCATGCAAGTAGGGATAAAAAGAAACTATACATCTTGAAATAGAGGGTGCATTAATTTTACCCATGCAGGTAGGGATAATAAATTATTTATGAGCTAATAAATTAAGGAATCATTAAATCATCAATAGATATTATTTATAATGCTAAATTTGAAGAAAGAATCAGAAAATCGGCTATCCTAAAAGCTTATATATCAAAAGAAGAGAGGGATTACCAAGTATCAATACATTATAAAAATAAATGATTATGGTAAAAATAATTAGTTATAAATATACTATGGATAAAATATGTCCTTTATGCAAAAAACAAGTGAAAGCCATTAAACTTAAAAGAAAAGAAGTTTATCTCAAAAATTCTGAATGGCAAAATGCAATTCAAATCTTAGGATGTCCTGAGTGTCATAATGTTTTTTATCATGAAGAAGTTAATCCATTTTTGAAAGAATAATATTAAGAATAAAACGATTTTTGGGAATTAAAAATGCCAAGACCAATTAGAAAAATAGAGGATTTACTAAAAGAATTGGAAAAATATAATAAAATTATAAGAGTAAAAGTGAGAAATACACATAACGGAACGTTGCATTCTATTAGAAGAGTAAAACGTGCTGGTTCTTCTGTTCAAATTTGGATATAGAAAACAAGAAGTAAATTATTCCAAAAGTAATAAACTCTTAAATCTATTAATAATCTCTTGTTTTCTAAGTTTTTTTACAATGAAAACAAATATCTAAGTCAATAGGTTCAATATAATTATTTCCAATACGAGAACCCATTCTTTTTCCTATTCTTAATCGTAAAGTTGTAATTTCTTTCTTTTCTTCCTGACAAATATTACATTTTTTCATTCTAATCGAAATTATTTATTTTTATTTCTTTATTTTTAAGCTAATTCTTACTATTATTGCTATAATTCCAAATGAAACAATTATATTCCAAATAACCATTCCAATTATCCCACATGTAAAGATTAAGATTATTAAAACAATTATCAGAAATATGAATGTTAATAGAGTTATACCAATAAAAGTTTATTCAAATTCTTTCAATTTATTCACTTCCTTTATTCTTTCTTCATAGATCCCTTTCTATGATTTTGTATAAATTCTCCTGTTGTAAATATCATATGCCAATGATTTCGATATGGGGGTTCATGGTGATATGAATATTTTGACATGTTTGCCTCTTCTGGTAAAATTCCTTTTAATTTATCTAATTTTTCTCTCATATTTAATCCTAAAAACCAAATTTGAGTATGTTGTAATTTATAATATCTTTTATCGTATTGTAAAACTCCTTTTTTTGAAATATATTGCCAAGCAATTAAATTTAATTGCAAAAGCCATTTTTCCAAAAGATTAATTAATTCTATATTTTTAGTAAAAGGTTTTATTTCTTGTATATTATATAATTCTTTAATTAAATTTATAATCTCGAGTCTTAATTCTTGGTATTTGGTAATTAATTGAATATCTTTTAATAACCCTTGATTTTCACTTTTAATTCTTAATTGTGCATATTTAAAAATCTTATCAGATATTATTTTCTGTTTTATATCTCGCAATTTAATCTTTTTTTTAATATTAGGTTCATTTGATATTATTTCTTCATAAAATTTAGATACTAATATTTTTGAACTAATACGTAATTCATTCCGACTAGTAGCATTTACAATTTCTTTGTAATGTTCTTTATATTTTTCTTTCATTAATTCTTTTTCATTAGGCATTAGTTATCACCATTTTATTCACTTCCTTTATTTATTCTCCTTTGAAAATATCCCATTTTATGAAAAGAAATCTTTTATTTTTTAAATTTAGTTTATTACTTGGGCATTGGGGATTCATACAATATTCAGGAATATTACTATAATAAGGATAAATCATTA
>CAYSZJ010000146.1:0-10377 GCA_964435435.1 uncultured archaeon
AGCATTTCAAAAAAGTGCAAATAAATTACCTGAGCCTGATAAAAAATTAATTTTAGATCCTGAGTTTCAAAATATAATGATAGAAGAAGCTGCTGAAGCATTTCATCAGAGTCCAAAAGGACCAGTATATGAAGGTAAAATTTATGTTAGACCATGGGGATTTAATTTGGAAGATATTTCTCGCGATCTGAGGGTGTATTTATGGCATGGTGAATTAGATGTAAATGTTCCTATAACTATGGGGCATACCATGTGCAACGCAATACCTAACTGTGAGGGAAAATTTTATCCAAATGAAGCACATCTCTCCGTAGCAATTAATAATATAGACGAGATATTAACAACTTTAGTAAAATAAAAGATTGGGATATTTTTATTCTAATTTTTTTACAAAATGTAATAATATTATAACAATTTTAGAAGTATGAGTAATCAGAAATATTAAATTCAAAATCTTTCCATTATTAATACCATCAAAGATTTCTTTAATTCCAGATGCTATAAGAAATTATTTAAAATTAGTGAATTTTAATTATAATAAATTAATAAAAAAATAACCTCATATATTTTAAATCAAATCTAATAAATGAACGAAATACAAGTAAAAGAGCAGGACCTAACAGAAGGAGAGTTGTTTAAGAAAGTATTTATTATATGTCCTGAATGTAAAACGCTAAAAAAGTTAAATATTCCTTCAAAAATAATTAATCAGAGTAAACATATCACCACGATCAGCATTCCTACTGGTTTAATCTGTGAACATCATTTTCAAGCGTTTGTTGATAAAGATAGTAATGTAAGGGGATATCAATTAGGAGATTTTGAATTTTCGAAAATAGAATATATTGAAAGTACAGAGAGTGAAGGAGAACAAGAAGAAGATGATGATATTAGCGAGTTCACTTCTTTACCATCTTTTCAAGAAATAATAAACCTTTTAAGACGTTCCGTGGATGATAGAGAAATAATAGGGTGCGCAATATTTACCTCTAATGGAAAAGTTATATATTCATCAATTCCACATAATACTTTACTTGATACAATTAAAGAATTTGAAGTAAGGAATGAGAAAAAACTACATAGCGTAACAAAGATGCTTCTTGAATTAAAAAATCATCAAAAAGTGTGTTCAGAATATATCGAAATTCACAACAAGGAATTTATTTTAGTTTTACTGTTTTCTGACATTGTGAATTTTGCAATAGGGACTATGTTTCTAAAGAAAATAGTAAATAAAATAAAAAAATTAACCTAAATTTTCAGAAGAGGAGAAATATAAATATCCCCATCTATTAGATCTGAAATTAAATTATTAAACTCCTGGCTGTAATTCTCTGAATTTTGAAGATTTTTTAAGATTGATTCATTTTTATTTATATATTTCTTAGCTATTTTCGGATTATAAGGAACTATTCTAACGATAGAAGGGAATAGGAATAAAAATAAAAGTTCTACTGAATAATAAAAAAATCTTTCTGTATAAGGTTTTATGGTCGAGATTATCTTATTAAAATCCTGAATAGACCTATTTGTTTTAAACATTAAAAAGATATTATTTAATTGTTCTACATCTAATTTAGTATAATAATATTGAGAAATCTTTTGTTTTTCCATTGTCTTTTTATAAATCTCTGTCATCTCAGCATTCGAAACTTTTTTCTCACCTATTTTGAGTAAACATGATTTATATTCACTTTCTCCTGCCATAATGAAAATTTCTGGGATATCTTCAATTTCTACCTTCTCTAATGTTTTTAATAATTCAAGAAAACTCAGAAGTCTATGAGTATAAATTTCCTTCATAATTTGATCATTTTGATTATTTGAGGCATAATCTAGATTACGCATTAAAAATAAATCTAAATTACCATATACCTCATTTTCCTCAAAGATTACACCTAATATACCTTCTTTTTGACTTCTTCGATCAAGATTTCCTGTAAAACATGAAACAGTTTTATAGCGATCAAATTTAATTTCTATTAGGCTAGAGGATTCAAATCCAGCATGAGACATATATAATTTTGAAATAAATTCTCGGGGTATAGTTATTGGCCCTGTAAAGTAAGAGCATTTAATTTCTGGTCCTTTTATATCATCATGAATTAAAAAAAATATACCTTTTGGCATTTTTCTTTACTCCTCATTCTATCCATAATTTTCTAAGTTGTTGAATAACTAGTTCGCCTGCATCTTCAATTTCTTCTAATAAATTGTTATTTGAAACCTCTGGTGACAGAATAATTACAAGTATTAAATCTTCATTAATATTTGTTACTAGTATGCTATTAGAATCGGTCTTTAATTTAAATTCCTTAAATCTTTCTAATTCCATTTTCTTTGTAATTTTGTCGATAGTTACAATTAATAAAGAAATCATACCGACAATAATATCTTCTTCAACTAAATCTATTGTAGAACCACATGCAAGTCCGGAGGTCTTTTCAATTACCAGAGCATCCTTAACTCCTTTTTGATTTTTCAATTGTTTTAAAATTGAATTAATAAATGTACTTTTGGGGGAGAGTTCACGGATTATGTCACTCCACGCTTTGAATAATGATTCATCAAATATTGAGGTTAAGTGATAATTGATTTCATAAGACATATTTTTAGAAAAAACTTTCTTTATATGTGAGACAACTGAGTCTTTATCACGAACAAGATCTGATTTATGCAAAAAAACATTCAATTTTGCATTAGGATTGTATAAAAGGATTTGATTAACACCCCACTCAAATTCAATCATAGCATTATCGAATCGTTCATAATCAGTTATATCGACTACATACAATAGTATAGAAGCTTTTCTAAAGATATTTTTTCTTAAAGGTCCGTGATATTCATCGAGGTATTGCTGTTGACCTCCCAAATCCCAAATCATTGGTTTTGTCATTTGTCCAATTTCATAGTCTCTATAGGCAATTCCTTTGGTTGCTGTTTGATGTATTAATTCCCAAGGTTTTTTTCCTTCAAAAACTCGTTCATAAATGCATGTTTTTCCTGCATTTGAGAGTCCCATTAAAACAATTTTTTTCATATTATTAGAATTTGTGTGTTGAAATTCTTCAAGCATTTCAGAAACTGTACTTTCAACAAAAGAGATATCAGCAGCAGGAGCTAATTCTTTTAATTCTTCTTTAATAATCCATTCGATTCTATTACGAGGAATAATTAGGTTTTTCTTCTCAAACAAATTTAGAATGTTATCTATAATTTCTTCCGCTGATAGTTTTGTTTTTTCAAAAATTATCTGATTTCTATACCATATTTTTATATTAAGCTTATTATCACTTGAACTTGTAATTCCTATATGATATAATGTGCCTGGAATTTTCTTCATGATTTGTTTCCTCTATTTTTTTATTTAATTTTCTTTAAAACTTCATTTATTTTATCTCTAAATTTATCTATATTGTAATTTTCTTCTAATCTATCTAAATGGAGTAATATTTGCGAAATTTCTTCGCAATACTCATAAAATTTTGCAGCTTCTTCAAAATGATTTTGATCCAAATAAATATTAGCTTGTTCCTCCAACTTATTCCTTTTATGTTCTAAATCAGAGATCTTTAGATTTCCATCTTTTAGTAATTGAATTAACTCAAATTGAAACATATTCGACATGTCAAAATCTTTTAATTTTTTAGAAATTTGAATTAAATCAATATATATATCCATTACATTTATGAAATTGTTTTTTTCTTTTTCATTTTCCAAATTTTCTAATTTAACTTCACGTTCTTCACTTAAACTTTTAATATGAGCAATTAATTTGGAATAAAAGAGTGCTTCGTCTTTTTTATCTAATTTCAGAACCAATTCTTCTGCAATTTCAAATTGCCTTTGAGCTTCTAGATAAGCTCCTTCATTAAATAATTCTTCTCCTAATGTCTTAATTTCATTTAATCGATTTTCTAATTCTTCTTCATCGAGAGTTTCTTTTTTAAATGTCAATTGGTCATCTAATATTTTTTCATGTTCTTCCTTTTCGAAAGTTGATTTTACTGTAGAAATTTTGTTGATATGTGAAATTATAACCTTAAGGGTTATCTTTTTCCGGGGAGGATGTATTTTGTTGAGAATTCTTTTTCTTAATACAATAATTACAGTAATTGAAGCGATTACACTTCCTATTATATATGGTAATAGGTCTAGAAATGTGATACCATTTCCATCATTGCTAAATGGGATAATATTAAAAGATCCTGTTGTGTAATTACTTTTTAATCCTGCTCCGTCAATTTGAAGTAAAAAATAATAATAAGTCCCTGGTGTAAGACTATCAGTCAGTTCATAATAACTACTATTAGAGCCTGTATTAGTAATATTGATATTATATATAAATCCAGGTGTTGTATATGGATTAGACTCATTATCAATAATGAAATTATAAAAAGCAATACCAGAGAGATCAAAACCATCTGCCCAATCAAATACTAAAGTAGTATAGGTCCCATTACTTGGAGCATTAACTATTACAGGGGGATTTGGCGGGGTAGTATCAACCACTTTAATTGAATTGCTAACTAAATTCCAGATTCCACAATTATCTTCCATGTATATTGTATATGTATAATTATCCATACGAGAGGGTGTCCATAAGTTATATTGCCAAATATCTCCCCAAATATTTGTCATCGAATGATTAGAACCCTCAAATTCAATTATGACTTGGTTAATGCCAGATAAATCAGTTACATTAATTGATATAATTTCAGTGTTTCCCAATTCTATGATATCTGAACTTTCAGTCAAGTTTGAATAAATTGGAGGATCAATATTAAATTTAACTTCTTGACTAATATTGTAGAAAGAGGTGGTATCATTTTGATTATAGTATGAAGTGTTAAATAATTCAGGCGGTCTTAATAAATTTGAGAGGCGAAGTTCGTCGATCCTACCATCAAAATACTCCGGTAAAACTCTACCAATCTCCATTTCAGAAACATTAACCCCTTTTGCGTCACTAATAACTATATAATGCCAATTTGTCGTTAAAGAAGATTTACTTACTCCATCTATATAGATAGTTGTTGTGCCTGGAAAATTAGTAGCCAATAGATCACCTCCGACAATATCTATATGTGCTGTGCTATTTAAATTAATGATTTTCAAAGACACATAAGTATAATAAACTTTTATTGTTATATAGTCAACACGTAGATTAATACCAGGATTTTGTGTGCTTCTTCTTAGTTTTATTCTGAAATTACTATTTGTGAAATCATCTGATGACCATGTTCTTTCCCAAGTATCTCCTGAACCACCATACGTTTTATTTACCTCGGATGCCCATGTATTCAACTTTTCACTGGTGTAATTAGTTCCACCGTTCCAGGAGAGTGCAGCATATGCTCCCGCGATGGAAGAGGCAGTTGCCTCAACACTTACATTAATACCATCAATTGTAGCACCGTTTGGCACATTAAAATTAAAATTATACCAATCTTGCTCATAATTTTGATTATCTTCTTCAGCATATAAATTATCACTCGTAAAAGTATTAGTAGGGTTGCTCCATTGATCATAATCATCTCCAGTTGCCGTTGGACTTTTCCAGTCCGTTTCAGTAGGAATACCAACACCTAAATTACTCGGTTTCATCCAAAATTCAATTGTCTTAATTTCCGACCCTATATTGCCAATGCTTATATACTCATTATCTCCCATAAAAAGATTAGCACCGTTAATTTTTCCATCATCAATATGCAACACTCCTCCGCTTTCAGTTCCATTATTATTGTTGGATGTTGAATCAATAGGATTAACTTCTTTCATATGCCAAACCCCTTTATAATTATTATCCCAAACTCCTGTTGGATTTTCTTGGTTACTTAAATAGGGGTTCCCATAATACATTGTGATATTTGTATTAGTAGAAACAGTTAATAAGGGAACCCGTACCCATGCGATTAGTTTAGCATGTGTAGTATTATAATTTTGGTCAAACAGTTCAATTTCGTGATCAAGCCACTCAGTATCGTTGGCAAAGGCAATATCATCACCATCTGACTGAACATCATCATGTAAGTCAGAATCTAAAATTGAAATTAACAGTGGAAAATTATGATAATCAGTTGATCCGAAGACCTTTGAATGATTAATTGTGACTACTTTATAGTATTGAAATAAATATTGATTGGAGAGTTCACTAGCAGAAGAATAAATATTCAGAACTCCATTATTATTTTTTTCTATATTTTTTATTTCTGTTCGATTTATATCATTAATATTATTAAAATTATCTAAAATAATAATTATCGAATCTAAAATTATTAAAAAAAGAAATGACAATAAAAAAATCTTTCTTGTTTTTTTCATAGGATAATTCCAACCCAGTTAATTCTTATGTAAATTACCGATAATTGGGTTATGCACTTTATCGAAATAATATCCCCAAAATAATAACTCTATTCTAAAATATATTTAAAATTGATCAAAAAATTTTCCAATAATAGCGAAAATAATACATCTATATATAAAAGTGTAATAACAATTAGCCTATATAAATTTTTATCAAAACGAATACGCTAATTCTCTAAGAACCATTATTGGAGGTCTAGCGGACATAACTGTCTATTTTTTTTTAATACGAAATAAATAGTCGTTAACATGTTTCTGAATCATTCTTTTGATATTTTTTTTAATAGGAAAGGTTCTTAATAATCCTGAAAAAGTTAAAAAACTATTTCAAAAAAGTGCTGATGAATCACCTGAACCTGATAAAAAGCTAATTTTAGATCCTGAGTTTCAAAATTTATTGATAGAAGATGCTGCTGAGGCATTTCGTCAGGGTCATAAAGGGCCAGTATATGAAGGTAAAATTTATGTTAAACCGTAGGGATTTAATTTAGAAGATATTTCTCGCGATCTGAAGGTGCATTTATGGCATGATGAATTAGATGTAAATGTTCCTATAACTATGGGGCGCACCATGTGCAACGCAATACCTAACTGTGAGGGAAAATTTTATCCAAATGAAGCACATCTCTCCGTAGCAGTTAATAATATAGACGAGATATTAACAACTTTAGTAAAATAAAAGATTGGGAAATTTATATTTTAAACTATTTACAAAATGTAATAAAATTATAAACAATTATAGAAGTGTGAATAATAAAAAGAATCAAATTTAAAATCTATATTTTCCATTATTAATACCATCAAAGATTTCTTTAGTTAATTCAGCATATTCAGAAGTACCTGGTAAAAGCATAAATAAGGGGTCTTCAATTTTATTTGGATCAAAGCCTTCTTTTTTCATATCAATTTTTTGAATTTTAAGAGTCGCTGTAGTTTCAATTTCTTTTCTAAAGCGTATGAACTTAGGAACAGCATATTCTGGTAAATATTCCTGTAAATAGCTTAAAAATTTTGATAATTTGAATTTTTCAATATCAGAGTCTCCAATAACAATAGAAGCCATCCCAGCACGTCCTTCTGTATTTGGAATCAATACTCCATATACAGCACACATTTCTACTTGTTTAAAATTATTGATAACAGTCTCAACTTCTTCTGTAGATACATTTTCTCCCTTCCACCTGAAAGTATCACCAAGTCTATCCACAAATTGAGTATGACCATAACCAATATCGCGTAAAAGATCTCCTGTATTAAGATACATATCTCCCTCTTCAAAAACATTCCGAAAAATCTTTTTTTCATCTGCTTTTTTATCCTTATACATGTAAAAAGTAGTCGGATCAACTTGTCCTAATAATAAACCAGCTTCCCCGGGCTCAGCTCTTATTAAGAATCCATTCTCATCACGAATCGTTTCATCAGCATCTATATCATATTTAACAATTGCATAGGGACCGATGCAAATACCAACAGTACAATCTCTATTAAATATGTTAGCAAAATTCGGATTAAATCTTTCTGTAGCGCCATAAAACTCACATATTCTTTTGATACCAAAACGTTTTTTAAAATATTTCCATATATCAGGACGAAGCCCGTTTCCTACGATCTTTTTCACTGGATTCTTTTTATCATCTTTTTTCGGGGGTTGGTTAAATAAATACCTGCATATCTCTCCAATATAATTAAAACAAGTAGCTTTGAATTTTCTTGTATCTTTCCAAAAATTACTTACACTAAATTTTCTCCTAATTGCCATTGTAGAACCATATCTTAGTGCCGCAGCATAAGCTACATTAATAGCATTTGAATGAAAGAGTGGTGTTGTAATATACATAATATCTTTTTTTTTCATACCGATACAAATATCTCCCCAATAATACGCTGCCCCGACTGTATGCCCATTTGTTATTATTGCTGCTTTAGGTAAACCTGTAGTGCCGCTGGTAAATATGTAAGCATAAGGATCTCTCGCCTCTATTTCCGCTGAAGTCGGGGGATTTTCAATATTCTCATTTTTAACTTCTTCGAAGAGGTTGATGAATCCATCAGAAGGACTTTTCTTTCCTTTATCTGGTATAAAATAGAGATTTTTTCTTTGATCTTCTGTTAATTCAAGGTTAAGCTTAACTTCTTCAAACGCATCAATAAGTTCCTCGCCTATTATAAAAACCTTCCCGGGAGTATGTGTTATGCTATGAGCAAGCGGGTCCTGTCTTTGATTTGTATTTATTAATGAGGATATCACACCAATTTTAGCCATTGCAACAATTATAAATAATAGCTCAGGGCGGTTTTCCATAAAAACAATAGCAACATCTCCTTTCCTTAACCCTACATTATTAAGAAAATAATTAGCATAACGATTTATCCATTCGTTATATTCTTTAAATGTATATTTACTATCCTCATACAAGATAGCTATCTTTTCAGGATGCTTTTCGACAAATTTTTCTGTCCATACTCCAATGGAGTCTTTATCTTCAGGCTTTCTATTCAAGTTTATTTCTACGGCTTTACGAAGTTTACGTCGACGTGGAAGAACATACAACCATCCCATCAGATAATCTTTTTTTGTTATGAGATATGGGTTTTTTTTATTTAGAGTCTTTGGCACAAGGATCTCTCTTTTTCTCAAGTTTTAATAGATAAGTTATGGTCTGAAAAGAAATTTTAATTCAAAAAATTAATACTATGATTTATTTTCTTGCCTTATAAAATTATAATTGACGTATACTATTTTGTCAATAGACCTAATATGTAAGAGGAGAATTATTAAAAAATAGAATTATTCTTCTTTATCTCTTTCAAATTGTTTTGCTTCTTCAAACATTTGCTTTTCCCATTCAAACGCTTTTTTTTCTTCTTCGAATTGTTGTTTTTTCCGATTAAATGCTTCCTTTACTTCTTCAAGTTTTTGTCGCTCTTGACAATATAATTCTTTTTCTTTTTCAAACTTCAGTTTCTCCTGTTTAAATACTTCTTTTTCTTTATTAAACTTTAATTTATCCTCCCTTAACTTCTCTCTTTCTTCAATTTCAGATTCTAACCTTACTTTTTGATTTATTTCGTCTTCTATTTTCTCTCTTTCAAATTGTTTTGCTTCTTCAAACATCTGTTTTTCCCACTCAAATGCTTCTTTTGCTTCTTCAAATTCCCGTTTTTCTTGTTTAAATTTTGCTTTTTCTTCTTCGAATTTTTGCTTTTCCTTTTCAACTCTCTTTTTTTTTTCAATTTCAGGTCTCTTTAATTCTATTCCTATACTTTCTTTTATTGTATCTTCTATGATTTTTCTTTGTTTAATATCTCTTATGTCTTCAATTTTTTCAAGATCTATCATCTGAGAGGTTTCTTGATTTATTTTGTCTTGCAATATGTCAATAAACTTTTCTTCTTCACGCATTATAGAATTTAAATTAATTTGCCGAGCTAAGTCGATGATTTCCGTTGCTGTCTGAATTGCTTCTTTATATTCCTCTTTAGTATAATGATCATGTTTCTTTTTTTTCAAATTTTCTATTTGATCCCTCAAAAGTTCTTTAGAGCTTATTTTATTTTGTATTTTAGTGATAAAATATTTTTCTTCATTTACAATAAGTTTTAGATTATTTTTAACGGCCATATTCATTATTTTTTTACTGAGCTCAATGGCTTTATCATAATGGTTTTCATCATAATATTTTTGTTTGAGTTCTCTTAATTCTTCAATCTGTTTTTTAATTTCACTAATATTTATTTTCGGTTCTTCTATATTTTCTTCTTTTTCAACTTGCTCACTTTCTATTAATCCCTTTCTTAATTTTGCCTCAATTACTCGGCTCTCCTCTTTAGTCGCGCTGTCAATCATATCTATTTTAGAAAAAATACTGCTCTTTTTCATTTCATCTTGATCTTTTTTATTTTTTTCCGTTTCTTGTATTTCTGATTTTTTCTTTTTTTCCTTTTTTTTCTCTTTTTTTTTCTTAGAACTCAAACTTTATTATCATTCCATATTTTCTTTGATTTTCA
>CAYSZJ010000147.1:0-10237 GCA_964435435.1 uncultured archaeon
TTTTTTTAATTGAATCGTAATCAGACCTGTATTGCATTTCCGGTGCAGCATTTATCGTTACTCCAAACTTTATTTTACTCATAACTAACCATCTTCGGAATGAATTTGATAATTCATATTATTATACACATGTCAATAAATATAGAATACATAAACAACTCTTAAAAGTTATACTAAAATGGAGATATTAAAGCAAAATGAAGCATTTTATTTAAGACATTATCTCCTAATTGCTAAACAGCAAGTAGAAATCAAATTAACAACAAAAATATGCTTCTGAAATTAAGCAAATGTAAAAACTAGACAATTTATTTGAAAGATATTAAAAATGCAATCACTAGTATTGAAAAATTCTTGAAAATTTATTATATATTTTTTACCATATTATTATTTTTTTGAAAAATATAACATCGCCAATTTATTTCCTTTAGCTTTTTATCTAAATATCCTTTTCGATAAAAATCAAATGAAAATTGACGTAAAATTAGTTTTAATTGTTGAAGAGTGAAGAAGTAGATTACTCTTTCAATTTTCTCATTTTTAATTGTATGTTCTCTAATCTTTTGCCCTTCTCCTTTCTGAATAATTAATTCTAAAAATCCGTTATTTTTTACTAAATGAGATAATATCTCAAATAATTTGGGCAGCTTTTTATAAGATAAGTGTATTATGGATCCACTTGAAAAAACACCATCGAATATACCTATGCTTTCATCAAGATCAAAATAATCCTTTAATAAGAATGTGCACTCAGGATTTCTTTTTCGAGCTATTTTAATTGACTCTGAGCTAAAATCTACTCCTACAACCTCTGCACCTAAAGAATGGAGTCTCATACTTTCATGTCCTGGACCACATCCCAAATCCAATATTCTTGGTGTAACCCTAAAATTAGATAAAAAATCTTTAATTGTTGGCATTAAAATTTCATTTGGATACCATTTTTCTGCTGTTTCTTCAGCTACTAAATCATAGAATTTTTTTATTTGGTCCATGATTTTCCAATCTGCAGTGAATGGATTAAACCTAAGGAAGAAAGATTTCTTTAAAAGCCTTAGGATTTGTTCATTTTATTATTATACACAATCGAAAAAATTAATTATATTATACGTTCTAAATGATGCATATAATAAATGAATGAAATTGGTGAAGATAACGATGGAATTAAAAACACTTTTTAGCCCGCAAAAAATTGGAACTATAGAAATTATGAACAGAATTGTCAGGTCAGCTACTTTTGAGCATAGAGCTGAAAAATATGGATATGTTGGTCACAAAATAATTGACTTTTATGATGAGTTAGCACGTGGTGGAACAGGTTTAATTATCACTGGATTTACCGGAATAGATCCGAGTGCCACAGGAAGCCCATATCAACTTCGATTAGACAATGACTCATATATTCCAGGACACAAAAAATTAGTTAAAGTAGTTCATGATCAACCAGAAGTTAAGCTAGCTATACAGATTGTTCATATGGGACGGCAAGGTGAGCATCCAAAGTTTCTTCCTGTCGCTCCTTCTCCAATTCCAGAGAAAACAACAGGTTTAACACCAAAAGAATTAAGTATTGAAGAGATTTATGAAGTAATTAGAAAATTTAAAGAAACAGCTATTCGTGCTTATGAATGCGGATATGATATGGTCCAACTCCATGCATCTCATGGGTATCTTCTAAGTAATTTCGTCTCACCTTATACAAACAAACGTAGGGATGAGTTTGGAGGAAGCGTTGAAAATATGGCTAAAATTCTAATAGAAATCTTCAATCAAATCAGAGATGAGCTTGGAAAAAAATTCCCTATAACAGTCAAACTCCAAACTCATGATTCAGTACCTGGAGGACTTACATTAGACACGAGTTCAAAAATAGCAAAGATTCTTGCTGACACCGGTTATGATGCGATTGAACCTAGTGGAGGGCTTTATGAAAGTCAATTAGTCCATAAAAATCCTTATCCCTGTAAAATGATTAAATCACCTCAGGATGAAAACTATTTTTTACCCACAGCTAAGATAATAAAACCGCTAATAAATAAAACAAAATTGATTCTGGTGGGAGGTATTAAAAATCCCCTCTCTGCAGAAAAAATACTTCATGACAACCACGCAGATTTCATTTCGATGTGTCGTCCTTTGATATATGAACCTGATTTACCTAATCGTTGGAAAAATGGAGATATTTCACCAGCAAAATGTATAAGTTGTAATTCTTGCTTAGTAGTAATGAGAAGTGGGCCAATTTATTGCGTAACCAAAAAAAATTTAGAAAGAAAATCATAATAACTTTCATTCTATAAAATCTGTCACATTCTTGTGCTATTTTTTTTAAAGTGAATCATTATCAGATCTGTAGAGCATTTCTGGTGTAGCATTTATAGTCATTATGACTAGAAGGAAACCAAATTAATAAAAAAAAAGATTAAGTTAATATTAAAGAAATTTTATCAGAAATTACCATTTTGCTTTCAATTCTTCATTCATCAACTTTCGAATGTTATCGATCGCCCATAGAACATATTTATGACATGTTTTCCCCCAAACTCCCTCCTTCATATAGTCCATCATAGCTTCAGGTATTCCATCATATTTACTGAAATCAAATCCTGATAGAGTAGGACAAATTACTGTTCCGAACTCATTCTCAAATTCTTTCGCAAATTGTGCGGATTTCATATAGGCGACAGGAATTAAATTCATCGGTATCGGTTCTTTTTCTTTTCCACCTAATATTGCTCCCACTGCAGCACAACCTCCAACCACAGCTCCACATGGTCCAGACCATCCTTTCTCTGACTTATAACCACCCAATCCACCAGATAATGGGATCATAATATTATTGATCAATTGCTCTTCAATTCCTAGTACATTAAAAATATGTCTCAATGTTGCCTCAGCACACCCAGCAGGCATTTCTTTAGGCAAAGATTCTTTTAGATGTTCAAGTGCGTCATCAAATTTTGAATCAATATCCACCATTTTTTGTACCATTTTTTTATCACTACTTTTGATTTTATGTATCTAAATAAGACATAATTGTAAAAATTTGGATTACACCAATATAATAATAAGCTACTTATGATTTTAAATATAACGTTGGAAATGAAGAGTTGCTTAACAAAGATATTTTCAGATAGTGCAAATATTTCCAAGTTTATTCCCAAAATATAGTAATCTTAACAAAAAGTTTATAAAAAGCAAAATTCAAAAAATATTCATGGGATTCCTATGAAAAAAGCATTAAATCCTTTACTATTGAAACCATTGAAATTAGGAGAAGTAAAACCAACAGGATGGTTAAAAAACCAATTAATAACACAATTAAATGGATTATCTGGACATCTGGATCAATTTTGGCCAGATATCATGGATAGTGGATGGATTGGGGGAAACGCTGAAGGGTGGGAACGTTTCCCTTATTGGTTAGATGGTGTGATACCATTAGCCTTTCAGTTAGAATCATCAGACTTAATTAAACAGATTGAAAAATATATCAATTATATTCTTGATCAGCAGCAGAATGATGGGTGGTTCGGGCCAACAAAATGGGGTGAAAATCCTGAGTATGATCCGTGGCCAAATATGGTACTTTGTAAGGCTTTAATTCAATATTTTGAGATTAGTGGTGATAAAAGAATAGTACCCGCGTTGCTAGCATACTATCATAAATTAGATGAAATTCTCGATGATTACCCTCTGGGGCACAGTTGGGCTCAAATGCGCTGGATGGATGGAGTTTGGGGAATTCATTGGTTAATCGATTATTTAAAGGAAGATAGTGATACAATTAATTTTCTATTTTCGCTCGCAGAAAAGCTTCAAATCCAAGGATATGATTGGAAGGAACACTTTGACAATTTTTTTTACGTTCATTTCAAAAAAACATTTCAAAAATATACCATAAAAAAAGGATCTATTTTCAGTAAAAAAAAAACATATCCAATAGTAATCTACAGCAAGGATATTATCCAACTCGAAAATTCAATCGAGAGTCAAATTAAGAAATGAAAATTAAGGTGGAACGATCTCCGAGCCCATGTCGTCAATAATGCCATGGGAATTAAATCTTCAGCTATATGGTCAAGACAGAGTGGTCTTGAATCTGATAAACAAGCAATATTTACAGCAATTTCTAATTTAGATAAATACCATGGACAAATCACTGGAGTGTTTTCGGGAGACGAACATCTAACAGGAAAAAATCCTTCTCAGGGCACAGAATTATGTTCAGTCGTTGAATACATGTTTTCATTAGAAACATCAATCCCAATTATAGGTTCTAACGCTGATGGGGTGTTGTTGATCAATAGATTGGAGAAAATTTGCTTCAATGCCCTTCCAGCAACTTTCTTACCTGATATGTGGTCTCATCAATACGATCAACAAGTAAATCAAGTGCAAGCAAAACGAGTAAGAAAACCAATTTATACTACAAATGGTAAAAACTCGAATATCTATGGCTTAGAGCCAAATTATGGCTGTTGTACTTCGAACATGCATCAAGGATGGCCGAAATTTGTAGAATATGGATTATGGGCTAAAGATAAAAATGGACTTGTATGCTTGGCGTATTCACCATGTAAAATATCAACAAATCTTACTATGAGCAATAAAACAGGTGTAATTGAAATTGAAGAAAATACAAATTACCCCTTTTCAGATTCTATTGAGTTTTTTCTCCACTTAAATGATTCTCTAAGTTTTTCTTTGAAGTTTAGAATTCCGGCTTGGGCCATAAATGCCACAATTCAAATTAACCAAGAAACACCAATTAAATGTGAATCTGGCAATTTTATCCGATTATCTCGGGAATGGAAAGATGATGATAAGGTTACTTTGACGTTTCCTATGGATATAGAATTTGAAACTAGATATAATAAGGCGAAAGCAACAGTAAGAGGTTCTTTGGTATTTGCTTATAATCCTGAGGAAAAACAGACTGAGATGAAAAAAAAATGGAGTAGCGCAGCAAGATTAAGAAAGGATGACACACTCAATATTCCCCCTCAAGTAAAAGATTGGAAAATAATTCCAAGAAGTCCTTGGCAATATGCTCTTGTGGGACCTTTAGCAGCAGAAATCACAAAAATTAAAGAAAATATAAGCAATTTCCAATGTTTTAATAATCAAAACCCTCCCCTAACACTAAAAGTAAAAGGAGTTCAACTATCAAATTGGACACTTGAATTTGAAGCTGCTTTACCTCCACCAACTTATCCTAAGGTAAAAACAGGAACTATTGAGGAAATTGAACTAATCTCCTATGGCTGCACCAATATAAGGATAACTGAATTTCCTGTTTTGAAACAAAATATCGAACAGTTTTAAGTTTATCTTTCTATTTTTTTATCGTTTACGATTTTTATAACGATACAAATTCGAAAAAGCTTTAGCTGCCCTTGCAAAGCTGGAGAAAGCAGGTATTTCCAATTCAATTATTTTTTTTTTGAAATCTTCGTCATTTGAATTAGGAGTTGTTATCATGAAGGGTTTACCCAATTTATCGCATATTTCCTTGTATCTCATTAAATCTGCATAGTATTTCTTTAATGCCTCTTCATTTTTATCCATTCCTCTCCATTTAGGCCCGGGGTTAAGCCGAATAGCACCTGATATATAATCTTCACTAACAGCGAGTTTAAATAATTCAAATCGGATATTTTCATCTCTGACATCCGGAAGATCCAAAGGATTTGTAATAGAACCGACTCTGATTAATTCTTTCATTTTGGAATAAGTAGATTCTCGAATTGCAGGAACATCTATTCCCGCATTCAACCGAGCGATTGAATCGACCCCTAATACTGAAGACCCTCCACTATACGTTATCATTAGTATACTGTTATGTTTTGGTTCACAATTGGAACAGGATCTAAACAATACGGCAGTATCAATTAATTCCTCGTATGATACTATGGGGATTGCATTTGTTTGCTTGAATATGGAATTCCAAATTGCATCTTGTGATGCTAATGATCCTGTATGACTGCTTGCTGCTCTTTTTCCTAACTCTGAAATTCCACCTTTCAATAAAAGTAATGGTTTCTTATTCTTCATTAATGAATCGAAAAAAATTCGGCCCTCAAATTCTGATTTTCGAAATTGAGAAAAACCTTCCATATACGATAAAATTACATCTGTATTTTCGTCTTTATTATAGTAATCTATCAAATCTGAAGATCTAAGAGAAATAGAGTTACCTACACTCGCCGCAAAAGAAAAATAAACACCTTTAGCATTTAGACTAGAAACAATCCGATTAGTAAGATCCCCACTTTGTGAAACTAACGCAAAATTACCTGCTTGTTCACTAAAACGTTCGCTATATGAGAATTTTCCCCTTGGACTGTAAATTCCCATGCAGTTTGGACCTACAAGTCGGCTATTTTCGTTGTTTTTGAATAGTTCATATAATTCCGCTTCAATTTCAAACCCTTTTTCATCGAATTCACCTGTTCCTGCGGAGAATACATGAATAGTATAAAATTTTTTTTCTAAACATGTCTTGATTGTTTTTATTAGTCTATTTCTACTAACCGAAATCACACTGTGGTCTATTTCATCAGGAATATCTGAAATATCTGTGTAAATATTCACACCTTTTATTAATTCTTCATGTTTTTCCATAAATTCATCATAGTAATTCGTAACAATATATAGAGAATCTTTTGGAAATCTATTTATGTAACCTGCCAAATGCCAAATTCTTCTGGGATTGGCACCTATAAAGGCGAACGTTTTTGGATAGAACAATTTCTCGAAAAAGTCAATTTGATTCAACATACCACCTTAAAACATCAAATATATTATTCAATTAAAACGTTATTTTACTGATTTAAGCCAAGTAAAGAGTATTAAATTCTTAATACGAAAATGTATAAAAAACTCGGGATTTAATTGGAATGTTCAACTTTAAGCAAATATTAAACAAAATGGATTATTTTCTAGAAAACTTATTTTGGAGATCCTCAGGTGTTTCTCTGTAACGTAATATTTTGAATTTAACATTTTTTTAACCTACCATTAAATTTAAACGGAGCCTTGTAGTCAGTAGTTAAAGGTGATGAGTGATTACTCCCGACTTGCAGTCCCGATGGAGATATCGCTCTTAGTACATATGGTACATGAACTGAACCACATTCTATATTATTTCGAATAGAAAGGTAAATTCAGCGTCTGATTTCAATTAAAATATCTTAGAAAAATGTTCTCATTGATCTATATCGTTTAATTAAATGGGAATATAAAAATATTAAAGATAGGGAGAAACATAAAAATTAGAGTTGACCAAGCGATTTATAGACTGCTACGGCAAGATTATTTGCACGTGTATCTGAGATCATAATATTTTTTTTAGTCTCTTCAGATGTTTGAACTCTCATTCGATTCATAACATAAGCAAATGACATTATATTTTTTTGGTCCATAATTAATCTACTCCCCCCCGTTCCTCCCCAATTACACACTTTGTCATTTGGAAATTGCCTTCTCTCGCTTTTTAATCCTACGCCCATACCATAACGTTCCAATCCGCCGTTTACGACATCAACCCCTTTAAATTGCTCTTCCATGAGTACATTTGCACAAGTATGTTTTGATAAAAACCTAATTCCATTCACTTCTCCTTGACACGCGATTATGGAGCCTATTTTTGCTGCAGAACGAGCGTTACCATGTCCATTAATCGCTGGTATCTCTGCTGATTTCCAAGCCCAATCTGATGTTCGTTTTCTAAGAGACATTGCATTCAAGTACATTTTCATACCGATACTCCCCTTTTTCATCGCATCAGTTATAATATATTTAAAAATTCGTTTTAGTTTGTCAACATATTCTGGTTTACACTCAATTTGTAAATTCTGGGTTACAAATTCGGGAGTTTCTTTTATATGTGGAAATAATAAGAATATCATATTGGAACGGTTCTTTGGTGTCCTAAATATGCCATCTGGATTTTCAGCTTTTCCTTCCTCAAAAAATAACTCACTGTTATGTGTTTTTAAATAGCAAACATCTTCTCCTCCAGCTTTAATTTGAAACTTTTTCTCCCAATCTCCGATTTCTTCCTTAACCATATTAGATTTATTAGCAAGATCTGCAATACCTTGAAACATTCTAAGGAAAGATCCTCCTGATTGCTGCGGGTCTGTGACTAAATCGGCTACCCGATTATCATCTTTCTTTAACAATCCAATATGGAAATCGGCTTTCAAAGGTTCCGCAATTTCTTCTCGAAAAAAAGTTCCAAGTGATCTACCGGTAATCCTTCTGATTAATTCTCCGATTAAATAACCATGAGTAATTGAAGGGTAACCTGCTTTTGTTCCTGGTTCCCACCATGGTTTTTGTTCTGCTAGTAATTTTGTTATTTTTCCCCAATCATAATAATCCTCTGCAGAAATTACTTCCTCAATACCCGCAAGACCTGACATATGAGCAAATATGTATTTTACCGGCATTTTTTCCTTTCCATTTTGGGCAAATTCTGGCCAGTATTTAGAAACGGGTGCTTCAAAATCCAATAAACCCCTATCTGATAAGAACAATCCACATATCACAGCCATTACTTTTGTTGTTGAGTAGACACACACAATTGTATCTTTTCCCCATGGTATTGTGTGAGCTTCATCAGCATACCCTGCCCATAAATCTACGACAAATTTCCCGTTCACTGTAACTGTAAATGATGCACCATCCTCCCAACCTTTTTTGAAATGGGACACAAAAGTTTTTTTTACTTCTTCAAACTGAGGGTCACAAAATCCTCCTATTTTAATTTCTTCACCCATTAATACTCAACTTAAAACTTCTTTTCTAATGATGAATTTAGCGTTTTTCAAGATTTAAAATTATTCACTATACATCTAAACACTTATATACAAATTTTATAAAAATACATTTTAAAAAAATAGAATGGAAAGGTAAATTCAGAGTCTGATTTCGATGAAAATTCCTTTGAAAAAACGAAATAAAATCAGGTTGATGAAGAAAATTTCATCCCAATTTTCATGAAAATGTCTTTGAAAAGACATAAAAATCTTAAATCGGCTTTTAAGGAACCTTAAAATTAAAAGAAAAAATTAAGTTTTTTCTAATTTTCACTGTCTTGGTATTTATTTCTTTGATAATTGATAAGTTTTACCCGTTTTAAGAAAAACTTTGAAGTTTTCTGGTCTGCAATTGGGAGGCACTTCGCAACCAGATGCTAAAATATGCCCTCCATCAACCCCAAGTTTGTCAATAAGTTTTTTAACGTAATCTTCGACTTGTTTTTGGCTTCCAATAGAAAATAAAGAACCACTAACATCACTCATAAGGCATAAATGATCTTTAAGGATTTCTTTAGCTCTGAATATATCTGTAAGGCCGTCAAGGTCAATTATACATGAAGCCCTTGGGAGTTCCTTGAAGTAGGGGATATTTAAATCCCAGCATTGGTCAAGATGAAGCCAAGGTATAATCCCTTCTTCAAATAATTCTTCTACTATTCTTTTAGTATATGGCCACCAGAATCGTTCAAAAATTTTCAAGGGATAAATAGCACCTTCTGCTCTCTCTTCAGGTATAAAAACCACATTGCCACCATTATATTTACATTGTGCTTTAACACTTTGAATAAATTCATCTGTCATTGTATCCAGTGCGGCATCAACCAATTCAGGTCTATAATAGAGATCTTGTGTGAATTTAAGCATTGACCGATTTAGCGAAAGAGTGAAAAAAGGATGTACCCGATTGGCTCCTGCTCTTAATCCAATTTTTCTTTTTATTACCCATTCTTGACCAGCTTTCAACATGAGTTCAAAAATTTGTTTCCTAGCCTTACTCACATCCTCAGGTGTCCAATCACTAATCCGATAGATATACTCATTTGAGACAAATTTTGACCATCCAATATCGGTAATAGTTTTATAATCTTCCAATTTCATCCACTCTCCTTCATCAAATTGCAAAAAATAATCATCGGGCAATTCTTGTCCCGGTGCCTTAACTTTGAATCCTGCTAGTAAATAGCCCGATTTATAAAGGGGAAATGTCGAGTATCCATCCCACCCTCCAAACTCATCAAAAAATTTAAGCATTACATCAAGCCCTTTTATTGGTTCTCTATGCATTTCAGCTGTATTTAACCCAAAATATGTTGCAGCTAAATCCATACCTACAAGAGGAGCAATTGGCACTCGATCTGGCTCTTCAAGATTAATTGCAGCAGTCATTCTCTCTTCTGGAGTCATAT
>CAYSZJ010000148.1:0-9984 GCA_964435435.1 uncultured archaeon
TATTTGGTCCCAATTCTTTTACTATTTTTGTAGCCTTCTTTACTAAGTTTGCAAATCGCTCTCCTTCAGCAGCAGAAGCCCACATAAAATTAACCCTCCCAGGTTCAATCCCAAAGAATTCTAAAATTTCTTTCAATATCGCAAACCGTCTTCGCGCCACTAAGTTTCCACTAATATAATGGCAATCACCAGGATGACACCCTGAAACAATAACTCCATCCCACCCATCTGTTAAACTCTTTATAATAAAATAGGGATTGACCCTTCCAGAGCAAGGAACTCTCACAATTCTTATACTTGGCGGATATTGGATTCTACTCACTCCAGCTAAATCTGCTCCGGCATAAGAACACCAATTACATAAGAAAGCAATGATCTTTGGTTCCCATTTCTCATCTATTTTCTTTTCTTCCAAAATTGTTTCTGTCATTTCTTTAAAACCTCATTATCGTTATATTCTTGCAGTGATCATCGAATAAATCTGTTCGGCTGTAAAGCCTAAAATATCGATGGCACTACATCGACAATTCCCACTACAAGCTCCGCAACCTTTACAAAGGCCTTGATTAATTGACGCTACTATCCCAAATCTTCTATCTTCTATTAACTCTATTGCACTATAAGCACAATTCTCTATACACATACCACATCCGATACAACGAGACATATTAATTACTGCTGTTTTACCTTCTGCTTCAATTTCATCTTTAGAGAGAATTGTGCAAGCTCTTGAAACTGCAGCATTAGCTTGTGATATCGAATCTTCTATAGTTTTTGGACAGTGTGCTAATCCCGCAACAAACACTCCTTCGGTTGCAAAATCAACTGGACGAAGCTTAACGTGGGCTTCTAGATAAAAATTATCATCATTTAAAGGAACTTTTAACATTTTAGCAAGTTCTTCATTTTCCTCGTGCGATGCAACTATACCTGCACTTAATACTAATAAATCTGTGGGGATTGATAAATCTCCTGCTTTTGGAGTTTTAACTTTTACGTTTAATGATGAATCCTCTGAAATTATTTCAGGTGGATTTTTTTCATCATATCGGAGGAAAATTACTCCTGCTTCTCTTGCCTTTCTATAATATTTTTCTTTAAATCCATACGTTCTGATATCTCGAAATAGAATCGTAACTTCTGTTGATGGACTTAATTTTTTAACTAACAATGCGTTTTTTATAGCTTCTGCACAACACATTTTGCTACAATATGGATGTTCGTCATTTCTTGAACCCACGCATTGAATCATAACAACTGATTTTTTACTTTTAATAGCACTATCAGTGTTTAATAATTCTTCTAACTCTGATTGCAAAATAACTTTTTTATTTTGCCCATAAAGAAATTCTTTTGGTTTATATTCGTTTGCTCCTGTAGCTAAGATTACAACTCCATGCTCAAATTCAGCTTTTTCTTTTTTGGGGCCATGAATAACTGTAGTTTTAAAGTTACCAATATATCCATCTAGACTTTCTATTTCAGCATTAGTATAAAAATGAATAAATTTGTTGGATTTAATCTTTTCAATTAAGTCTTTTAAATAAGCTTGCACATCTCCTCCTTCAAGTGTATGATATATTTTTCTTGCAAAACCTCCTAATTCTGCTGCTTTTTCAACTAAATGAGTCTCAATTTCTTGACTAGCAAAGTTAAGAGCGGCGACCATACCACTTATTCCTCCACCTATTACCATTGCCTTCTTTGTCACACCTAGCTTTATTCTTTCTATAGGTATTAATCGCCTAGCTTTATTAACAGCCATTCTTACAAGGTCTTTTGCTTTTTGAGTAGCCTCCTTAGGTTGGTTCATGTGAACCCAAGAGCATTGATCACGGATATTTGCCATTTGAAATAGATATCGATTTAAACCTGCTTCTCTAATCGTTTCTTGGAATAACGGTTCATGAGTTCGAGGAGTACAAGAAGCAACAATAACTCGATTAAGATGATATTCTTCTATTTTTTCTTTTATTATCTCTTGAGTATCAGCAGAACATGTATATAAATTACGATCTGCCATAACAACATTTGGAAGCGTACCTGCATATCTAGTTACCTCTGGAACATCTACATACCCACCGATATTTATACCACAGTGGCAAATAAATACTCCGATACGCGGTGGCTGTCCTGCCACAAAAATTTCTGGAGGTAATGTTTTTTCTGTTATTAAGGTGCCTCTCTTTTCATATAAGAGCTGATCAACACAGCCAGCAGCCGCACTAGCCTGAGTGACAGTCTCAGGAATATCTTTAGGTTGAGAAAAAGCACCACATGCAAATATACCTAGTCTCGACGTTTGTACTGGATTAAAAATATCAGTTTTTGCAAAACCAAATTCATTTAATTCGATCCCAAATTTTTGAGCAAGGTATTTAGCATCATCGGGAGGATTTAATCCAACACTCAAAACTACCATATTATAGTCTTCTTCAATAACTTTCCCATCTACAGTTTCATAGCGGAGTCTTAAATCTTTTGTCTCAGGAACTTCTGTTACTGAAGATATTCTACTTCTAATATATCGGATACCATATTCTTCTTGAGCTCTTATAATATATTTATCAAAATCTTTCCCATACGCCCTTATGTCCATGCTGAAAATTGTTGGTTTTACTTCATGTTGATGTTCATGAGCAATTACCGCCTCCTTCGCTGTATACATACAACACACTGAAGAACAATATGGTTGTCCCTCTCCCGTATAGTCTCGAGATCCTATGCATTGAAGGAAAGCCAGCTTTTCTGGAATATCCCCATCAGAAGGTCTGAGAACTCTTCCAGCATATGGACCACTTGCGCTTAATATACGTTCAAATTCAATACTGGTTACCACATTCTTATATTTACCATAACCATATTTGTTAGCTTCTTGAGGGACAAATTCATCAAAACCAGGAGCAAGAACAATTGCTCCAACATTAATATTTACTTCTTCATCTTCTCGGTCATATTCTACTGCTTTTGCTTTACATACACCTGCGCATACTCCGCATCCTATACAATAATCTTTATTGATTGCATATACGAGTGGAACAGCCTGTGGATATTTCACAGATGTGGCAGCATATCTAGCTAATCCCTCATTGAATAAATCAATTGCCTCAACAGGGCAATTTCGTCCACAAACACCGCAACCAGTGCATTTATCTGGATTTATAAATAGAGAATTCTTTTTCACCTTAACTGTGAAATTTCCTGATTCTCCTGAGACATCTAAAATCTTACAATTGATACTCAAATCAATATTTTGATGACGTCCCGTTTCCACTAACTTTGGGCTTACTATACACATTGCACAATCATTAGTCGGAAACGTTTTATCTAATTGTGCCATAACACCGCCAATACTGGTTGTTGATTCGATTAAATAGACTTTAAAACCTGAATCTCCTAGATCGAGCGCTGTTTGGGACCCCCCGATTCCAGCGCCTACAACCATTACTGCTCCTACTTTTTCCATGTTTTTTCCTCTTTACATTTTATGAAACATTGGAGTTATTCCAACCAATCCTCCGAAGTCTACTTGACCTCGGCTTTTTAAAATGACCATATGTTCTAAAACAACACTTGGATCTATTTTTAATTCAATTGCTAGATCCTTTACGGATTTAGAATCCTTATCTAACGAAACTAAAATTCGATGTCGGTTATACTCATCTGTAATTGCTGAATCGAAAATTTCATTAAATTTTTCTAGTGAAACTTTTTCACCATAGACATTTTCTTGTTCTGTAATTTTTCTTTCTCTTCCTACAAGTGCTCTCATTCGATCACTTGCTGCAGCTTCTTCAATAGCCTTCAATTTCTCAAGGATTTCTTTATCTGGATTATCTCCACCTGCTGGAGATGGTCCGAGTGTTCTAATATGATCTGTAAATTCCTTCACAACTGTAGCATATCGAGCTCCTTCCGATGCCGAGACCCAATCTAATCGTACTCTATTATCAAAATCAATAAGTTTAAGAAATCTTTGGACCATATCAAATTTTTTCTCAGCTTCATAGTTCCCTTCGAGATAATGACAATCTCCCAAATGGCATCCTAAAACAATTACTCCATCAGCTCCAACTCGGAGCGCTTCGAAAATAAACCTTGGGTCAACTCGACCGCTACACATAACTCTTATGACTCTAATATTTGGAGGGTACTGCATTCTGCTAACTCCAGCTAAATCAGCTCCAGCATATGAGCACCAATTACATAAAAATCCTAAAATTTTTGGTTCAAAACTCATAATTCTTATCTACCTCCAAATGCATATATTTCAGATAAAATCTGCTCATCTGTAAAGTGTCTAATAATAATCGCTTGATTAGTACAAGTTGCACCACATACTCCACACCCCTTACAAAGTACCTGAGTTATTTCAATTTCATCATCTTCATTCTTATTTATGGCTTTATAGGGACAAACAGTTATACATATTTCACAACCAGTACATAAACTCTTATTATATTCAGGTAAAAACGATGTGGCGCCCTCTACTTCTATAGTATCATGAGATATAATTCTACTTGCCCTTGCGGCAGCAGCATATCCTTGAGTTATGGATTCTATAATATCGACAGGCCATTTTGCTGCACCACATATAAACACTCCATCTGTAGCAAAATCCATGGGGCGTAATTTTACATGGGCTTCTAAAAAGAAATTATTTTCTTCTAACGGAACTTTTAATAATTGAGCAAGATCCCTATTATCATCATTTGCAACTAAGGGAGTTGATAAAACAAGGAGATCATAGGGTATAATTATCTCTTCTCCAATATATTCATTAAATACTTTAATGTTCTTATCTTCTACTATAGGTTCTTTTTCAAGTTTATAATCAATAAAGATAACTCCTGCCTCTCTCGCTCTTCTATAATATTCTTCATAATAAGTCCCAGGTGTATATAAATCTCTAAATAATATTGTTACATTTGTCTCAGGATTTTCTTCTTTAATGAGTAGTGCATTTTTCAAAGCACTCATACAACATACATTTGAGCAGTATACTCTTTCATCATTGCGAGCTCCTACACATTGTATCATTACGACGTCTTTTGCTTTTACTTCATTATTTTTTAATTTATTTTCTAATTCATGTTGAGTAATTCTTATTTTACCGTCATAACCAAATTTTCCAGTTGGTGTAAAGAGAGAAGCACCAACTGCAACAATAATTACTCCTATAGTTAAATCAATACTTTTACCCTTTTGCTCAATTTCAATCTCAAAATTCCCAACAAAACCTTCTATATTTTTTACTATTGCTGAAGTATACACAGTTAAATTGGGGTTACTCTCAACTTTTTTATTTAAACTTTCTAAAAGTTCAGAGGCATTTTGACCTGTAGGGAATAATTTGTTTAAAGTATTCAACTTGCCACCTAACTGATTTTCTTTTTCAATTAAATGTGTTTCAAATCCTTGATTTGCTAAGCTCAACGCAGCAGTCATTCCTGCAACACCTCCACCAATCACTAATGCAGTTGGAGTAGCACCAACAATAATATTTTCAAGTGCTTCAAGTTTAGCAGCTTTTGCTGTACCCATCCTTATTAAGTCTTTAGCTTTTTCAAAAGCTTCTTTTGGATGTTTTTGATGTACCCAGGTGTCCTGATCTCTTATATTTACGAATTGAAAGAGATATCTGTTAACTCCTTCTTCAGAGATACAATCTCGGAATAATGGTTCGTGAGTTCTTGGTGTACAAGATGCAACAACTACACGATTTAAATTGTATTCTTTAATCCCCTTTTTAATCTGTGCTAAACCTGTTTCTGAGCATGTATAGAGATTATCCTCTGAAAAAACTACATTAGGCAAGGTATTAGCATATTCAGCTAATTCTTTAACATCTACAAGTCCACCTATATTACTACCACATGAACAGACAAAAACACCAATTCTTATATCTTCACTTTCTTTTTCAGACATTTTCTCTTTAACCTCCTCTAATAACTTCTGCAGCTCTTGCTGCTGCTCCACTAGCTTCAGTAACAGAACGAGGTATATCCATTGGTTCACGAGCGCAACCACATGTAAAAATCCCTTCTGCACTCGTCTCTACTGGTAAAAATGGATTTGTTTTTACAAAATTATATTCATTTAGTTCAAACCCTAATACATCTGCTAAGTTCTCAATTCCTTTTGATGGAATTATACATGTTGCTAAAACGGCTAAATCTACCGTTAATTGTTTTATTTCAGATGTATCATAATCTTCATAAGTAATAATAGGGCTTTCCTCCTCATCAATGTCAATGTGCGAAATTTTACTTTTAATATATTTTATATTATATTCATTTTTTCCTCTACGAAGAAAGGATTGAAAACCTTTACCTCCCGCTCTCATATCAATATAAAAAACATAAGATTCTAAATCATTATTATGTTCATAAGCTATCATTGCTTCTTTACTACTATACATACAACAAATAGAAGAACAATACTTTTGATCTCTATCTGAACGTGAACCTATACATTGTAAAAACGCAATTCTTTTAGGATCTCTACCATCAGATAATCTTTTTAAATGACCTTCAAGTGGTCCTGAGGCACATATTAATCTTTCAAATTCTAAGGCAGTTACTACATTTTTATATTCTTTATAACCATAGTTTGTAAGAGGAGCAACATCTTCCATTAAACTATATCCTGGTGCAACAATTATACAACCGACATTATCAATTTTTAGGATCTCATCTTTTTGTGTGAAATCAATAGCTTCTGCACCACAATTCTTAGTACATAATCCACAAATTCCATAATTCAAGTATACACATGAATCCTTATCAATAATATAAACAGGAGGAACTGCTGCAGGAAAGGGAATATATGCAGCAGCCATATTTTTCAAATTTGCATCAAAATAATTTGGAACACCTCGTACTGGGCATATTGTAGCACAATCTCCACAATTTGTGCATACATCTTCTTTTACATAGCGTGCGCGTTTAAGGATTTCTACTGAAAAATCACCACTTGTACCCTCTATATTTTGCACTTCTGAAAGAGTGTATAATGTAATATTTGGATGTCGATAACATTCTGATAATTTTGGTGCTAAAATACAAATTGAGCAGTCTAAAGTGGGAAAAGTTTTATCTAATTGTGCCATTTTTCCGCCAATTACAGGTTGCTTTTCAACTAAATGAACTTTTATTCCCATATCTCCTAAATCTATGGCTGCCTGAATCCCAGCAATTCCTGCCCCAATAATTAAAGCACTTTTAGAATTTTTTTCCATTCATTCCACCTTTTATTTATTTCTTCACTTTTAATGAAGTGATTTTTTTTAACCAATTAATTTTTTTAGGTCGCCATTCTGAAATCTGATCAGCTGGAATAATATATCTTTCAATATATCCTGTTGCTAGTAAAGAATCTATTAAACTATGTCCCTTTTCAGTACGAGTAAGAATCATTGAATAACCAGCGGGAGCACCAGATGCTCCAATACTAAGATCTGAAAGTCTACCTACAAATTCACCACATTCATGGCAATGATTTCTCACAGCCACATCTAGATCTTTAATACTTACTTCAGCAACTTGATCTGCTTTCGATGTGACGAAAAAATTCTTCTTGATACTTGTCTTTTTAATATCTGAAGGATTAATTTTTGTTTTTGACTTCAAAATTTCTACTAATTTATCATAATCAAAATTTTCAAAACAAAATAAACCTATAACTACACTTATAACGTGCGCAGGTTTAATATTTAAAAGCTTCATCTTACTGATTGCTCTACATTGACAAGGTGTTCCAATAAACGCAATACGTAATTGATCAGCATCATAAATTCTTATCTTCTGAGAAATTATTTCTTCTGCAAATTGGGTCAAATCTTTTAATGGTAAAATATTAGATGATATTGAATACCGGGTACCTGCTGATTTTGCTAAATCATCCTTCGTGTATATAATCGTGGGTATTGGTTTAAAATTCTCATCATATTCTGATACAATTGCTGCGTCTATATTATTAGTATCAAATAAATAGCTTAAAATTGTTGATACAATCCCACCGTCTTGTCCAACTTCTTTTATTTTTGCATCTGTTGTTCTTGCAGCAAAAATATCAATAATATTCCCAAGTTCATCTTTGACGAGATGAGTTTCTTTTAACCTATCTAATAAAGGTTCTGTTTGTGGACAAATATAATAACAATATCCACATTCTTTACAATTCTCGACAGTTTTATCAGATTTAAACTTAGGCGTATAACCATCCATCTCAATAACATTAAATGCCTGGTTCTCACAATAAGCTATGCAAGCGCCACAAGCACAGCATCTATTTACTGAGATTACATCATCTTCCAGGTCTTTGAACGTCTTTATTTCTGCCAATCCCATTTTTTTCACCAAGTCTTTTATTTAAATTTAAAATTATTTTTTTATCTTATAATAAAATTAAAATCCTTCTAATAAGTTAGTAGGTCTAACACGATGAAAATTCAACCCTAATTCTTCAGGTTTAAACCCAAAAGCCAAAGCTACTAACTCTGAGAGATAGAAAACTGGAAAGTTATAACCAATTTCTTTTCCCTTACTCAGTTCTCGTTGATTAAAATCAAATTGTTGAAAACATGCAGGACATACCAATGTAACACAATTCGCACCAGATTCTTGAATTGATTTGAATTTATTGTCAATCATTTGAAGAGATAGTTCTTTATCTGTTTTATCAAGAGGATTTCCACAGCATTCCATCTTCAAATCATAATCGATAGAATCTGTACCAATTACTCTTACTATTTCATCAATAGTGACAGGATAAAAAGGATTATCCCAATTAATAATCTCAGAAGGCCTTAAATAATGACAACCATAATGAACCGCTACTTTAAATCCATTCAAAGGATGTACCACATTCTCTCTTACTTTATCAAGATTCTCATAAAGAACTTGAGCAAAGTGTTTTACTTCAGTCTTTCCATCATATTTCTTTCCAATTTTTTTCAAGGTTTCATTTACTTCTTTTTTCACTTCTGGATCTTTATTGATAGAAAAATTCACTCCCTTCAACGTCTCTACACAACCAGAACAAAAAGAAATAATTCCTCCGTTATCATTTGATAAACTTAAATTTCTCGCTCCTAATGCTAACCATGTTTTATGATCTATGAGTTCTATTCCCGTTGGATCAGGACAGCAGCTAAATCCGTCAACATCATTCAGTTTAATGCCAAGCTTTTCAAATACTTTCCTTGATGCTGCTTCTAAAAAAGGTAACCTTGCTGGAATAACACACCCTAAGAATAAATCATAAGACATATTTTATGCACCCTTCTTTGGGATATGATTTGCAAAATTAGTTTCTTTCATAATCTTCCCTATTTCGTCAATAGAAGCTGTTTTTATCGTAGGAAGCCCTAATTTTTCTCTTCGAGATATTATTGCTTTAGAATATGGTATAGCTACTCCATTTTCTAAAACAGCTCTGCCCTGCGCAATAAATGCTTCAGGTACGTTACCTATTTCAAAACATTTGTTTTTAATTAATGTAAAAATTTCTGTTAATTCAACTTTTTGAGGACATAACTCGACGCACGTTTGACAAGTTGAACAAAGCCAAGTGTTAGGATCCTGTTTTTCTACTAATTTATCATGCAATCCCAAAATTGCTTCTTCTATGATTTTTCTAGGATTATAACGCCCTTGAGTTAATAGAGCAACAGGACAACCACCTGAGCACGTCGAACATTGATAACAATAACTTAATGAGGCATTATGTTTAAGTACCTCGTTCCGAAATTCGAAATTTATGACACTCATGTCATCGCTTTTTTTATTTTCTGATGATTGGGATAATAATATTAATTTTATAAATTTTTTAGTAAATTTTAATAACTAAATTGTTTAAATGTGTTTTATGTTATTAAAATCGCACTTATTAAGTTCAATTAGAACAATAAAACTTACATTCTCGGATATTTCTTTTAATGATGATAAAACTTTTTCTCTGCTTTTAGGGAAATGGAAAAAT
>CAYSZJ010000149.1:0-9738 GCA_964435435.1 uncultured archaeon
AATCCTGCCAGGCCCGCTATAAAATTAATCCAGAAGTTATCCTCTTCAAGTTTAGTTTAACATAAAAGAGTATATTTTTCTTAACAATAATGCTTTGTGTTAATATTGTCTTTACTTTCTAGAATATATGAATTAGTCTCTTTTTCAGAATTACCAAAATTATATATGACAAATTAATATATTAAAACATAATGACTGCGACTTTAGAAGTTGACTTAGTCATAGATAGTTTAATAAAAGAATTCGGACAATCTGGACTATATTTTATTTTAATTACTTCTTTGAATGGCGTTATAATTAGGTCATATATTAGTGAAGAGTTCAATAAAACTTCAATAGGCTTAAATATGTCGCAGGTATATGAGTTAGCTGAAGAAATTACCTCAGAAATAGGAGTTCATAACCCTGATTTCACATTAATCCATACAGACAATTTTTACATTCTCTCAGTTAAGATATTAGAGAAAATCATAATCGTTTTAACAGAAGATCAGGTTAATTTCTCATCTGTTTTTGGAATAATAAATAAGTGTATTATTACAAATTGATAATCTTTTTCTTATCCTTGCTTTTACTTCTAATAATTTAAAAAAAATAAGATTATATATAAAGAGATTAGTTATTAGACTCTTTAAAAACATTTAAATATTGATTATTATATTTCAATTTAATATCACTCTAAGTGAGGTGAGTTAGTTGAAATATAATAAAAATCAATATTCTGATAGTTTTTCAATTTGCACATTTATAATAGCTGGCGCTTTTTTCTGGTGGGGCATAACAAGTTTTATCCCGTGGGATAGGTGGTCATGGTGGGGATTTATAGCAATAGGGATTGGTGCTGCGATTTTATCCAGTCAAATCGTAGCAATAGCTAATAGGAGTAAATTACGGAATGTTGTGTTGCAAGAATTCCAGACAAATCCTGAAGCTTCAATAGAAGATGTGAGTATGAGTACAGGAATTACAGAAAAGGATGTTCAAGCAGTCGTGTTAGATTTGAAAGCTTCTGGTCAGCTGGTAGGCAAGTTTTCGACAAAAACAGGACAAATAAAACACGTAACTATTCCAGAAGAGCCTTTAAGTACTGAAGAACGTGGTAAATATTGTTATAATTGTGGAACACCAATAAGTAAAGAGTCTGCTCAATATTGTGCCTATTGTGGTGCGAAAATATAACTTTTTTTCTTTTTCTTTTTTTCAATTTTAAATTGAGTTTTATTCAATCCTAAAAACTCTCATAAAAAAAATAAAAAATAAAAGTCTAAGGGGGATATCGTAATTCATAAATGCTCTTCCCACCATTAAGTGGTCCTTTGATATATTTTTCAACTTCTTTAGGATCTCTTTGAGTAATACCATCAACTGGTGGTAATTTTCCAGGAGGGAAGGTTTTTAATATGTCATTAATTAATGTTTCCAAATAATCTAATAGTGCTTCTATACCAGGTAACCCTTTTTTTAAAGATGCCTTACTTGGACACCCAACATTTCCTTCTGGATAAGCAGCAACCTCTATTGGTCCAAATCCTACTTGACCATACCATTTGATTGGTCTTTGATATATATTACCCGCCTTATCAACATGACCTTCTGGCATCCATCCAACAGGCTCATTATCACATGCATTTTCTAATTTTATCATTTCAGGAAATAAAGCCATTGAAAATGAGGTTTCTGCCTCATCCGCATGAATGAAAGGTGTTTCAAATGGTCCTCCATGTTCTTTATCCATACAATGATTTGGGATAGCATGATACCAGTTAACATTGCATAGCAATGCTGGGAGTTGGTAATTCTTAGCCCACTCATGAATTGCTGAGGGGATTACATATTCTTGTCCGTGTCCGTTTAATAATATTTGTTTTCTAAAACCTAAATTCCACAATCCAGCAATAACTGCTCTTACCATGCCTTTAAAGATTTCTTCGGGAACAATTATGGAACCTGGCATTCCAACATGATGATAAGGATGACTCCCATACCATATTGGCTCCGCAACAGTACACCCTGTTTTTTGAGCGATTAATTCTGCCATTCTTGTTACTAAAAAAGTATCTTCTCCTATACATGCTGCTGATCCATGATTTTCAGTAGAACCTATTGGTATTATAATCACATCATTCTCTTTTAGACGTTCATTAATCTCAAGGATTGACATAGTTTGAAGATATATTCCATTGGGTTTATCCATATGTCCCACATCTTTAGGGGGTAAATTCCATTTGCTCATTTTCTCATTTTAACCTCTAAAATTGAATTGTATTAATTATAAAAGGTGGGCATATATGTTAAACTTTTTAATAATCCTAGATAATATGAATTATATGCGATTGAGTATTGTATCTGCTCTCAATGAATCCAACCGTAATCAAGAAGATGTAATAAAAAAGTTTACTTCCCTATGTGGTTTTTTAAAACCGTTAAATTATAACGGAATTGAATTAAGTTTATTAGAACCAGAAAAAATTAATGCGAAAAGGATTGAAGAAATTCAAGAATCTTATGAAATGGAAATCCCCGCGTTAGGAACAGGAAACACCTTTATACGATTTGGTTGTTCATTAGGGCATATTAGTGAAACTATAAGAAAAAAGGCTATTGAGAGAATAGAAAAATATATAGAATTTGCTACTAAAGTTAAATCGAAAGTTATTATAGGTTTAATTAGGGGTCGATATGATTTCGAGAGTAGTCAAAAAAAAGAGAAGATGAACATCAAGTCATCATTGAAAGAATGTTGCAGATTAGCAGAAAACTATAATGTTGAATTACTATTTGAACCTATTAACCGATTTGAAATTGATTCTTATAATACAATCTCAGAATCAATAGAATTGATAGAGGAGATTGGCTATGAAAATTTAAAACTATTAATTGATACTTATCACACTTATTTAGAAGAAGATCCTGGGTTTATTTGGGACTATTTAGAAGAAATAACTCATTATGTTACCCATCTGCATTTAGCAGATTGTACACGAAGGGCTCCAGGAACAGGACATTTCGATTTCAGAACATTTCTAAATATTTTTAAAAGATCAGGGTATAATGGTTTTGCCTCATTAGAAACTATAATGAAACCTTCATTTGAAGAAGTTGCTAAAGAATCATCTGAATATCTAAGGTCAATTTTATAAAAATAAAGTAACCGAATAAAATATAAAATTAGTAAAAAATGGAAGTTATTTGATTTCTATCACTTTCTTTTTGCTTATTTTAGCAGTTTTCTTAAGTATTTTTAATTGTAGAACACCATTTTTAAAACTTGCATCAATATCTTCAGTGGATACATCTTCAGGTAATTGAAAGCATCTATAGAAGTTAGCAGCTCGAAACTCTCTCCTTAAAAAGTCCCCTTTAATTTCCTTAATTTTTTCTTTTTTCTTGTCTTTTTGTTTCTTTTCATCTTTTTTTTCTTTTTTATCTTTCTCCTTCTTCTCGTCTTTTTTTTCTTTCTCTTTTATTGCTTTTTCTCCAACTAGTTCTAAGATTCCTTCTTGTAAAGAAATTTTTACATTTTTTTTTTTTAATCCTGGTAATTCAACGAGAATATAATATAAATCCTCGCCTTCTATAATATTAGTTAATGGAGCTCTATAAAAAGGTTCACTTTCGCTAATTTCAAGAGATTCTGGATGTTCAGTTTTAAAATCAGAAACCTCTCTTCTTTTTATAGCAATTTCTTCTTGTTTTTTTTTATTTTCAAGAATTTGTTTATCGCTTTCAACTTCTTCATTTAATACAATATCTTCTTCCTCATCATGATTTTCATTCATATTATCAGATCTCTTCCTAATTTATTATTTTTGAATAACAAAAATAGATGAAAATGATATAAAAAAGTTATGATTGTTCAGAGTTACTTTATCCTTAAAAATTAATAATTCTTTATTTTTTAACTAAGTTTGATTGAAATTTTACACTGTTCCTTATCTGTTTGTAAAAGTTTAAGATTTTCAGGAACTTTATCAAGTGAGATTTCTTTTGTTATCATAGGAGTAATATCCATTCCTGCAGCCATACAACTAATAACATTCGGAAAATTACCATGACCAGAATGACCTTGAGAACCAACGATGCGAGCTCTCCTAACTTGGAAATATTCTCCACAAACTGGCATTCTTTGTTCTGCTCTTGCTACAATAACTACTGTACTATTAACAGTTTTACATTCCCATATTGTATTTTGTATATCATCTGTTACAACATCTGGTAATCCAGTTGCTTCAAGATAGAGAGTAGCTCCTTCATTATCAGTATATTCTTTTACTTTTTCAACAAAATTTTCCTTAAGGGGATTAATTACATAATCAGCACCTAATTTTTTAGCTATTGAAGCTCTAGTTTCCTCTGGTTCTGAAACGATACATACAGAAGCTCCTGCAGTTTTTAAAATCTTTGTTGCTGCTAAGCCAATGGGTCCTCCACCTAATATAACGACATTTTCACCAGGTCGGATTCCACCACCCCTTTCTATAACTGCATTATATGCAACAGAAGTTGGCTCTACTAAACTCCCAATTTTAAAAATATCTTCATATTTCTGTTCTAACTTCTTCAAACTCCAGCATAATTTTGCTGGAACAGCAATAAATTCAGCATATGCGCCATCAATAGAAAATCCTATTTCTTGTAATCTTTCACAGTGATTTGGAAATCCATCGCAACAAGGTTTACATTCTCCACACCAAACCATTTCTTCTACTGTGACTGGTTCTCCCAACTCATAAAATTTTCCAGTTCTCTTATTAATTGCCTTTTTCCCGACTTCTATTATTTCGCCAGCAAATTCATGTCCAAGAGTGACAGGAAAAGCAGTCAAACCAGGGTAATAGATGTAGCCATCTTCATACGTTTGAGCCATATGGACATCTGAGCCACAAATTCCGCACCTTTTTACCTTAATCAATACTTCATTTGGTTTAATTTGAGGTTTATCTTTTTCTCCTACCTTAACAACAGGATTACGCCATACTTGAGAACCTAAATAAGTTAATTTTCCTTCTATATCTTTGGATCCAAGTTTAAAGTCTGGTTTTGGATCCCATTTTGCAGATAATTCTACTGCTTTCATTTTTTTAACTGAAAAAATTATTTTCTTATTATTTGTAATTAATTAATAAACTAAATTATATCTACATTTCTTCAAAAAATTGAAAAAAAAGAAAAAGTAAATATTGGTTAGTCTCGTGGAATTTTTACAATATCTTTCTTTTTATCGTGTAATTCAGTTAATTTTTCCCTATTTTCTCTTAGTCTTTCTCCTTTAATCGGGTAGAAATACATACCTATTAGGGAAAGACCTAATACTATAGCGGGGTAAATTCCCATTAAGATTCGAAGTCCAAGTACCACTAAATCAGGATCCTCAGAGATTGGTTCATAATTCATCCAATCAGTGGAAGTAAAAACAAAACCAATAATTACAAAATTAAGAATCATAGATAATCTAATAAGAAAATTAAGAACAGCATAGTAAATACCAGATCGACGTATTCCATAGGTGATTTCGTCCTCATCTATTATTTCTGCAATGCATTGATCATAAAAGTAAAGTCCACCTCCCAAACCTATTCCAAAGAAAATCATAAAAATTAATGCCATTTCAAAGTTAGTAGAATATGCAAAAAGCACTACTGATACCAGCCACACGACAATTCCTATCAGTCCACACATTCGAGCACCTTTTTTAACTCTTAATTTCTCCCATAAAGGCGTAGATGCTGCAGCAACAAGAAAAGTAACTAAGAGTAGTATCCCAATTAATTCTGTATCTGTAATACCAACCGCATATACAAAAAATAGTGGAGATAGTGTCGGTAAAATATTGATCACAAGCCAAGTACCAAGAGCAGGGAATAGAAACCATAGAAAAGATTTATGTCTGAGTGTAAATTTCAGAGTTTTTGTGAATGACATTGCAGTTTCTGCATCCTTTGAAATATGTTTTGGATCTTTAGCGCCCCATTTGAGTATTATAAAATAAAAAACGAAAATGATAATTGCTGCTACAATACCAGTAATTAGATATTGAACACTTGTAATTGGATCCTCGTTTTTATTTGTAATATCATCAATGACAAATGTAGGAAATACTAAAGCAAACATAGTTGCAAGCAGTACAAAAATTATACGAATTCTACCTGTTGCGCTACGTTCTCTCATATCAACAAACATTTCAGAAAAGAGGGCATTATAATTTAAATTAAATGATGTATATGCTATATCAAATGCAATAAGTATTACAATAAAGTATATGAAGACCGAGTTTGATTCACGATAAGTAGATGGCGGAGTAAATAATAATATCATAAGTATTCCAAGTGGAATAGTCGCACCTATCATCCATGGAATCCTTCGACCCCATCTACTTTTAGTCCTATCAGAAAGATACCCTATTAAAGGATCATTAAAAGCATTCCATAAAGCCCAAAGTATGAAACCTAAAATCATGATTGGTGTAGGTATTCTCACAACAGTGAAATAAAAAGTAAAAATTAGAAAAGAAAAGGTATTCAGAGCTACATTATCACCTACTTCTCCACAAGCAAATGCGAGTTTCGTTCTTAACGATATTTCTTGAGATTCTTCCTCAACCATATAACCAGCTCTTACAATTATTAAGTTTATTGAAGTAAATCATATCTTTTTTTTTAGTTTAAAAACAAAAATTAAATATGATTAAATATTTGTTAGTTCACTTTAAAAAATTTTCTTAATTTAAAATTTGAATTTCTTTCAAACTTTTTATAAATATTTGAATTTAAAAGTTAAAACTTAGCTGATAATAAATTGACTCAACGATAACTATAAACTTGATTATTGATTTCACTCTCTAAGTAAGTGAAATTTAAATTAATAATTTTGAATTAGATATTTTAATGATATTATCTTTTTCTAATATTCTGAGATTAAATAAGTTTATTTTGTAGAGGATATATAATGGTGCAAAAATTTACTGTTGGAGTAATTGGGGCAGGCAGAATTGGAAAAATACATATTGAAAATCTATTACGTAAAATACCTGATATTAATTTAAAAATTGTAGCTGATATTAATATAACCGATGATTTGAAACAATGGGCTAACGATATAGGGGTACCAAAACTCACTTCAGACCCAAATGAAATTTTTAATGATCCTGAAATTAATGCAGTCGTGATTTGTTCTTCTACTGATACGCACACGAAATTTATTCAAGAAGCTGCCAAGGCAAAAAAACATATTTTTTGCGAGAAACCTATTGATACGGATATAGAGCGGATTAAAGAGTCACTTTTAGTTGTTAAAGAAATGGGTGTAAACCTCATGGTTGGATTTAACCGACGTTTTGATCGTAATTTTATGAGATGTCATGAATCAGTCGTCTCTGGTCAAATAGGTGAACCTCATATTGTTAAAATTACTTCTCGGGATCCTGCTCCCCCTCCAATAGAATATATAAAGGTCTCGGGTGGAATGTTTTTGGATATGACGATTCATGATTGGGATATGGCACGATTCCAAGCTGGGAGTGAGGTAGAAGAAATCTATGCAACTGGAGCAGTACTTATTGATCCTGAAATTGGTAAGGCAGGTGATATAGATACCGCTGTTGCCCTTCTAAAATTTAAAAATGGCGCTATAGGAATAATTGATAATACTCGTCAAGCAGTTTATGGATACGATCAACGTGTTGAAGTGTTTGGCTCTAAAGGATGTGTAGTAGCTGATAATGAGGCCACTAACACTGTCCGCATTTATACAGCAGAATGTACCAATATAGACAAGATCCCATACTTTTTCTTAGAACGATATATGGAATCTTATGCAACTGAATTGAAAAGTTTCTTTGAATGCTTACGTAATAATAAAGAACCTAAACCAAACGGGGAAGAGGGTCTGCAAGATGTCCTCATAGCTAAGGCTGCTCAAAAATCATATGAAGAGAATCGCCCTGTGAAAATTTCTGAAGTAGATATATAATTAAATAAAAAAGATCATCGGGGTGATTGCTTATACCATATGATTTAACTTCTTTTAAAGTATTAATTAAAAAACTTTTCCCGTCTAAAAAATGTGTATTTACTGTTGACACCACTGGTGATGGAAAAGTAGATTCGATACAAATAAAAGTGATTAATTTATTGATCCCTTTTGTAGTCCCTAAAAACATTGAAATTGGAGATTTTGATTTAAAAAGCTTTGATATCGATAATTTTGATTTATCTGAACACACAAAATTATTTCTAGATGATATCCAAATTAATATTTCTAAAGAATCTATAAATTTAGAAATGATTAAAAATCGTTTCATCATTTACCATAAGGGAGAATCATTTAAATTGGATGATATCCTTAAGGGTAAGTTCAGTGGGAGAACTATAGCATTAGGAGATAGTGTTAGTGTTTTAATAAAGTTAGACGAAGAGAATCTTAATTTATTATCTAAAGGTAAACATTCTTTCAAGATTGAAATCGATGTGATATCTAATCTTATTATTAATTTTGAATTAGATAAAAACAACATGAATTTAAAATTTAATCCCAATAACACTTAATTTCTAAATTTTCTCCATATCAGCGTTTTACTTATCATATCAGTCTCTTCATATTTATAAAGGGGTTTTTATTTGTAATTTCTGATTATTAAAAGAAGGTGTCATTATGGCTATTACTAAACCTACTCAAAATGCAGATACAACTTCATTGAATGATTCTACTCAAATTAGGGTCATCTGTCCAGTTTGTAAAGCTGAGAAAATACTACGTTTTCCAAAATCAGTTATTACTCAAGCAAAAGGCTTAACTACAATGTCAATTGCGAAAGGTCTAGTATGTGATCATCAATTTCAAGCATTTGTTGATAAGAATTGCGCAATTCGTGGTTATCAACGAGTAGACTTCGAATTTGAGAATAAAGTTTCAAAAAAAAGCAAAAATACCTCTGAGAAGTTCAAAAATGATGAAAAAAACCTATTTGAAAATTTAATTCTAGAAGGAAATTATTTAGAATATAAACCTCAAGAAACTAATTTTGAAAAAAATAATCACCAAAATAGAGTTAAAGTAAATAACGAAATAGAAGGAGAGAATCAACTCCAGACCAATGAGAATAATTCAAAAAGTAAGAAAATGACCCTTCAAGACATATATGGTGAGTTTTGGGAGTTCATTGACGATAACAACGAAATATTTCGCGAGTTTATAATGAGAGATGAAAGAAGGAAGGAACATCGATATATTGAAAGACTTTAATAAATTTTTTAAATAAATTTATCACTCAATTATTATTTTTTTAGTTTAAGAGAATAGTGTACTTATACAAGATTAACTAGTGAAGAAATAAAAGATTAGAGCAAAAAAATAATAGATGTTTCGAAACAGAAATTGGAATAATCTTTGGCTCGTTTTATGCCATTAGAATTAAAAAATTAAGAGATAATCGTTGCCAAGGGAGGGAGTTCCAAAAAAGCTCAAAGGTGGGCTTTTTTTTTGAACCTTGTCGAAAATGGTTGAAATAACCAAAGTTGCTCGATACCCAGATCTTCAGTTTCACCTTTATTATCGGTAAATCCGGTGGATCTGGTGCGTTCCTACCCGTCATCGAGAAAACTCCAACGTACACCGGGCTACGCCACCTTGGCGGCGATTAATAATCTTAATTCGTAATTAAAAATCAAATTTAATCCCGAATAAGATAACAAATAAAGTATAGATTCTCATAAAAATTTTTTTAGTCTTCAAATTAAAATT
>CAYSZJ010000150.1:0-9696 GCA_964435435.1 uncultured archaeon
GGATTGAATTTTTTTATGTAATTAAACAATTTATAGATATCATTCATAGAAAAATACCAGCCTCCTTCCATAAATATACCTTTCTCAACATCGAAATTATCTGAATCTACATTAATAATTTCTTTTAGCTCCCGGATTAGTTGATTTTCTGATAATACTTCTTGGAATTTTAAATAATAGAGAAATAGTAAGTTTTCAATAGCAAAAGTAATAGGCAACTCTTCTGCTTCTTGCTCTTTTACTTTTTGGATGAATTCAGGAGTTAGGATGTTATTTAATTCTACTAAGTATTCATCCCATTTGAGAAAAGTCACCGGGTCTAAATGGTTTGATAAAATCTCTGCGAAAAAATTGTCTAAAAATATTTGGTGAGTAGTTGGTTTGTAGAAATCTTGAAGACCATTGACATCATGAATGTTTAGGTTTAAACTTCGTATTAATAACGCTAAACCGAGACCTACTAAGGAAAAACCTGCAGCAGCAAATCCCAAAATATCTTCAATCTCAAATAACATTATTACAAATAACACTAACGCAACAAAACAAATCAGAGAAATTACTTTTAATAAATTGGTAACTCTCTTTACATTGTTTGCCAACAAATCAAAACCATCAAGGCTGTCTATAGGGCGCCCCCTTTTTCTTTCAAAATTTAAGCGTAATTTAAGTGATGATTCAGTTGAATTTGCTCCTAATAATAACATTATTGAATTGAAAAAGTAAATAGCTAAAATTGCATAAAAGATTATTTTTAAGGTTATATCAAGAGTAGTGTTTAATGCAAGAATGGTAATCATCACAAGCACTATTGGAAGTGTAAAAAGCAACAGTTTCCCAACCTTGGACATATAACTTATCATGCCAGCTTGAAACTTTTCTTTTTTAAGTATTCTCGACAAATCTTTTTGTAAATCTCTTTCCATTTTATTGATCATCTTTTTTATTGGTTTTATTTTTTGAAATTATGTAATTAGAATAATAGAATTAGTTATATTTAAAATATTATTGTATATATTTTAGAGTGAAAAGACGTTTACTAATCATCATCTTCATTGTTTTCATACAAATATTTATTCTAAATAGAATAATTTTATATATCTGTATAAAAAGAATGATATGATAATGAAATGGCAACTGGTTTAGAGAATGAAAAGAAAAGCATATCTATTATTGATGAAGATGAAATTCTTCATTCATTCAATTAAAGAAAATATGGTAGAAAACTTAGAATTAGCAGATTATCATATTTTCTTAAAACATCTCAAATATATAGTATAAATAGAAAAAACTTAATTGATGGGAATTGTTTAAATTAGTTAAAATTTGGACTCCTATTTTTTTAATTATACCAATTAGTAAAGTAGTAATAAAAATTAATGTGATTTTAAAATTATGAGTACGATTAATGATTCTGTTATTATTGAAATTAAAGATCTTAAAAAATATTTTAAGGAAGTTAAGGCTGTAGATGGAGTATCTTTGAAAATTAAAAAAGGAGAATTATTTAGCATTCTTGGCCCTAATGGTGCTGGAAAAACGACATTAGTCCGCATGTTAACTACTGTGTTAACCCCAACTTCTGGTGATGCTATAGTCAATGGACATAGCATTTTAAAAGGAAAGAAAGAGATTGTTATGGCAATTGGAGTATGTCCTCAAGATATTACCATATATGAAGTTTTGAGAGCTGAAGAAAATGTTGAATTTGTAGCTGGTATGCATGGAATACCTCGTAAAGAAGCAAAAGACAAAGCTAAAAAATTATTGGAAGAATTTGGAATAGCTGGAAGAAAAGATTGGTCTAAACATTTCTCAGGGGGTATGAAACGTCGTTTAAATCTCGCAATGGCTCTAGTGTTTGAACCTCAGATTTTGTTTCTTGATGAGCCTACGGCTGGGCTTGATCCTCAAGCAAGACGACTAGTTTGGGATTTTATTCGAGATCTAAAAAATAAGGAAATCACAATCATTCTTATGACCCATGATATGGTTGAGGCTGATTCTCTAAGTGATCTTGTTGCAATAATAGATAATGGTAAAATAATCGCTCAAGGAACGCCTACAGAACTAAAAGAGAAATATGGGAGTGATAATGTGTTAGAGGTATCCTTTATTGAGCAGGAAGACCTTGATTTAGTAAAAGCAAATATACAAAACATTCCTTTTGTCGCAAATTGGAAAGAAGTTACTAGAAAGGAAAGAAAGACACTTTTAATCTCTTTTCAAGGTGGTTTAAAAAATCTTGTAAAACTTCTACAACAAGGACTTATTGATAATATTGATGAGGTTGAAAACATGAAATTTAGACAAAACTCATTAGAGAATGTATTTTTAAATTTAACAGGAAGGAGGTTGAGAGATTAAAATGACATTTTTAGAAAATAAAGCGGTTCAAATATCTATAAAAAATCTAAAAGATAAATTGCGACATTGGCAATATCTGTTCTTTTCACTTCTATTACCGATAATGTTTACCGTTATGTTTTACTTTATGCTTGGTAGTGAAGAGGATCCAACTGGTCGAACTGGATTTGATTATGGTTTTCCTGGGATGATTATGTACGCCATTGGTATGGGGACAATGAATGCTGCCATTATGTTTGCTCAGGATAAAGGTTCAGGAATGCTTGATCGCTTAGATACAATGCCAACTGGCAGAAAAAATATGTTTTTAGGGGCGTTAATATCTGAATCACTTTTCTTGATGCTTCAAGTTATTATTATGTTTATCATTGGCTATGTGGTTCTAGGATTATACTATGAAGGTCCCCTAGAGTTGTTCTTTGGATTCTTGGTAGCTGTTTTGTTTGGGATTTCTGCAGTAGGTTTAGGAATCATGATTGCAAGTGTTTCGAAAAATGTTGAAATAGCTAATGCTTTTTCATTAATTATTTTTATGTTGCTGGCATTTCTCTCAGGAAGTTTAATGCCTTTTGAGAGTCCTATTGTATATTTCACACCACCTTACTGGGCTAAACAAATATTTCTTCAACTTACTGTATTGGGGCATGGATTGAATGATAACTTATATAATAGTTCATTGATTGGTGCAGGTGCAGATACCATTCCAATTACTCTATTGGGTGGATTATTAATAGTTGTTGTATATACAACTGTTTTCATATTACTAGGTATTTTAGTTTTCCAGAAAAAAACCAAGTTTTAAAATTTAAAAAGTATAAAGTTTTATTTTTTCTTCAAGTAGTTTATTTCAAATTAGTTTAATTTAAAAAATGCAAAACTAAAAATTCTCAGAATAATTTTTGTTATTAACAAAATAAAAAGTCTACTTTACCTTGTATCCTGTTAAGTTTAACTCTGAAGTAAATAAAATTGAAGATGTTCATCAAATTAAAATAGACGTTCCATGGTCAGTTAGAAACGTTAGCCTTTACGTTTTTAAAGTTAAAGAAAAACTAATTCTTTTCGATTCTGGATTAAATATGGGAAATTGGAGTAAATTATTTTTTTCAGCTCTTAAAGACATAAACTTAACTATCAAGGATATTGATTATTGCTTTATTTCTCATAACCATTCTGATCATGTTGGATTAGCGAGAATCCTAAAGCAAAAAAATCCAGATCTTAAAATATTAATGCATGATATAACTGCTAAGACCTTGGAATGGGAAACTAAAGAAGTAAATTTAGATGAAGTAGAACATGAAGCTAGTAAAATAGCAAATCAAATGATTAAATACGGATTGGATGAAAAACAAGCAGAAAAAGTGGTACAATTTTTAAGTTATTGGCCTAAATTTCGCCAATATCAAGAACCTGACATAATATTGCATGATGGTGATATAATTTTGGATAACTTAGAAATAATTTGGACACCTGGTCATAGTTTTGGTCATATATGTGTTTTTAATAGAAAGAAAAAACATTTGTTTTGTGGGGATCATATATTAAGCCGTATTACTCCTCACATTGGAAATTATGTTGTTCCAAAATTTCTTACAGAACAATATAAAGGCTATGATTTTAATAATATCTTAAAACATTATTTAAACTCATTAGATAGAATAGATAAGTTAAATTCTAAAATTATTTTTCCTGCCCATCAAGAGATCATTTATAACCCTCATAAGCGAATTTCAGAAATTAAAGAACATCATAAGAATAGATTAGCAGAAATTTCAAGAGTAATTAAAGATAATCCGTTAACACCCTTAAAAATCTCTCAGCTTCATTTTGGTGACAATTTAGATGAAACTAATTCATTTTTAGCCCTGAGTGAGGTTTTAGGTCATTTATTTTATCTTGAAAATCAAGGTTTAGTAAATACTATTGAAAAAAATGGGCAAATTTTATATTATAGCTAGATAAAAGATTATAATTTAAATCAAAATGATATAAATTTTATATTTCTTTTTGGAAAATATAAAGAAAGGTATGAAGAATTAAAAAAAATGTCAGTTCTTATTGAAAACTTAAAAGAAGCGATTATTGGAGAAAGTAATGCAGCGCATCATTCAACCCTGAGATAATACTGCGAATCCTACCTCCGCCAACTATATGTTCTTCTTCTCGAACACTCATTTTACTTCGATAAAAATTGAATATTAATTATGATAATATATAAAAAAAATAGAAAATTGAAAAAAATTACTTAATTACTTTTAACTATAATTAATCCAAAAACTTCAAAAAAATTTATTCCGGTCTTTAAATTGAGTGATTTAGATATAAAAGAGATTAAAAAATTACTGGAAGAATTTCCGTTAAAACAAGATAAAGAGATCATTACTAAACTCTTAGAAGGGGAAAAACTTTCTCAGAGAGAAATATTACGTTCTTTTCATATGTCAATACCGCTTTTCACCCTTGTTGTATTAAATAAAAGATTTGAAATGAATAAACAACTTGCTGAAAAGGAGTGGTTTAGAACCAAGATAAAAAAATTAGATGACGTAGGGACAGTTAAAAATTTGAAGATACTTCCATTGATCGATTTCCATGCAGAAGGTAATCTTTCCACTGAAGAAGGTGTTTCTTATTATATTAAAGCTGACGATATTGGTATCTTATTTGATACAGGCTTAAATTCTAAAGATGAACATCCATCTCCACTCCTCAGGAACATGGAAGCTTTAGGAATCGCTCCAGAGGATTTTAACTATATTTTCATTTCTCATTTGCATGGTGACCATGTAGGAGGTGTTAAATGGGTTAGAAATAAAACCTTCTCACTTTCAGGGACACAGCAAAATTTAAGCCATGTGAATGCATTTACCCCTGTTTCAATGAATCATCCAACTGCTATAGTAAGTCAAATGAAAGATCCAGGGGTCATCGCAGATGGGATCGCTTCTATAGGATCAATTCAGAGCCCTATGTTTTTCTTTGGACCAACATTCGAACAAGCTTTGGCATTAAATGTAGAGGGGAAAGGTATAGTAGTCATTGTCGGCTGTGGCCATCAAGGAATCCAAAAGATAATAGACCGCGTTGAAGCCTTATTTGATACTCCCATTTATGGAATTATTGGTGGATTACACTTACCTATTCCAAATTTCCCCGGCGAGGATAATACTTGGTCTGGATTGCCTATATATAAGTTTATTATGACAAGAAGACCACTCTGGGAACCTTGGCATAAGGATGACAGAATCTATGCATTAAATTACCTTAAAGCTAGAAATCCTAAGATTGTATCGCTTTCTCCCCATGATAGCAGTATAGAGAGTATACATGCTTTTAAGGAGACTTTTAAAGAAGCTTACACTGATTTGAAAGTCGGTAAAATAATTAAAATATCTTAAAAAAAAATGAAAAAATATATTTTAAGCTTTAATTACTTCAATTAGTTTGGGAAAAATTCGTGGATAATGAACTGCCATACAATGTACACCTGCTAGAAGCCCCTTTTTCTTAAGTTCAGAAATAAATGGTTTAAAGAACTCATAATTTGCTTGGTCGTACATTCTTTTTTGCTCTGTCTTATTATCTTTAAATTCAGTTTTGATATTTTTCCATTTTGCTAATATGTCTTTTGGGACATCTACGCCAGGAACAAATGTATCAAAGCCTTTTGCGATGCCATAACTCTTCATGGGAAAAATTCCTAAGAGCACAGGGACATTATACTTTCTAATTTCACTTAGAAATTCAATGGTTTTGTCTAAATCATAAACAACTTGAGTCTGTATAAATTCACAGCCAGCTTCTGCTTTCCTTCCTATTTTTAAGGCCTCTGCTTCTAGAGGATCTGAATTTGGATTTGCAGCAGCACCAACATGTAGAGTTGGAGGATGTTCAATTTCATGCCCATTAATTGAGCCAGTATCAACCATTTCTCTTATTAGTTTAACTAAGGTTGCTGAATCAAGATCAAACACAGGCTTCGTCTCAGGCATATCTCCAAGGGCAGTATGATCACCAGTAAGGGATAAAATATTTCGCAATCCTAATGCATGACCACCCATTATCATTCCTGCAATACCTAATTTATTCACGTCTCGTACTGTAAGTTGCCAAATCACTTCTAATCCTGCTTCTTTTTGGATGATATGAGAAGCAGCCATACTATTGATTGTAACTATTCCAAGAGGACTGTCAGTAACATTCGCAGCGACCACATAAGGAGCCATTTCTTTAGCTTCTTGAACTGTATGTGATAAATCACATGTTTTCTCAGGTTCAAGTTCTCCTGTTAAAATGAATTCTCCCTTTTCAAGCATTTCGCCTAATTTTGAATAAACCTTTTTTTCTGCCAATCTAGCTCTACCTCCACACTACTTCTCGTTGATGACCCGATTCACTCCAATCTATTGGATCCCTCAATATACTAAATAAATCTAACCTACCTAATTCTTTTAAGCGGTTATATATAAGAACCCAACCACAATCTTTTTCATAGTTCCCAACTTCACATTTACCATCAACCATTCCGCCACATGGACCATTCATAAGTGATTTAGCACACGTCGTGACTGGACAAATTCCTCCCGTCTCATTTAATAAACATTGACCGCATCCACGACATCTCATATAGAAACGACCAATTCTTTCGGTCATCCCTATAAATTCTGTATTATTAGAAATAAACACAGGAAGATGAGGAAATTTTTTTGCTAACACTTCCCTCAGGCTAGCTATACCCACTCCACAGCTTAAGCTTAAAATCGCATCTACATTATGTAAATCCTCCTCAATTTTCCTAAAATCTTGTTTCATTACTCTTTGATCACAGACTTCTTCTGGAACAATGCTGAATACTATCTCAAAACCCTCTTTCTCCAACTTTTCTGCCATCTCCTTTGCCCCCTCTGTTCCACCAGTTTGACACAAAGCCGCGCAACTACCACATGATACAATACCGATCTTCTTCACATCTTTTAAAGCCTCTATAACTTCTTCAAAAGGCTTTTTTGTAGTTATTACTGTCATTTTCTTATTTACACTCTATTTCTTAAATTTTAATTCTATTCTTTAAGTTTTGAAATTAATGAAACTATTTAACTATTAAAATTATAAAAATATACAATAAACAATAAATATTGTACACATAATTATAGGGGAAAGATTTCTTCCGCTTCTTTTTCATCAAATTCTAACTTTCGTAATCGAATCCTAATATCACGAGGAGTAAATGAAGTTCTTAATATTTCCAAAATATTATTATGAAGTGTTATTAAATTATCCATACCTGCTTGATGATAAATATCCTTTTCATTAAAATTAATATTGATTATTTCATATAACCCAGTTAAACATTCTCGAATGTCTTTATAATAAACCATCGCATTTTCCAATTTTTCTTCATCATTTATATTAACCATATTTATATCCCCAAAATTATTATTCTGATTTTCAAGTAATTATAATAAAAAATTGTATATAAAGATATGACTTTTCGATCATTATGTTGTGGTGATACGATCATCATTTAGCATCATTCCGATAAAAATGCGTGATTATTATAATAAATTAGATCAAGTTTTTAAATATAAAATTAGAAAAAATAGAGATTTCTAGTAATGAAAATTGATAATAATTCTTCATTTTGTATATTAACCTTGAGTTTTTTGAGGAAAGCGGTCACCAATAAGGGCTTCGGCGATTCTATCTAGTATTTTTTACTGATTTGAATAGATATTCATTATCCTTTGTATAAGATTCAAAAATAAATGAGAGAAATATTACTGATTTCGATCATTTCTTACAAAAGAATTCCGAAAAAATGACTCACCCCATTGAATTCCCACAATTTTCTGTCAATATTGTCTTTTTGTCCCGTAATCTTAAATTACAAATCAAGATCTAAATTTTAGAAATTAGTTATAGGATCCCTTTTTCACTTTTTCAGTCAATACCTAGAATCGAAAAGTTATATTGTGGATTTTTTGACGGATTCTGTCAAAGTCAGTCCGATTTTTTTCCCAAATCATTTAAATATGAGCGTAATAATTATTAAAAATAGAAAGAAAAATCAAAAAAGTAATGAAAAAAATCAAAAAAGTGTGATGTGAGAAAGGAAAATGGAACCAATTTCGAAAGTTGAAAAGAAGGTTGTAGGGATAACGGGGACTCAGAGGGCGGAGATTTATGAATTCGCACGGCATGTAAGTAGAGAGACCTTAGATGAGGTGTGTCCCGCATTGTTGCGTGTGGCGTTGGTTTCTGAGCGTGGTTTGCTCAAAAATCAATTAGGGAGTGTGATTTTCCATCTTCAGAAGAATGAGCGGATTAACACGGTGATTGGGCTCCAGAAGCTCATTGATGCAGCGTTGCTTGTGGCACCTGAGGAATTATTTAAGATTCTTGAGAGTTCAGAAGCGGATGCTCAGGAATTAGCGAGAAAAATAAAGGGTATATTATAAGATAATTTTTATTAAATTCTTCTTTCTTTAAAATTTTTGAAAAGATTTTCAAATTTGTAATTAGATGGTTTAGATATTTATACCCAGTTTTCTTGAGTTAAAAAAATTATTATATGTTTTTATCATTAATCCTGTTTATAATGATAAATCATAGAATTAAATGAAAAATAATGTCAGGCAATCAACCTGAAAATAATGAAGAAATTGAAAAAAATTCTATAAAGAAGGCTATTATGGATTATTACCATGAAGGTCACGTTAGAAGTGATCCAGAACTTTATAAAAATATTTTGCATGATGAATGGAAGTTTTTTCTATTTGATGAATATAAACAACTGAGAATAGTTGATAAAGCAGAGTATTTATCTTGGTATGAACCAGAAAAAGCGAACAAAGACTTAACTTGGACTACTAAATTTTATTATAATGATGTAACGGGGAATAATGCCGCGGTAAAACTAAGAATTGAATGTGAAGAAGTTGGGTATATTGATTACTTTAACCTGATGAAAATCAATGATAAATGGTGGATCGTCCATAAACTCTCCCACAAAATTAAATAAATTATCTTATAATAGAATTAGTTTCTTATTGAAATAATTGAGAAAATTTTTAAGATTAGGGAGTGTGATTTTCCATCTTCAGAAGAACGAAAGAATTAACACGGTGATTGGGCTTCAGAAGCTAATTGATGTGGCGTTAATTGTCGCTCCTGAGGAGTTGTTTAAGATTCTTGAGAGTTCAGACAAGGATGCTCAGGAGTTAGCCAAAAAAGTAACATGCATACTTATCTATATATTTGAAACAACATTTTCAACATTCCTAAATCTAAATATTCTTTTCTTGGTCTTAAATAATACATCATGTAACA
>CAYSZJ010000151.1:0-9664 GCA_964435435.1 uncultured archaeon
TTCGTCTTTTATTTTTTCATTTGGCATTTAATCGATTTAAAAAATGATTATTATTGGCATTAATGCCTTTTAGGTGATAACACCTTTTTTTTTCTTTTAATTATTTTGTAAAAATTTAGATTGGTATAATTTAAACCTTTTTATCTTTTGCATTTTTCTTTAGTGGACTATCAATTTTAGGGCAGTATTATGCCTCAGACTCTGGGAAAACATTAAAATAGAAGCTCTCCCCAATATTAATTAGAAGTGAAAAAATGGTGGAAAATAATGACAAATTATCCTGATTTGGATGATACTATTCGGATAAATTTTTTTTCCGGACCAAAAAAGCGAAATTCAAGATCAAATTCACAAATCATGTGCACCCATATAGGCTCTCTCGTATATGATGGATATAATGATTTAGAACATAAAATTTTCGAGAATTTCCTCAAACTAACAAAATCATAACGGTTACTTATTTTAAGTTTGTTTTCCAAATTTGAAATTCTGGTAGAGGGGTTTAAATTTCATGGATCCCAATTTCTGAGAGACTTGGAATCTACACAATAGCCATGGAAAAGATTTTCACTTATATGAACAAGCGAGGATTAAGTTTTATAGAGACAGATAAAAAACCGTGGTATAACAGAGAACTATGGTATGATGAGATAAGCAGGTCATACCACAATGTATTTCTTTTTGCTCGTAATCTTGGGTTTGATCCCTTAACTTTCATGCCTCTAAATGATGAGATCTTTAGAGTTTACCCCGTTCAGCGAGCGGATGGCACAATTATATGGACAAGCGATTATCGTCGTCATCATCTTGATCCGACTAATAAAGAATCAATGTATTTGAAAGACTTAGTTCAGACAGATGTATGGACTCATCCGTATTGGGAAAAATTTGGTGAAGCTAATGCACGACTTTTGCTCGAGAAGTTCGCAATAATGACGAGTCAGAAAGGTTCGGGTGACAATGGGGCGTGGACTAAGCAAGATATTCTTGAACTATTTAAAGATACTCCAACTGAGTTCCAAAATGATATCTTATATCACGAAAAAACTGGATGGTTTAATAGAGAATTTGATGAGAAATTACGAGAATTCAATACGAGGAAAAATATATATGAATCAAGAGGTCTAGAAGCACTTATAGTAGAGAGGAAATATAATAATCTTTATGGAAGATTTTATCAGGTGGTAGCGGATGATAAAGGACGCCATCTATGGTTATTTGCGAGACCCCTTACTCCATATGGACTAATCGACTACACTGACATTATTGGACTTGAATTCTATCTTTCTAAAAATCCAGAAATGGTTCAAAAATTCATGAGTCTCATAAACTTTAAATACTTTTAATACAGTTAGATTATTGTGAAAAAGAAAAGAACAATATCGATAAAAAACCCTCAGTTGAGAAAAATTCGTAATAATTTTCGAAATTTATGGAAAGAATGGGCTCATCAGTTCACTATACAGTTACATAGTAGAGAAGAGGAAGTCTATTATAATGAAAGCGGTAAATTTAAAAGTGAGATAACAGGTGAAGAAATAGAGAGAGTTAGAAATATTAGTGGTAAATTAAGTGAGATAAGAAACCTAGTTGATAAATCCATTTGTAAATGCCGTCGATGCGTAAGAACAGACCAAGATATGACCTACAACCCCCGCGATGGCGCATGGTACTGCGTGGAATGCTATGAAGAAATGCGACGATGGACTGCTAAGAAAAAGACAGGAACATCTATTCTCTTTCCTTAATCACTATTTTTCTTTTTACTTCTTTTTATTCCTATTTATAATTTCTCAAAACAAGCTTGGAAAAACCGCAAATACTTCGGCTCATAGATCATTTTTAACCCACTAATAGTGTCTCGTTTTTCAAAAAGGCGGATTACCGACTCTGCCGTATATTCCATATGTGTATTAGTATAGACTCTTCGCGGGATTGTGAGACGTACTAACTCTAACGCAGGGAAAATGTTTTCTCCTGTATCTTTATCACGCCCCTTAGATATCGCACCACGCTCCATACTTCTCACGCCTGAATCCTCATAAATCGCTGCGGCTAGGGTTTGTGCCGGCCACTGTTCTCTTTCAAGATGGGGTAAAAATTTTAAAGCATTAAGGAAAACTGCATGTCCACCTATTGGTTTTACGATAGAAACTCCTGCTTTCATTAATAATTCGCCCAAATATCGCACTTGGTTGATTCTATATCTCAGATACTCATATTGGGCACCTTCCTTTAAGCCACGTGCTATTGCCTCAAGGTCGCGACCACTACATCCCCCATAAGTATGTAATCCCTCATAAACAACAACCATATTACGGCAATGTTCGAAAATATCCTTATCGCTTGTAGCAAGAAAGCCACCTATATTTACTAAGCAATCTTTCTTTGAACTATAAATACATCCATCAGAATAACTCATCATCTCTCTCAAAATCTCTATAATTGGCGTATTTTCATAACCTTTTTCGCGTTCCCGAATAAAATATGCATTTTCACTTGATCTCGTAGCATCATATATTATTTTCAGTTTATACTCATTACAAAATTCCCGTAATTCACGAAGATTTTGCATAGATACGGGTTGCCCTCCTGCCATATTCACGTCCATTTCAACATTTACAAATGCGATTTTTTCTATTCCATATCCGTCAATAAATGCTTGTAATTTTTTGAAATCTACATTACCCTTAAATGTGTGTAAGTTTTCTGGATCATGAGCTTCATCGATAATAATATCAACCATTTTTCCACCAGGAAGCTCAACATGAAGTTTTGAAGTAGTAAAATACATATTTCTTGGAACAAGCTGACCTGATTTTACGAGGTAGCTATACATAAGATGCTCAGCACCACGACCCTGGTGAGTTGGAACGATATATTTATAACCAAGTACATCCTGTATCGCTTTTTCGAGATTGTAGAAATTTCGGGCTCCGGCATAGGCTTCATCCCCTAAAAGAAGACCACTCCATTGATAATCCGACATGGCGGATGTACCAGAATCGGTTAGGAGATCAATGTAAACATCCTCGGATTTTAATAGAAATGTATTATAACCAGCTTCTCTAATTGCTTCACTTCTTCTTTTTTGATCTGGCATTCCAACATGCTCGATCATCTTAATTTTAAAAGGTTCAGGAGGTCCGTTCATTTGAACCATCTATTTATAAAATTATTAATTATAGATGAATTAAGAAGAGTAATTTGAAAAAGATTTTGTAGATATCTTCCCATACTATTCCCATTATTGAGACGCTTCTTATAAATTCGTAGAATTGATAGATACAACTATTTACTTATAAGATTAAAATTAAATCTTTAAAAAAATAAAAAATGTAAAGGATAGAACTCTACAAAAATATTTTTTTATTGTTTTATATTTTCGTTCTAATTTGCAGAAATATTTTTATCTTACGACATTCAAATCTATATATATCAATAAATTTAAAACAAACTACTAAAATCAAAAAAAGGAGAAAATTAAAATTGATTGGAATAAAATCATTTGGAGCTTATTTGCCAAAGTATCTATTACCTAGAGAGTTAATCGGGAAAGCATGGGATTTCCCTGTCGTTCCTGGTACTAAAGCGGTTGCAATGGCAGACGAAGATAGTATTACTATGTCAGTTGAAGCTGGTCTAGATTGCTTAATGGGAATTGATCCAAAAACAATTGATGGATTATATTTTGCATCGACAACTCAAGTCTATACAGAAAAGGATTCAGCATCCTTACTCTCCACTGTATTAGATATGAGAGAGGATATAATTACTGTTGATTTTACAGATTCTTTGAAGGCAGGAACAACTGCAGTTGCTCGAGCTGTAGATACTATTAAAGCAAATAAGGATATTAAAAACATTCTTGTAATTGCTGCAGATACTCGTGCGCCAGAACCATCAACGATGTGGGAGTATGGATTTGCTGATGGGGCAGCTGCTTTACTTATATCAGAAGATGATAATCTACCTTTATCAATTGATGATTATTATTCAGTTGCGGCTAATGTTACTGGACCATGGAAAAGAGCTGATAAAGATAAATTTATAAGGACATTTGAGGCGAAGATGGATGCAAGGTTTTATTTAGAGAATATAACCAAAACAATGTCAGAAATTTTAAAAAGAAATAATTTAAAACCTGAGGATATTGGTGCTGCTGCTTATTATTATAGTAATCCTAGAATGCACGGTAGAGTAGCTAAGATGATGAAATTTTCCCAAGGTGTTGCTCAAAACAGCGTATTTTTTCAAATTGGTGATTTAGGAACTCCAATGCCATTTATACTTTTAATTTCCGCTTTAAGAAGACCTAAACCTGATGCAAAAATAATTATGGCGGGATTTGGAGATGGAGCAGACGCAATTCTAATGCAAGTTCGTGATAGAAATGTGCTAAGGGATCTTGGAAAAACTCGAATGGGTGTCATTGGACATCAAAAATCTATGAAAACATTAGAAAATTACAATAAATTTCTCGATTATAAGGAGGTTCTTGAAAAAGATAGATATAAAAGAAAAAGCTCTGCTGTAACACTGTGGCGTGATACAGCATCAGTATATAAGTGGTATGGTGTTAGATGTAAAAATTGCGGAACAATTCAATATCCTGATTTTTTACGTTCTTGTTATGTGTGTAGAGCAGATGATCAGTTAGAACCGGTAAAACTCGCGTTAAAAGGAACCATCTTTACATTTTCTTTAGATCATCTCGTGGGTGGAAATTATTTTGACACACCTGTACCTCGATGTGTGATTGATTTAGATGGTGGTGGAAGAGTTCTATTAAATATGACAGAAATAGACAAGCCTGAGGAAAAAGTTCAAATAGGTATGAGAGTTGAATTGACGTTCAGAAAAGAACATGAAGGAGCTGAATTTTTAAATTATTATTGGAAATGTCGCCCTGAAAGAGGGAGACCGTAAAGGAGGTAGATAAAAAATGGTAACTAAAGGGATAAGAGATAGAGTTGCTATAATTGGTTGTGATATGACAAAATATGGAGAACTCTGGGATAAAAGCCAATATGATTTACTTTTTGAAGCAGCTCGAGATGCTTACAAAGATGCTGGTATTAAAAAAGATGAGATTGAAGCTGCGTGGGCGGGGATATATTATTATTTCACAGGTATGTCTGGTGCTACAATTGAGGATATGTTAAGATTAGATGGAATTCCAATTACGCGAACAGAAAATTATTGTGCTTCAGGAATGGATGCCTTTCGAAATGCTTGTTTTGGTGTTGCTTCTGGTGTGTATGATGTTGTTATGGCCTGTGGTGTAGAGAAATTAATGGATGAAGGGTCAAGTGGACTTCCAGGATTCAAGATTTTTGGACATCCTGTATTACCTCTCCCATCCGCTCCTGCAATGTTCTCTATGGCTGCTACTAGAAGTTTTCATGAATTTGGCTGGACAAAAGAAGATCTGGCTCGAGTTGCAGTTAAAAATCACGATAACGGTTTTTATCATCCAAAAGCTCACTTTAGAAGAAAAATATCAATTGAACAAGCAATGAAAGCACCTATGATTGCTGATCCTCTTGGACGCTTTGATTGCTGTGCCATGTCAGACGGCGCTGCAGCCCTAATTTTGACTACACCAGAACTTGCAGAGAGTTATGCTCATGCTGATGATTATATATTGGTTAAAGCAAATGCTATTTCATGCAGAACTAATACTCCATGGTATGTTCCTCCTAATGGACCTGGAGCTGACTTTACAAGCTTTCCTGCAACTGTTAAAGCAGCTGAGATGGCGTATAAAGAAGCTGAAATAACTGATCCACGAAAGGAAGTTGATTGTGCTGAGATTCATGACTGCTTTACCATTACAGAATTAATTAATTGTCAGGATTTGAAATTCTGTGATCGTGGAATGGCTGCTGAGGAATTGAAGAATGGAACCTTCAATTGGGACAGTGAAACAGCAACAAATCCATCAGGTGGTCTGAAATCATTTGGTCATCCAATAGGATCTACTGGGTGTCGAATGTTAACAGAAATTACTAAACAACTTCAAGGTCGTGCAGAAGGAAGGCAAGTTCCTGATCCACATCTAGGGTTATGCCACAATCTTGGTGGTGCATATAGTGTGTGTTCAGTAACAATACTAGGACAAAGAGATTAATAAAAAATACGCTGAAAATTGAAAACAACACTTAATTAACTCTATTCTTTTATTTTTTATTTTATTCGGTATAATTTAACTTTACTCTTATAATTGTTAGGTTAGTATAGTATAAAAAAAAAGCTAAATTTAAACTATATTTTTTTGAATATGAATATAAATATGACTATTCATATGAATCAAATTAAAAAAATTACTCTTATTATTTTCTTTTACCGCATTAGAAAAGAAGTAAAACTTATCTATATCTAAGAGGGATTTTGCAAAAAACCAATACTCTTTTTAATTGATTGTGTGATAGTTGACTTATTTTTACCACCTGCTCGTATATTATTTTAAAATAGAAATATCAGATATTGAAGAAAATATATATATTTAAATCTATGTCTAGAAGTAAATTGCTAGAATAAATAGTCAAAACTCTATTTTAATGATAATTTGTCTCTTTTTTTATTTTATTATTTAAATAAAATAAAAATAAAATAAAAAATAAAATAAAAAAAGCATAACCAAGTATATCTGGTGGCGAAACTGTGGGTATTTCTTCAACATTAATAAAATTTGCTTTAACTTTAGTATTGTAATCTCTATTTGCATCAGTAACAGTTAGACTTACAGTGTAAATCCCTGCTGTATTATATTGATGTAGAGGATTCTTTTCAGTGGAAGTTGGACTACTATCACCAAAATCCCATAAGAATGTAGCCGGAGCATTCCCTTCGCTACCTATGAATGTAAATTGTATATTATCTCCTTCAATAATATTATTCTTATCAGCTGAAAAATTCGCTGATGGAAGAATATCAAGTTCCACATTAATATAATCTGTTTTTATTTCAATGTCAACATCCCCATCATCATCAGTAACTGTTAAACTTACATTATACGTTCCTGCTGAAGTATACTGGTGAATAGGATTTTGATCTGTTGAAGTTGGAGATCCATCGCCAAAATCCCATAAATAAGATGCTGGAGGATCTCCTTCGCTTCCAGTAAAAGTAAAATCTACAAATTGATCAATTAAAACAACAGTTTCATTAGCAATAAAATTTGCATTAGGTGTATTTGATATAGGATTTTGATATAATCCAGTATTATTTGTATCAAAACGAAACTGTGTCCAAACTAGATAATTAGGATTATAGAGTGTGTCCAAATCATACATCTGTAATTGATTTGCTTCACTTAACGTACCACCAATTTCAAGTTTTCCATCATTATCAATATCACCAACCGCAGAAGAAGTACACTCATCTGTAACAACAGGAAATCCAGAAACTACACTACCATTTACTTCCCAAGCATATAAATCAGCGCTCCAATGGACAATTTCAAGTTCATTATCACCATCTACATCAAATATTAAAGGTGAGTGTTTGTGATTGACCGTAGTTGTTCTAGTAATTGTTTTCGGCCATCCACTCAATGCGTTTCCTTGGTAATCATATACATAAAAGTCAAAATCAACACTTATATTAATTACAATTATTAGACTTATAGATATAATGGCAATATATCCTATAAAGTAGGGTAGATATTTTTTAATTTTCTCGGAGATATTCTTTTCGAATGACTTTTTGAATTTTGGCATTATCAATAATTAAATAGAATTACCTCCATTTAAAATTAATTCTGTTACTTTAATATTAAATCATTAAGGACATATTGTCAATATAATAACCTTTACAACCAAATGAAACCAAGAATTTCCAAATAGAAATAGGTTATAAAAAGAAAGTACTACAGTAATTGCTATTATATTATTTTATTTTACAAATTTTAAATAGTTAAATTAATATATATTTCTTAATATGATAATAAAGAAGGTTTCAGAAGAGCCAAAGAAAAAGACACAGAAGCTTAGAGACCTTAACTTAAGGAGAATTAGGTATGAATTAAGAACATTGATGCATTTAGAATATAAGAAAAGAAGAAAAGACTTTTATAGAAGGTTAGGTGATATAAGAGGAGATGTTTCCCTCAGCTATGTTGAAAAAAGAGATAGTGAAAAAGAGCTTTTAAAGGAGAAGGAGAGATTATGGCTCAGCTATCATCGTCACCCTATATGTTGCTGGCTTTGTGGTAATCATATGGAGGATCTGATTCAAGATCCAGATTCTTTATTTTGGTTTTGTGCTGATTGTTATAATACAGATCGATATTAGCGTTTGTTCTGTTATAATATTAAGTTGGGGAATAAAGGACAAGGAAATTCTGTTCATTTAAATATTAATGATGTTATCAAATACTAAGACCAGCTGGTATTTTAAAAGTTACTTTATTGATGGTAATTTTCAATTTTCAGCTTATTTTTTATTAATCTCTTTGACCTAATATTGTTACGGAACAAACAGAATATGCACCCCCTAAATTATGGGCTAAAGCTAGATGTGGGTCAGGAACTTGTCTTCCCTCTGCTCGTCCTTGAAGCTGTCTAGTAATCTCTTGGAGCATTCTACAACCAGTTGATCCTATAGGATGTCCAAATGATTTCAGACCACCTGATGGATTCACTGCTATTTCCCCGTCCCAGTTAAAAGTACCATTCTTTAATTCTTCGGCAGCCATTCCACGATCACAAAATTGTAAATCCTGACAATTCAATAATTCTGTAATGGTAAAACAATCATGAACTTCAGCAGCATCAATTTCTTTTCGTGGATCAGTTATATCCGCTTCTTTATACGCCATTTCAGCTGCTTTAACAGTAGCAGGGGCGTGAATAAAATCAAAATTAGGCCAATACCATGGAATGCTTGTATAGACGGCAATTGAGTTTGATTTTACAACAACATAATCGTCTGCATGAGCATAACTTTCTGCAAGTTCTGGCGTTGTTAAAATAAGAGCTGCTGCGCCATCACTCATTGCACAACAATCAAAGCGACCAAGGGGATCTGCAATCATTGGAGCATTCAATGCTTGTTCAACCGTGATTTTCATTCTGAAATGAGCTTTTGGATGATAATATCCATTATCATGATTCTTAACAGCTACTCGAGCTAAATCTTCTTTTCCCCATCCATATTCCTGAAAACTACGGGTAGCAAGTAAACAAAACATTGCAGGAGCTGATGGGCGGGGATATACAGGATGACCGAAATATTTAGCGCTAGGAAGTCCTCTACCGCCTTCATCCATTAGTTTTTCTACACCACAGGCCATAACAACATCATAAGCACCAGAAGCAACACCAAAACAAGCATTGCGGAAGGCATCCATACCTGAAGCACAATAATTCTCACATCTTGTAATTGGTTTTCCATCTAATCTTAATGCATCTTCTAAAGTGGTGCCAGATACACCAGTGAAGAAATAATAAACACCTAACCATGCTGCATCAATTTCATCTTTACTTACCCCTGCATCTTTAAAAGCACCGTGACATGCCTCACTTAAAAGATCATATTGATTTTTATCCCAGAGTTCCCCAAATTTCGTTGCATCACATCCTATTATCGCAACCTGATCTTTTATTCCATGTTTAACCATAATACACAATCCAATAGTAATTTCTACTAAAATAATTAT
>CAYSZJ010000152.1:0-8147 GCA_964435435.1 uncultured archaeon
ATGATCATCCAAAATTTGGATCTGCGAAAAACTCATGGCTTACAGGAACAGCATCGTGGACATTGAAAGCTGCAACAGATTGGATTCTTGGAATACGACCACAATTTCATGGTTTGATGATAGATCCATGTATTCCAAAAAAATGGAATAAATTCAGAGTTATTCGATACTTTAGGAATGCAATTTATGACATACGTGTTCAAAATCCAGAACATTTATCAAAAGGAAAAACAAGAATAAGAGTAGATAATATTAAACAGGAAAACAATCTTGTACCTATCTTTAAAGATGGTAAAAAACATATTGTTGAGGTAAAAATTGAACAATAATAGTTGCTACTCAATAGATATGGATGCATATCGCTGTGCTGAGGTAGTTGAAAAAGAAATTGGAGGTTTTTTACGGGGAAAAAGAGTTGATGAAGAAAAACATGAATTTGCTACTTGTCTGATATGCGGAAAACCTGCCGAATGTACTGTTTATATCGCTAAAAGTTATTAAATATAATTTAAACTGTTTTTACCTCTCTATAATAAGAACTCTTAATTATTCATAATAACAATTATTTTATTTAATCATTCATTTTATTAACTGTGATTTAGTATGACAGATAAAGATGCTGTTTTGAAAGTTTTTAAGAACTCTGATAAGCCTCTTCGTCCAGGAGACATCGCAAAAGAACTTGGGATTGAGTCTAAAGAGGTATCTAAATATATAAAAGAATTTAGAGAAGAGGGAAAAGTTTACTCACCTAAACGATGTTATTATGCCTTAAAATAAACAAATAGAAATGGTTAATTAACATTTCAACATTTTCTTTTTTTCAAAATTAGCTAAATTCTCCATAATTTCATTAATAAAAAAAAAGAAAATATAAAAAAACTAATGGATGTAGTTTAGTGGTGTTTTTGATTGTTGTTCTTCCTTCACAAATTTAGTTTCAAAATTCATATAACCGCAATCTAAACATTTTACAGTTATAGGTGGGAAATAGCTCACCATTTTAGGTTTTTTCTTGGAAGAACAATTAGGGCAACAATAATACATTTTTTGTAAACCCCTCCAATTTTTATTTTTTTTTTCATAAACACATATAAATTATTTTGGGTTGATTTTTCTTGATAACATGTTTTAAAGTACCAATAAAAAGTCCAATAATTTAACCCACTTATAATTGCTCCATATGAGCTTTATAAAATTCTATTTTCTATACTGTAAATAATAATTAATCCAAAAATTTAAGAGATTTAGAATCTTTAAATTTCTAAAAATCTTAAATTGAGAGTTTTTAATGAACAATTTTGTCCAGCCCCTCTCTGATGAGTTTAGGAATATTTTTTTTATTGAAGGGGAGCAAAATGCAAGATATCCTTATTCTCATTCTTTTTTAATAGAAAATTATTTAATCGACACTGGTATTTCAAATAAGAGATTAAAAAAATTAAAGAGATTATTTCCCATCAATCATGTTTTATTAAGCCATTGGCATGAAGACCACATATCAGGTAATGGCTTGTTAAAAGATGCGGAATTCTATTGTCATAAAGACGATAAACCAGCAATTGAAGATATAGAAAAGATGTTCCCCTATTATAATGTTCAAAATACGACAGCTGGGGAAGAATTTAGGAAGCTACTTGAAATTTTTGGAATTGAAAATACTCCAATTGATAAAACTTTTGAGGCCAATGAAATTATTAACATTGGAGAACATTTGAAGTTAAAAATTATTCATACTCCAGGCCATACAGCAGGACATTGTGGTTTTTATGAAATAAAAACTCAAATTGCATTCTTAGGAGATATAGATCTTACAAGATTTCCATATTATGCAAATCTTGATTCAAATTTAATTGATTTTGAGGATTCCATTGAAAAATTAAAAGATTTAGATATTAAGATTGCGTTAACTGGGCATAGAGATCCAATTGAAGGACAAGACAATATAAAAGAAGAACTAGATAATTTCAAATCAATAATTCTTAAAAGAGATGAAAGAATATTAGAAAATCTTTCCGAGAAAATACCTATTAATGCAATAGATTTGAAACATAAAAATTTAATTTACAAGAGATATAATTATGAGAATTTTGAAGTAATCTCTGAGTTAGTAATGATTGAGAAGCATTTTGATAAATTTATTATTAATGGTTTAATTGAGCCTAAAGAAAATGGTTTTGTTTTAAGTTGATTGCAATCTTTTCTTTTAGCAAATATTTTCCTATAAAACATAATAAGGGATGAAGATATAAATGAATACTAAAAATTTAGATTCATTGAATTTCTTATTCTATCCACGCAATGTTGCTATTTTTGGAGCTAGTGAAAAATTATGGTATATGGTGAAAGGACTTGAAGAACATAATTTTGACAAAAATAAACTATATTTAATTAATCCTTCTAAAAAAGAAATTTTTGGGCAAAAATGTTATAAATCAATAGATGACATTCCAGAAGAAACAATAGATCTTCTGATATTAGCGGTTGGAAGAGATAGATTAGCTCAAAGTCTAAAAGAATTGATAGAACAAAAAGATATCAAAACAATTCATATATTTACAGCTGGCACTGGAGAATCCGATGAAAAAGGAGTAGAAATAGAAAATGAATTATTTAATATATTTAATAATAAAAACCTCAGCACGAGGGCAATAGGACCAAACTGCATGGGGGTCTATTCTGTTAAAGGGCATTTAGCTTACGAACCTTTCTTACCATCTGAGCCAGGAAATATATCACTAGTCTTTCAATCTGGAGATCTACACTCTCAGACGATTAGGATTGGTGCAAGGCGACATAATTTAAAATACTCAAAGGGAGTAAGTATAGGGAATTGTATTGACCTTCAAATCTCTGATTTTCTTCACTATTATAATAACGATGATGATACTGATTTGATTATGGTTTATTTTGAAGGGATAAATGCACATTATCCCAATGAAGGTAAAAAATTGTTAAAAACTTTAAGAGCCATGAAAAAACCAGTATTATTTATGCACGGAGGGAAGACTTCAAGAGCTCAAAAAGCTGCTTTAACTCACACAGGTTCAATTAGTACAAATCAAAAGATTTGGAAAACTATTTATAAGCAAACTCCGATTATTGAAGTTCCTACTTCTCTTGATGATATGATAGATTATGCATTTATCTTTTATAAGGTAATAAATCGATATAGAGATTCTAAAAATGATAATTATAGAATAAATTATCCAAAAGGAAAAAATGTTTTGTTGATTCTATGGTCTGGAGGATTTGGAATAATTGATACAAATATATTAACAGAATTAGGAATGAATATTCCATATTTTGAAGGTGAGATTTTAGAAAAACTGAGAAAGATATACCCTATTAAAATAGGAAGTCTTTCCAATCCTTTAGATATACCTTGGATATCATCTTCTGAGACGTATCTTAAAATTGCTAAAACAGCAAGCTCAGAAAATGTTGATCTAGTTATTATTGAAACTGATATGTGGGAAGAGGAACCACATTTTGATAGGTATTATAATAATTTATTGGCTATAAGGAAATATGCAGAATCTTTAGATAAAATTTTCATATTAATATTACCTGAGTATCCTGCTAGACACCGACAAAAGTATTATAAGAAGCTAATAGATGATGATTTTATTGTATACCCCTCTGTTCGTAGAGCTGCGAAAGCATTTTTGGCGCTACATGATTATGGTAAAAAAATTGAAAACTTAAATAAGAAATAGGAAAAAACTAAAAACCAATCATAACTTTACTGTTCTCCATTCTCTTTCAGAGAGCTGATCCAATTTCTTTATTGAATATTATCGGGTGAATTTTTGTTTTAATTGTTGTGTTTATAATTAATTAGAGTTAAGCGTTTAAATTTTAGGGTTAGATGAATAAACTTTATATGTTGAATTATATTGAACAATTCAATTTTATTCAAAAAATAATAGATTTAAATTAGAGGGACTTTAATATGGAAGATATTGTGTTATATGAAAAGGATGAGGATATAGGAAAAATTACTTTAAACAAACCTGAACTAAGGAATACAATTGATTTACCGGTTTTAAAAAAATTAATTGAAAATTTCGAATTAAGTGCAAAAAATGACGATGTATGCGTAATTTACACCGCAAATGGTAAACATTTTACTGTTGGAGCTGATTTAAAATATGGATATGATTTACTAACAAATGAGGAAAGACTCGCTGAGGCTGTTGAATTTCTTGAGTCTTGGCAGATATTAACACGTAAAATGTTGGCACATCCAGGTATAATTATAGCTGGACTTCATGGTTGGGTTATTGGAGGGGGATTTGAACATACATTGGCTTGTGATCTGCGAATTGCTGCAAGTGATACAAGAATAATGCTACCTGAAGTTGGAGTTGGACTTTTCTTTTCGAACGCATCCACTAAATTATTACCAAGAATAATAGGAGAAGCTCGAGCTAAGGAATTGATGATTCTTGGAAATGAAATTTCAGCAGATGAGGCATTAAGAATAGGATTAGTTAATCAAGTTTGCAAACCAGAGGGACTTAAGAGAATCCTCAAAAAAACAGCTAATATGATTGTATCAAGAGATCATCTTGCTCTTAAATATACTAAATCTTTTATAAATGAAAACCAAGATTTAAGTTTCGAATCAGTTTTAGCTCGAGAATCAATTGCGATGATTACAACAAGCCAATCTGAAGAATTGAAGAGAAGACTTGAGAGATTTGTAAAAAAAAGAAGTTAATATCTTTTATTCAATTTTTCTAACTTTTTTGCTTTTCTTTTCATTTTAGTTTTCAAAGCTTTTTTAGCATCTTCAACAGCATATAGATATGGGGAAATATTCATTTCGCTTGCTTTCTGAATTACTTCCATATTTTTTTCAGTAATTTTAGTCTTGATATATTCAAAAATTTCATCAGCATTTTTAGCTGCTTTACTAACGTAAATAGCTAAAACTTCTCCAGCATTTACAATAAAATCAGGAAATGCTATAAACTCATATTCATCTAAGGATTCTATTATTTCTTTTTGATATGGTATATTTGCTGCTGGAACAATTGCAATTGCTTTAATCATGTCAATATTGTTTTTATTAATTACATCTGGTCGGGCACCTGGAATGATAAACTCAACAGGATATTCTGATGATAATTCAAACAATTTTTCTTTAGGGACTTTAATGAGATTTCTACTCTCATAATGATTAACCAGATCATCACCATAATTTAATTTTAATTTTAATAATTCAGCAACATTAAGACCTTTTTCATCAAAAATAGCTCCATTTACAGTTGAAATCCCGTTCAGTTTAAACCCCAATTCGTCTATACTCATTGCTAACGCTGCTCCAACTTTTCCAAATCCTTCCAAAATTACACGTGGTTTCTGAGATTTCTCAAGCTTCTTATTTGTCAATTTCTTTAAATTATTATTGATAGTTTCTAAACTATATACTACTCCATATCCAGTAAATAATTCTTCTATGGGTACTCCATGTCTAAATAAACCTATTTTTTTAGGAGCTAAATTTGGTAATCCAACTATATTAAAAATCCTTAATATGTCATTATCATCAGTACCCATATCAGGTCCAGGATAGTATAAATAATTTTTAATAAAAGGTTCAATTGAATCTGCAAAACTCGTAAGTAAAACTTCTTTTTTTTCTATATCAAGAGGATTTCCCCAAATTCCTGCCTTTGCTCCACCTGCAGGAACCTTATAAGAGCTAAATTTGAATGTCATCGCTCGGGCTAATCTTATCATTTCATCAACAGTAATGTCTGGAGCTAATCGTACCCCCCCAGCTGGAGTTCCATAAGAAGAATTATCAATAACTAAAATTGCTTTCATATCCATGTCAAAATTATTTAAAAATAGAATTTTCTCGGGGCCAATATCATCAAATAATGAAGTATCGCTTATCTCAAAATTCATGCTAATTCTCTTTCAGATTTAAATTCAAAATTTAATAATTAATAATTGAGATTATTTAAATTTGTCCAATTTGCTTTAATACATTTCTACCAAACAAAAATTTATAAAGTTTAATATTAATTTCATATTTTTATCTTTATGGAACGAGAAGAGCCAGCCTTATTTAAGAAATTTCCGACTTTGAAGAAAAAAATTCCCTGGATTCCAATTCTTACAAATGTGCCTACTCCCATTGAAAGACTCACTGAGTTAGAAAAAAATTATGATTTAAATGGGGGAGAAATATATATCAAACGCGATGATAAAAATCATCAAATTTATGGAGGAAACAAATTCAGAAAATTTGAATTTATTTTTGGAGATGTTATAGAAAAAAAGAAAAAAGGTGTAGTGACATTAGGGGGAATAGGCACCAATCATGGAATAGCTTGTGCTATTTTGTGTAGAGAATTAAATAAACCTTTGAAATGTGATCTTTTTTTGTTTCCTCAACCAATAACTTGGCATGTACAACGTTCATTATTACTGGATAATTATTTTGGTGCAAAACTTCATTTTAGCAAGGGTGATATAAGAGCATTTATTAAAACTTTATTTTTTCAAATTAGGCATCCAAAATATTATTTTATATTCCCCGGCGGGTCCCCTTTGTTTGGCTTTGGAACTCCTTTAGGAGCAGTAGGACTTATTGATGCTATTTTTGAATTAGGAGCACAAATAAAAAATGGTGAAATTCCAGAACCAGATGCTCTTTTTATTGCTGGAGGATCAACAGGAACTGCAGCTGGTATAGTTGCGGGATGTAAACTTTTAAATCTAAAAACTAAAGTAAATATTGTAGCTGTTTATGAATATTTTGTCGCAAATCCATCTTCAATTATAAAAAATGCTAATAAAGCTTTAAAATATTTATATAAACGAGATAAAGATATTCCTAAAATTAGAATCACTAAAAACGATTTTGAATTTATAAAGGGATATTTAGGTTCCGGATATGGAATAAAGACTAAAAGGGGTCAAAAAACAGTTGATATCGTGTATGAATTAGAAGGAAAAAACAAAGGGTTTATGTTAGAAACAACATATACTGGAAAAACAATGGCAGCGATGTTCGAATACCTTAATAAAGAGGAAAATAAATCTAAAAAAGTATTATTCTGGAATACGTATAATTCAAACGATCTAGACAAATATCTTAAGGAAAAAGGTTATAATTATGAAAAACTTCCTAAAAAATTCCATAAATTCTTTGAAAGTAAAACATTTCAATGCTGGCAAATCACAAATTGCCCTGAAGAAATTAGAAATAAATGTCCTGCTTATTTTAACCATGAATATAGATTCTGGAAAGTTACTAATTGTTTACTCAATGAAAAGAAGAGAAAGAAAGCTTATGAAGAATTGAATAGTGTAATTAAATTAGAAGATGCTTGAATTATTTTAAATAATCTCTAATTGCTGCAACAGACCTGTAATTAATATTGGTAATGCTATAGTCGCATCACACCAGACACTAACATGTTTAGATTCTATATCATATTTACCCCATGATTTTGCCTCTGAAAATGTGCTCCCTGAAAGACCTCCATCATATTCCGTACCAGTATGTATACGAACTGAATAATTATAACCTAATCTTTCAATATTATCGAATTCATCTAGCATTGGAAAGATCTGTTGAGGCCAATTTCTTGGTACTCCACCTTCTATTATTAAAGTACCATACTCTTTTGATTTTCTTATTATATCTGCATATTTCTTTACATCCTCTAAAATATCGAATTGAAAGTCATACTCGTTATAATATTCATATTTTAAGAGTTTTAAAGCAAATTCTGAATCAGAAAAAGCTGGAACAAATATAGGGATTTCATTTTTAGCCGCAATCGATAAGATACATCGATTTTCTAATTTACTTCCAATCTTTTTTAGGAATTCAGAAGGAGTATCGTGTATATTTTTCGTCTCATAGAGAGATTGGATAATCTCAAATAACTTTTTATCAGCCACATCATAACTACTTTCAGGGAGAAAAACATCATAGATTCGATTAATTCTAAATTTGAAAAGTTCATTATCATCTACTTTTGAACTTCCAATATAATGCCCAATATTACAAGTTGAATCTACTAAATCATGTGTTATATTGGCACCAGTGCTAATTAAAACATCAATTAAATTATATTCCATTAAAGTGCTGATTAATTCGCCCATTCCTGCAGGAA
>CAYSZJ010000152.1:8247-9553 GCA_964435435.1 uncultured archaeon
CATCAAAAGGAACAATTTTTTTTGTTAAATAATCTTCTTTTCGAAAAAGCGACATAAGATAATTAATATGTTAGAAATTTTAAATAATATATAATCAATACAAATTAATAGGTTAGAAACACTTCCTTTGGATAAAATAAAAACATCATGAGCTTAGTCCCTAAAAAAATCTTTTTTGTTAAAGGAAAAGGATTCTCCACTAATTCAGAATTACGTTCATTTGAACAAGCTTTAAGAGACGCAGGTATTGAAAAATTCAATATTGTTAAGGTGTCATCAATAATTCCTCCACATTGTGAAGAGGTTAGTAAAGAAGAAGGCTTAAAAGAGCTTAAAGTTGGTCAAATTGTATATAGTGTTATGAGTAGAATTAGTTCGAATAAGAAAAATAAAGTAATTTGTGCATCAATAGGAGTTGCTAAACCTGTAAATGAGGAAGATTATGGATATTTAAGTGAAAAACACTCGATTGATATAGAACCCCGGAAAGTAGAAAAAAGGACTAAAGAATTAGCTGCTGAAATGTTAGTTACTACTCATGGATTTTCTTATGATCCTCAATTAGTTTTTAGTGAAAAAACAGAAAACTTTAAACTTAATGAGAAAACAATTGAATTGAAAAGCATAACTGAATCTGCATTAATTAATTTAGATTATGAATGGGCAACAGTTATGGCTGCTGCTATTTTTATTGTTTAGTTCTATAGTTCAAGAGGGTTTTAATTTGGAAAATTAATATTAGTAAGTGATTTCTTTTATTTTACCATGAATTTCGTCATCAATTTCAAGAATAGCTATTGTTGTAGGAGGTCCAAAATATTCTGTTTCTAAATATCCTTTTCCATGATTGATTAACAAACAGCTGTCTTTATATTGCACTTTGGGCTCATGTGTATGACCAAAGATTATAACATCAAGATTCTCATTCTTAAATTCAGCCAAAACTTTAGTTTCAATAATCTCATCAGGACCACCACTCGCAGGATGAGTAATCCCGATTTTTTTATCAAAGATCTTTAAAATTTCCTTCGACTGAACCTTATCTCTAATACTTTGTGGATCAGCATTACCATAAACTCCTATAAAACTATCCCCATTGATCTTAATCAAACCATCTAAAACATCCAAAGAAGTATAATCGCCAACATGAATAACCCAATCTGAGTCTAAAATTTCTTTTAATATATCTTTGGGTAATTCGTCAAAAAACCTTATGTGAGTATCTCCTAGTATTGTTATTTTCATTGACATTTTTTAGAATAAAACATTTTTTTAAAAAATATCTTTAATGATTTTATTCTTTATA
>CAYSZJ010000153.1:0-9403 GCA_964435435.1 uncultured archaeon
TAGGGTTACACCCATATTCTATTGCGATTTCATAGCTGAAATAAAATATAGAATACAATTTTAATTTCATGAAGGGAAATTAAAAATAACCTTATCAGAGATAATTTAAAAACTAACAAATAGAAAACTTAAAATTAACCCGTATTTTCTAACATTTTTCGCGCTATAAACTCAAAAAGTGCTTCGACATTATTACCCGTTTTAGAAGAACATTCATAAAATCCTTGTAAATTATAATTCATTGACAATTCTTGAGCCTCTTCAGGTTCAACAGATCTTTTATCCTGTAAATCTGCTTTCCCTCCAATCATAATTATTGGTATTTTCATTTGGTCATCTGAAACAAAATATTCAAAAATAGAGAGCCAATCTTTCATGTTATTAAGAGTAGAATATCTTGTTATATCATACATAAAGATTCCGCCATCGGCTCCTTTTGCAAAGCTTGGTAAGAGAACTCTAAAGCGTTCTTCTCCTGCAAAATCCCATATCCGAAGGGTAATTATTTTACTGTCTACTTCTACGTTCTTAACACTAAAATCGGCACCAATCGTCATTTTGAAATCTTTTTTAAATACTCTTGTGACAAATCTTCTAATTAGTGTTGTCTTTCCTACTCCGCCATCACCAAAAATGCATAATTTAAAAGCTCGCTTTTGTTCTGTCAAATTTGAACTCCTAATTTCCAATTACGTTAAAAATTTATCTTATGATAAAACTTCAACAATTTTATTTGATTATATCAGTTATAAAGCACGTTTCAATTATCTTTATTCCGCGGACTTGAGAAATTTTCTCTTCAATCAGTGGGTTAAAATTTTCAATCGATGAAATATCAACTTTCATAATTAATCCACAATCTCCAGATAAACGCCAAATGTTTGAGATCTCTTCAATTGCCTTTAGCTCTTTCAAAATCCGCTTAATATCTTTAAAATCGGGCTCGACTTTTATAGTAGCACTAATATATGGCGTTGTATTATTCTCATATTCAATAGTAAAATGTTTGATAATACCATCTTCAACAAGTCTTTTAACACGCCTTCTTACTGTAGCTTCAGTTTTATCGATTTTTTGGCTTATTTCATTAAAGGAGATTCGACTATTATTCTTTAATTCCTCTAATATCTTAAGGTCAATTAAATCTAATTTTCTAGGCAACTTTAAACTACTGTTATAAATTCTAAGTAAATTTATCTATAACTAGGTATAAATTGTGAAAAATTGTTTATTAAATTAATTTTTTCCATAAAAATATGACACTTCTATCAAACTTTTTCCATATTTAATTTTTAGAACGATTAATTTTAAGTAGCTTGAGTATAAGAGCTTATATGATTAATCTGGGGATTTATTAATTCAAGATAATTATAATTTGATCATATAATGTTAGATTTCAAAAGAGATAATTACGTTTTACCATCATACTCATGACTAATTTTTGAAAAAAATTTAATATTCTGATTAATTTTTCTATCATAAAAGATTTTAAAACTAAAATTATTGTTAAATGTTTTATTTCTTAACTTAATTGGAAAAATATAACTTAATTATTTTTGATGAAAAATGACCGAAAATCAATATGATTTAGCTATAATTGGTGCAGGTCCCGGGGGATATCATGCAGCTATAAGAGCTGCGCAATATGGAGCAAAAGTTGCTTTAATAGAAAAACATAAATTAGGAGGGACATGCCTTAACTGGGGTTGTATCCCTACAAAAGCTTTATATGCATCAGCTCATTTGATTGAAAAAATTAAAGAAGCTAATAATTTTGGAATAGAAATCTCTAATTACACTTTAGATTTTGGGAAAGCTGTTGAAAGAAAAAATAAAATAGTAGAAGAGCTGGTTGGTGGAATTGAACAATTAGAGAATGCTTGGAAAAATGATGTGTATAAAGGGCATGGCAAAATTATTGGGGGAGATATTAATACTGGATTTGAGATCTCAGTTGAAGGAGAAGATAATACAGTAATTAAAGCAAAACGGATAATTATCGCAACTGGCTCCTCACCTGCTCTAATTCCCGCATTTAATATTGATCATGAACGGATTTTAACAAGTGATGATATTTTACATCCTGATTTTAAAACTGTCCCGAAGAAACTTTTAATCATTGGTGCTGGTGTTATTGGCTGTGAATTTGCTAATATTTTTACAAGATTTGGTAGTAAAATAATTATACTTGAATATCTTCCCTCTGCAATTGCTACAGAAGAACCTATGATTGTAAAGGTTTTAATGAAAAAGTTTGATGAGCTAGGAATTGAACTACATACTTCGCAAAATGTGTTATCTGTAGAAAATACGGGTTCTGGAGTAAAAGCGACAACCTGTGATGCATCCGTTCCACGAGATCAAACAAATTCTGCTGAAAAATCTATCTTTGAAGCTGATTTATGTTTAGTATCCATTGGACGAGCAAAAATATCAAAAGATCTTGGATTAGAAACACTTGGCATAGAAACAGATCGTGGTGCTATAAAAGTCAATAAAGACACATTAGAAACTTCTGTGAAAGGAATTTATGCAATCGGAGATGTCACAGGAGGACTTATGCTTGCTCATGTAGCAAGTTATGAAGGTGATGTCGCAGTTGCAAATGCTCTAGCCAGTATTGGAAGCTTTCCTGTTAGTGATATGAAACCTGATTACACTGTAGTTCCAGCAACAATTTTTACATCTCCAAATATAGGTTCTGTAGGCTACAGAAGAAAAGTTGCGAAAGACATGGGAATGGATGTCTTGATGGGCCAATTTCCCTATCAATCCCTTGGTAAAGCTAAGACATTAGGGGAAGAACAAGGTTTTATTATGATCCTTGCTGATAAAAAGACTCATAAAATCATTGGAGCATCTTGCATTGGAGCTGAAGCACCCGAACTAATATCTGAAATTGCTCTAGCAATGCAACATGGATTAACCATCCATGATGTCGCAGAAACTATCCATAGCCATCCTACAATATCTGAAATGGTGTTGGAAGGTTCTGAGTCTGTCGTAGGTAAAGCAATCCATAAGAAAGGACGCCCAATTCATCATTAATTCTACTTTCTTTTTTTTTTAAATAGAGCAATTGTTTTTTTTTTTACTTTTACATAAAAACTTAAATAATATCCATATGGTTATATCAATTACCTAAATTTTAATATTAAATCTCCATTAAAAAATAATAGAGGGTAAAACAAAAAATGATCTTTATGGCTACCCAATGGATCCCATATCACAAAACAGATGAATGGTTTAACGCATTCAAAGGAGTTCAGGGCAAATTTCCTGCCTTTATAAAAAAATGGCAAACTTTTGCGGTTGTTGACGAAGATCGGGGCGTTAAAGGATACAACCTTATTATGGTCGAAAAAGGAAACGCTGATGAAGCATTGGTTGAAATTTCTAAATTATTCGCTCCATTTTGGAAAATTGAAGGTTTTTCGATGAAAATCGAACCTATATTTGCAATGAAAGACGCGCTAAAAGTAATCGGGAAAAGCCTTTAATCATAAAATTTAAAAAATTTTTTTTCTTTTATATCTCTTTTTTTCAGTGTTGAGACTAATAAAAATAATTTTTATATCTTTGATATATTTTTTTCAGTATGGTATGTGAAGCAACCCATAAGAAGAGACGCCCTACTCGTCTTTCATGACAGTTCCTTTTCTTGAAAATTCTCCCGAATTTTAGACCATCATTGATCGAATCTCTATATAAATGATCAATTTCCATGGATTATGGCGAAGTCCGTTATCATAATTAATGTATTTTGATACATCGCCTAGGGATTTTTCATCTGATGCCTACTTTCCTAATAATTTATGATTGATTTCTTGCTTATATGATCGAATTAAATCAATATGAATGTCCATTATATTGCAGAATAATTGATGGAATAGATCATCCTTATATATGAAAATTCATATATAGAACTTGAGGTGAGTAAGAAAAATGGTTAATTTAAGTTATGTGAAAAAATCGACTGAAAAGGCTGTTAGTAATTTTGAGAATATAAAGGCTGCCCTGAAGGGTTTGTATGATATTATGGATTTATGCGTGAGCGAAGATGAGTTGTATTATGAGGCGGGTAAGGAGAATATTGAGGCGTTGTATAAGAATCTCATCGAGTTGTTGTTGAATGAATATGGGTTAAGGCAGTTGCTCAAGAAGATCAACAGTTCCGAAGTGGACTTAAACATTGTATTGAACGAGTATTTAGCGAATGTATAAAGGCCAAAATTCGGCCAGGAAATCATTCATATTTCGTACGAGATACCATTACATGGACTAATTTTCAGTTCCCTGATCGATTCCGTTGAATACTCACCTCACCCATTGGTTTACTAGTTTTCAAGGATATTTCAGGGAGCTGACTTTTTTATTGTTCTTGAGGTATTAAAAAAGTTATTTTTTGAATGAATTTTTTCCAACCAAATTGTTATTAAATCTTGTTATTTAAAACTCTTTATTTAAATATAAGAAAGACTATGTTCGAATACTATTTCTAACAGTCAATTTAAATATAAAAAAATATATTTTTTTTAGTAGAGATAAGAATTTGATATCAAAATTATAAACTTTGATGAAGGGATATTTTTCGTTTTTTTTATTAATATGAAGGAATTAGAAGATCTAAATACATTTGAAAGAGCAGTTTTATTAGCATGTTGTAAAGCCAATAATTATAGTTTAGGATCCCATGTCCCATTAGGAGCGATAACTAGAAAAATAAGAGGAGTATCACATAAATATATTAAAAAAGTAATGAAATTATTAGTTTCTAATGGCTTTGTTATTACCCATCCCACAAGAAGAAATGTAACTTATCAAATGAGCAAAAAAGGATTAGAAGCTGGAAATATATTAAAAAAAGAGCTCGAAAATACTATTTAAAGAATAAATTTATAATTTAAAAGATATTGGACCATATAAAATATTTTGTCGCGATAGAAAATTTTAAATATTTAAAATTTAGTATATTATATGGTTATGTGTCACTTTACATTTAAATAGTAAATATTATTATATTATCTAAATTCATTTTTGAGGAGGAATAAAAATGGCCGTGTTAGAGAGTGCTAACAAAATAAGGAAGAAAAAAGCTCTTGAAAATAAGTGGTTTTTGTACGGTTTCATTGATAAAAATCCTGGTCTTACTATTTATGAATTAAGTAAAAAAATAAAATGGTCTCCTGGAAAAATAAGTTATTATATAAAAAAACTAGTTAAAGACGGATTATTAAAAAATTCCACCGAAATTGTTAATGGGAGAACCAATAAGAAATATTATGGCAAATCAATGAAAGAATTTATTAATTGGGATGAATGGAATAAGGATTAAAAAATTTGAATTGGTCTTTTTATTTTTCTTGAGGCATCAATAAAGTTATTTTTTAGATGAATTTTTTCCAACCAAATTGTTATCAAATCTTTTTATACAAAGTTCTTTATTTAAATATAAAAAAGGCCCAATATAAACAAATCAATATTATAAAAGAAATAAAAGTTGGTTTGCCTAAGACTCTTACAACTTTTTTAAAATCTGTCTTGAAGTATTCTGTATTATAAGCAACACAGGGATGAATGGGTGTAATTAGATATCCTAAAAAAATTGAGGTATAAATGAAGATGAAATCTAAGAGGGCATGGCAAGGACAGCATATTGTACAAGATAAATAGGGATTAATATTGAAATTGGCAATTGAATACGTCCTGTTGCGAATCCAAGAAAAAATCCAATTAATATAAAAAGAAAAACTGATAAATTTAAACTGGCAATTTCTTCAGGAGCACTAGAAAGAATAAATACCTCTAAAAACATAAACATGGAAAATATTATCAATGGAAAACGCCAAATTTTCATTTTTTTTGATATACTCACCACATTTGAGACATTCATTTTTCCAAATCGTAAAGCTATCCAGATGCTAAAAATAAGACCAACAAGAAGGAATAATTCTGGAACATACAGATTAAATAAAGTTCTTCCAATAAAGTCAATTATTGGTGCGATAATAATTGGAAGCAAATTATGAAATGCTCTTTTAAGATCTCGTTCTCTTTGTTCTAAAAAAGGAGGAACATCCTTAACCATCGTAAAATATCCTACTAACCACATTATAATAAGGCAAGGCAATAGTGCAATTACAAGTATATAGAGATTAATATTAGTGAAAATACTCGCTACAATCAATGAAGTAGATAAAGGATAAATCAAGATTAGCATATGTCGATACCAAACATTGATGGATACTTTTTTGTTTACATTCTCTTCAGAATCAATCTGATCTACAATAGGAGCCGGCATTAACGCTCCACCTGGCACTGGCAATAATCCAAACAGGGCAGGCATTATCATAAGAGAAGATTTCCTTGAAACTCGCATTTTCTGAATCATTTCCATCATTAATCCCGATTCTTCCACTATCCCTCCTAGAATAGGAATAAGTGCGACAATAATCATTAAGACTAAAATAGATGGATCTGTTAACACATTGATTAATGATTGTAGGATATCAACTCCCGCCAAAATAGCAAAACCTACAGCTCCTATTGATAATATAATACCTAATTCATACTTAGAAAGAACCATAACTATGCCAATAATGATGATAAAACTTAGCCATGCCGGTAGCATATCTTTGAAAGGAAATACGATTGATAATTTTATGAATTTATTTTAGAAAAAATATATTTTTTAAAAATATTATGAATGAGAATATTGTTTTCATTTAGAACTAGGATCGCGAAAATTATAGCATCCAGATTGCCCGCTTCAAGCTGTTTGAATATTTCTGAAGGAGCTAATTTTTGCATCTATTATTCAATAAATCTAATTCTATTTAAAAAATCCTTTAAAAGAAGGTAGTAATAAGTAAAAATAATTTAAGAAATGTATTCCTTAAAACAATCCGTTGAATACTCACCTCACACACTACTTACACGTTATTCAAGGATAGTTCAGGAACTTGATCTTTTTACTTTTCTGTGAAAGCACAACCATATTGCTATAAAAATTTAAAAATGTATTGTGAAAAATAATTTTGATTAAATTTTATTCTGAGCCGAATTGTTTATCTAAATCAATAACCAGTGGAATTTCCTTCTCATCCTTCTTCACAACTACTTTTAATACCCCATCTTCAATTGTAGTACTGATAGGTTCAATCTTAGAGACCTTTTCTTTATGTGCTGTGTGTAAACATGTATGCACCTCATTATAAAGATAGCATTTCGTGCAGCAAAACCCAACAGGCATATATCCTACTATCGAGCATTGATCATACGCTTCACAATTACAGTTATTACACATTTTTCTATCACTTAGCTTATTTTTTATTTATTTTTTCTTGATTTTTTTTTATTTTTATAAGTGGTTATTTCCACAATATTATAATATAACGTTTTCATATTTAAATATTACCGTTTTTCGACATTATATGTTTCGAAAATAGTGATTTATGAAAAAATAGATCATGTGATGAACATTATTCGATCTATAGGATCAATTCTGATCATTCATAAATTAAATGAATACTTTTATCGAGATTTGTTAGTGAAGATTGCTGTAATCGATCATACTGATTTATATGATCGATCGCAGTAACTATATTGAAAAATTACATGTGCTCAACTTTTATTCAACAGTCTTTTCGTGCTATGAAATTAGGAAGGGAAGTAGAGGGATAAAAGAATATTTGAGTTTATAGATGTTTGTATGTATATTCTTTTTTACCTTCAGAGTAAGATTTTAATGATCCGCAATCAATGCAAACTAATTTTCTTAGAACTACTCAATTTTTATGTTTTTTAACATTTTTTAACAGTCTTGAATAGTCTCGTAAGCCCTTAAAGAAAATGAAAGTCGAAATACCAGTAATTCCAATAATTAAAATAATGAAGACAGGAAGTAAATAATCAATTAAAGGTCTAGGGATTTTAAATTTAAAGGAGTTATTGTAAAAAATCTTTGTATTGTTAGCGTAATCTCTCAAAATTATTAGATAAGAATACTTACCAGGTTTCAGTTTATCAGTACTAAATGTAAACTTATTCTCATCATCTAAAAATTCATTTAAATTACTAAAGTTTTTATAATGTTTAAAATCATCTTTAGAGATGAACAGATAGACACTTTCTATCCCTGAATGATCGTCAAACGTAGTAATATTAAAATGAAGTGTATCTGATGTTCTAGGATTTTTAGGAAAAAGTTCTATTTTTAACAATTCGGGCATTAAATTATCGGTATAAGTAGTAAAATTAAAATAAGAACGTATTAAATTATGTCCCGTAATTGTTACATTATATATTTGATTAATTTGGCAAGGAACCCGAAATTTTACTACTCCATTATCATCTGCATACGCAGTAAAATATTTACCGTCTATAGTCTTAAAATGAACTCTGGCATAAGGGACAATTTTACCACTTATGTCTTTTATTATAGCAGAAACTAATTGACCTTCATAAATATCTCCAATAGAAGGATTTAATGCATTTTCTGGTTTATTAGTAAAGATATCAACTTCAGGATCACCTAAAAGACAATAAGTTAAAATATTTTTACGTTCAAAATCATATTCAGTTGAGCCTTCCCCTCTCTTATAATAATCGCTATTTATATAAGAAACTTTTGAATCATATAACGCTCTTCCTTGCTGATATTTTTTTTTAAGAAAAAATTCTTCCCAAAATAATTTGGAATTTCCACGATTTAATTTTTCAAGATTATCATCATCTTCGAAATAATAACTAAATCTTAGGGCTCCAATTGCACCAATAGCACCCCCATTAATTCTTCTTATTAATACTTCTCCTAAGCTATTATCATTGTAATCGTAGCTTGAGGTTGAACAAGCATCAAGATAAACCAAAGAGGGCATGTGAAAATTCGAACTTGAGTTAGCATCCGAAGATGTATAACCAACACTACTAGGATTTCGATAGAAGGCTGTTGGACTTCCATGACCTGCCATGATTACTGTTGAATATCCATCATCAAAATAATTTTTAAGGTTTGTACGGGTAAGATTACCTTCTTCTTCTACTAAATGAGTACAACTTAATTCAAATTTTGCATAATTTTGAATGATATAACTTGTCAAGCGACTCTCATATTCTTGGGGAACATAACTAGATATTCCACTTGCCAAAAGCATTCTATTCATCCAAATATCAATATTGGGATCTGTTTCATACTTTAATGTTTTATTTACCATAACTTCAAGTTCATTAGCTGTATCAGCTGGAAATCGACCAACATAAACTTCAGGAATCCATGAGATCTCATCTAAACCATATTCATTATCTGGTGAATCTTCTGGTAGTGGTCCTTCTCCCCAGTTCCCATCTCCATCACTATCCCAACTACCTGTAAGATCCGCATAATAAAAATCAGTAGGTTTAT
>CAYSZJ010000154.1:0-9360 GCA_964435435.1 uncultured archaeon
ATTTCCAATTTTTATCTACGAATTTTAAAGTTTGCTGAGCAGTTTGTGAAGGGAGGTTTTTATATGGTTCTTTCGCTTTTAACATATACCATAAATCATAATATCTCAACCAATTTCCATAATAAAAGTACTCTTGTCTTACATAAAAATTAGCTAGATTATAGAGATTTTTCGATAAATGACATAGATAAGATAGTTGAGTTGTTTTGTTTAATTGAATCTGTTCTGTCAGTTTCATTCCAATAATATGAAAGGAGAGTATCAGATTTAAAAGAAAAGAGACTGATAATCTATATTTGATACAAGAAAATTAGATATGAAGGGAAATTAAAAATACTCAACTAGAATAAGAAAAGATAAAAAATTAATTTACTTTTTTATTGCTTTATTTACTAACTCGGAAAGATCAAATGTTTGGATCTCATCATCGTCAATGTTTGTCTTAAATTGATTTAAACAGAAGGGGCAGCACGATACTATTGCACTTGTCTCTGTTTCCTTTGCTTCTTTAATTCTTTCATTCGCAGCGAAACTGGATAAATCCTTGAATGCTGATCTCACACCGCCACCTGAACCACAGCACCAAGCATTATGTCTATTTCTTGGCATTTCTATTAATTCGATTCCAGGGATTTTTTGTAATACTTCTCTTGGTTGTTCATAAATTCCCATATGACGCCCTATGTGACAAGGATCATGATAGGTTATTTTCATATTAATTTCATTATTAAACTCAATTTCTCCATCATTTATTTTTTGTAGTAAAAATTCAGGTAAGTGAAGAACTTCGATTCCATGATCAATTCCAAACTTCTTATGGTATGTCTCTTTTAGTGTTCGGTAGCACCCAGCACATGAAGTGATGATTTTTTCAACTCCTTCATTTTTAAATATCTTTACATTAGTTTCAGCAATTTTTTTTGCCTTTCCTGTTTGACCTGTCATATATACTGGAGATCCGCAACAACGTTCATCATTAAGTATTTTAAAATCTACATGAAGTGAATTCAATATTTCAGATGTAGCTTTAGCTATATTTTGTTCTCTATAACTGGTTGTGCAACCAACAAAATAGGCTAATTTTGAATTTTGAGTTTGTTTAATATCTGATGTTATCCAGTTTGTGCGCTCATTATGTTTTTCCATATAAGGATTATTTTCTAATGCAACATGCTCAGAATATCTCTTTTGTTCTGGCATAGGTCCTAACCCTTTTTGAACAGTTTGTTCTCTCATTGCCATTAACCATTCTCCGGCAAAATAATGAATTTCGGGGATCTGACATTGCTGGGTACATGCTAAGCATACTGAACATTGGTAAAATATTTTTGCTAAGTTTTCAGTCCATTTAAGGCGATCAGACATAATAGCCCAGGTTAGGAGATTCTTACCACCAAGATAATATGCTTCAAAATTTCCAAATTCTCCTGAAGGGCATACACGAGGCCATCCTTCTTCATGATAAGCCGTTCTACATGTTCCACATTTCCCACATTGGTATAATATCTCACTATAATATTCTAAATCTTTATTTCTATCAAGTATTTGTTGATCTGGGATATGTGTGATTTGAGATATCCCTTTATCCTTTAGATATATAATACTTTTTTCATCTGACATATTAATCTCCCTCAATTCCTTGTCCTGGATTCATTATATTATTAGGATCCAGTAGTTTTTTTATTTTTTTAATTAATTCAGTTGTAGCTGGTAAGGTTTTGCTTTTATGGTGTTCAACAACCCACATTGGCGGCTTATACATGACAACACCATCCAATTCATGAACTGCATCAAAAATTTCTTTTAAAATTATTCTTGCTTTTTCGATATCTTCTGGATCGTTTTTATTAAAACATAAATTTGCCCGAGCAACGCAATAATGACCGCCAAACATAATTCTACTATAAAATTGAGGGGGTTTATTATATTTAAGAGTTATTTCTCGTGCTATATTGTAATATCTAGCAATATCACTTGTTGAGCAATAGGAACCAATCCATTCACCACCACCACCACGAGAAAAGTTCCAACAACCCCATGCTTGAACAGGAGTGTAGCCTCCATAACCAGGAAAGATATCTAAGAAAACACCTCTCATATCACTTGGAAAAGATTCTAAAAAGCCCTTTGCAGTGGTGGGTTCAATATCAAATTCTCTACATATAGTTTTTATTGCATCACATTGGGCTTTATGTTGGTCTTTAGTATACGCTTGAGTTGTTACTAAACCAATGAAATCTGGTAAACCAAGTTCTACGGGATCCGTGGCTACACTTTTCTCATCAAACCCTTGAATTGCTTGACACCATCCCATGTTTAAAAATACAAGATCAACAATACCTAATCCTGCTTTTGAAAGTTTTTGCAGCACAGGAACTCCTTGATCAACAGTTGGGGCCAAAATTGCAATATCTTCTCTATAGGGTAATTTTGGCCATAATTTTACGGCTGCTTTAGTTACAATTCCAGTCGTACCCTCCCATCCAATAAACAAACCTGCTAGATCTGGTAATGGTTGTCGGCCATACCATTTATTTGAAATGCTACAAGATCCTACTCTCACTAATTCTCCAGAACCTAACACAGCTTCTAAACCATTAAGAAATTCTGCTCCAGTACCCCCTATCATCCCAAGATCAAACATACCATAACATAAACATGAAGGAACTACACCCGTGCCAGGAGGTGAAAAAGTTACTCCTGCTCTAAAATTAGGATGATGCTTATCAAGATATCCTTTTAAATCTGCCCATGTTGTTCCACCTTCGATTACAGCATACATATCGTCTTCATTTACTTCAAGCACGCGATTCATACGTCGCAAATCGACAACAATACCTCCTTTTCTAGGTGTAGCAATTGAGCCAAAATTTATCCCTGAAACCCATGGAACAACAGGAATTTTATATTTATTAGCTATTTTTATAATTTCTTGAACTTCTTCAGCTGTTTCTGGCATAATGGCAATATCACACTGTCCTTCCGGTTCTGCTGTTATAAAGTCATAATGATATAAGAATTGTATTTCTGGTTCATCAGAAACATATTTATCTCCTACAATTTGCTCTAATTCGGACACAACTTTGCTATTATTCATTATATTATCACATACCAAAATCTGATATTTTGAATTCTTAATATTAAATTTATTAGATGAGTGAAATTAAATAACTTTCATCTTTTAGACTTTAAAAAAAAAGATAAAAGCTCTGCAGATTTATATAAGTAAAGGTGATTTAGAAAATGATAGAAACTAATATAACAAAAATGTTTGGATTAAAGCATCCTATTTTTAGTGCTCCTATGGGCCCTTTTTTCACACGTGAGTTGGCTCTTGCGGTTAGCGAAGCTGGCGGTTTGGGCGTATTATCAAATGTTAATATAGTGGGCACGGATCCTGTCGAAGAACATAAGGCAAGCTTAGAATATATGGTTGAACATACTGATAAGCCATTTGGACTCAACATTCTTACATCCCGTAATAATCGAGGAGTAAGACAAATGGTTAGGCAATTACCTAGAATAGTCATGAGTAATCCTAAAATGAGGGATCAATGTAAATATTGGTTAACTTCTGCTGGATCTTCAAAAATGCTCCCAGAATCTAAATCCTTCCGAGGATTACGCGAAAATTCGGAAATTAAACACTTTCATGTGGCACCAGCCGTCTGGTTAGCCCAAAAATGCATAGACGCAGGAGTTGATGGATTAGTCGTTACTGGCACTGAAGGAGGTGGTCATCAATCCTATGAGAGAGTTTCTACGCTTGTCTTACTTCAACAAATTAATAAAACATTTCCTGATTTACCTAAGATAGCATGTGGAGGATTTGCTACAGGAGAAGGTTTAGTGGCAGCTCTTTCTTTAGGAGCTGGAGCTATAGCTATGGGTTCGCGATTTATTGCTTCAAAACAAAGTGAATTTCATGAAAAGTACAAGTCCTTAATTCCCTCGGGGAAACCACAGGATACAGGACTTTTCACAGGAGCATTTGGTCCTATTCGTTTATACAAAAATAAATATGCTTTATCACATCCAGCACCCAGTAGTAAAGAGGAAATGATAGCGTATGAACAATCTATAACCCCTGAGCAAAGAGTACATGACTTAAGTGCTTATGATAGGGTATATGAAGGTGATATCGAGACTGGAGCTGTACTGCTTGGTCAATCAATTGGAATTATTGATACCATTGAGGATGTTAATGATATCATTGAAAGAATAATAAAACAGGCAGAAATTATAATCAATAAGAATCATGCTTTGATAAAGTAAGAAATAAGACACCCTTTTAATTATCTATTTTTTATTTTTTTTTATATTTAAAGTAAAGTTTGAGCAAACATATTGATTTTATCTCGTATAATTTTTTCAGAAGCAAATCGTGAATCTCCAACATCGACATCAATTAATAACATAGGAATGCCAACTTCATCCCTAAGAGCTTCTCTTAAGATTTGAGGAACGCTTCCAAACTGTTTACAACCAATATGTGAGGTAAATATAAAACAATCAGCAGAAAATTCTTTAGCTAACCTTACACACTCATCAATGAACGGGTAATAAAATTCAGCAGATTGCTTCACCATCGGTGCTTCCATAGATTTTACAGCGCATCCTTCAAACATGGTATCTAGATCAGATGATGTGTCTATTGGGTCAGCAAAATTATAATTGAAAATGTCAAATAGAATAGACATGCCGAGATTCCGATCAAGCCATTCCCATAATGCTAAATCAAAAAAAATCACCATATATGGCCAAATACTTCTAATTTTTTCCTCTCCAGCATGATGTTCTTTCTTTTTATATCTTTCTTTAGAAATTTGCAGCATTTTATCATAAAACTCAACTTTTTCAGGACGACCTGACATATAGATTAAAGCAGCTGCGGACATAACATTAAACATGTTTTCTACTGGGCAAGGAACCGCTTTTTTTAATTCAAATATTTCTAATTGTGTTTTATAAGTTTGGTTTTCTAATTCAATAGCTTTCCTTAATTTTTCATAATCAGGTTGTTGACCAATTATTTTTCCTAATTCTTCTAAAGCTAATCTTATCTGCTTTGCATAATAAGGAATGCTCTTATCTTCTTTGAGGAAAGGTAAATCAGGGGCAACTAATGGAATTTTTTTATAATATTTAAAGAAGGGATAAGAAGCATATGTATTATCACAGGGAGCTGTAGGGGTAATTATTGCATCAAATCTAAATAAATCATCTAAAGTCATACCCATAGTTCCTTTTTGTGAAGTACACGTATGAAAGGGGTGCCCCCAATGAGTAATTAAATCATAAAAATGCTCTGACCCATGAGGCAATAAAGCTGCTAATATATATGAAACAGCTTCAATACCTACCGGAACACAGTCGAAACAAGAAAGATATTCTATTGGAAATGAAAAATGATGTCCAATTATAGGGAATCCCTCCCTAGCATTTTCAATATATTCTCCAATAATTGACTTTAAGTGTTTTAATCCGATTCTTAAAGAAGGAATTCCATATTCCGGAATGATGCCATCTACTAATCCTTCAGTGTAAGAGATGGCTTCATAAAGCATTTTATATGGGATTATCCTGTTTTCCAGTTCAAGTTCATTTGCCATAATGCATTACCTTATTGGGATTCAATTCATTTAATATTTTGGTTACAAATTTTCAAATTAAAGTTTGTACAAACATACTAATTTTTTCTTTAAAAGTTTTTAATGATGTCATTCTAGCATCTCCGGCATCAAATTCAATTAACAACATTGGAATTCCAATCTCATCTCTTAAAGCTTCTCTTAGGAGCTGAGGAACAGAGCCAAATTGTTTACAAGCAATACTTTGTGTGTATATAAAACAGTCTGCTGAAAAATCCTTAGCAAAATTTACACAGTAATCAATAAAAGGTTCAAAAAATTCGGTAGATTGTTTTACCATGGAGAAATCCATTCCTTTTTTACTCATACCTAAGAACATTGTATCTAAATCAGAGGATGTATCAATAGGATCCGCAAAATTATAATTAAATATATCAAATAAAACGCTTAGACCTAAATTTCTATCCAACCATTCCATTAAGTCAATAGAGAACCAAGTTATCATGTAAGGCCAAATTGATCTTACTCGTTCTTCTCCTCCGTAATGTTCTTTATTTTTATACCGTTTTTTAGTTATTTCTAACATTTCTTTATGAAAAGCTAGATTTTCAGGTGTACCTCCTATAAATATATAAGAACCTGCTGAAGCAGGATTATACATATTTTCAACGGGACTTGGTGTAGCTTTAATCAACTCAAAAATCTCGAATTTTATTCTATTAACTTGATTTTCTAGCTCAATGGCTTCTTTTAATTTTTTAAAATCGGGTTCCTGACCAATAATTTTACCGAGATTTGATATTCCTAATTTAAGCTGATCAGCATAATAATGATAACTTTTTTCTTTGTGTAGATAAGGTAGATCAACCAAAACAAGGGGAAATTTTTCTTTATATTTAAAAAAAGGATACGATGCAATAGTACAATCACAAGGAGCTGTAGGGGTAATAATTGCATCGAATCTAAACAAATCGTCTAATGTCATACCCATTGCTCCTTTTTGAGATGTGCAAGTATGAAAAGGGTGACCCCAATTATTCATGAGATCATAATAATATTCTGATCCACCTGCTAAAAAAGTAGCCAAGAAATATGAAGTGGATTCCAGGCAAACTGGAACACAATCAAAACACATAAGGTATTCAACAGGAAAAGAAAAATGATATCCAACAATTGGTACTCCTTCTTCCGCTTTATCAATATAACGAGTTAAGACTGATTCAACTTTATTGAGAACTATTCGTAATGAAGGAACTCCATTCTCTGGCAGAATTCTTTCTATTAGTTCTCGAGTCGATGAAGTGGCTTTCAATAGCATTCTATAAGGAATAATTCGATTAAGATTATCATTCTTGATAACTATGCTAAACCACCTTTTTTTTAGAGATGTTAAATCATTTCTAGGAATGCTTCTATTCGAGTTTGTAAACGAGTAGTATCTGCCATATAAAATTCTCTATCGATATTCAGAACAGGGATTTCTAATTCTTTTAATTCATGTGTAAAAAGCATATTATCGCACCCATGTAAGTCACAATTATTTATTCTTTGTAAAATAACACCTTCAATATTAGCTCTTTTAATTTCATCTTTTATAAAATCTAATCTTCGGTCATGGTCATCCATCATTCTTGGGCAAGAGATTCTATAATATAAATGTCTTGTAATACTATCTAAAGGTGACTCTCCATCCTTTAGTTTTACATCATCCAAAAAATTTCGAGTTCCAAAACATAAAAAATCTGATGCTATAAAAGCTCCTGAATTTTCTATTAATTGAGTAAACTCAATATTATCAACTACACTTCCAACTAGTAATATTCTTTTTTTATTTTCAACATCAATGGTGTAGCGTTCTTTTATTATTTCTATAATTTGTTTTAGTTCTTTATTTGCTATATCTTTAGGGATTGAAGCATTTGTCATATTAATTTGAAGTGCTTCACTACCACTTAGTTTAGGATCACTTTGGATTCTTAAATCATGAATTTTTCTAAGTAAAGCTCTATTTTCATTATGAATTTTAATTGATTCTATAAGCATCTTATTAGAAATTTCACCAATTTTATAACTTTCTTCTATTTCAGTTTTTAATTCTTCTACTTCATTTTTATACCATTCAAAACCTTCATCAGTTATAACATGAGGTAGCGCAAGATAAAAGCGAGGAACTTTCTTACTAAAATTCTCACGATTAAAAACTTTAAGATCAAAAAGTTCGAACATCCTACGACTATGATCACAACTATTACATACCAAAAATCCATCTAAAAAATCATAGGTTCCTTTTAAAGCTAAATCTAGCGTTGCTCTGACAAATGAACAAGTAAATCTTACCATATAGATATCCCCTAATTCAGTATCTTTGTTTCCTGTTGCTCTGATTCGAAATGGTAGTAAATTTGCTGCAAATAATAATTCTTCAGGGATATATGTACAATAATATCCTATTACTTTCTTGTTTTTTTCTTGCCACTCTTCAATATAAGAATTTTTTATTGAATTAGAAATATTTAGAAATGGATTATCGTGTAAACTCATAGAAAAACCTCATTTTTTCTTCTTATATACTTCATGTTTCCCAATCATCAGACATCTCACTAATCTTAAAACAGTTTTTCTTGATCCCTTAATTTTTACTTTTCCTGGAATGATATATTTTAGTAATTTCACTAATCCAAACAAATTATTTTTAGAACGAATAATATTACTAATTACACGTATTATGTCTTTTTCCTTTACATTCACTATGATTTTTGCTACCGGATCTTTCGCTTTCTCTGCTCGACAATTAAAATTATTCCGATCTGATGTAAGTGTAAATGTTATATACCCATCTAATTCTTTTAAATACATCTCAACTTCTTGACCTTCTCTTTTTGCTAATTTTTTAAATGGTTCATCTGACCCGAATAGATCTACTAACATTATAGCCAGTCTAGTAATATTAAGCACTTTAGTTTCTCTTACTAGATTATCTGCCCTAATCTCTCTATTTATACTTCCAGGTTCTTCTATTTGAGTAATATCATTCACCAATACATTGAATTATTAAGAAAATCTGAGGATTTTGAATTATAAAATCTTCTGAATATTATTACTTGAATCTTTAATTATTTAAAGATTTATTTGTAATATTATAAGTTAAGACTTAGGATTTCTAAAGAAGTAGATATTTGCTTTATTTATTTAATGTTTTTCAATTTGGATATAACTCAATTTTACGTCCTTTTCTATCTAAATTTATGAAGGAAGAAAATAAAGGAAAAGATAATTCCAGTTTAATTCACCTTATTCATAATTTTAAAGGATATTTTCCAAATTTTTTTGCAACTGAAATCATAGTAAAAATATTTTCAAGTTTACATGAATTTGTTATATCTGTACAAGGGCTCAGAATATATCCACCACCTTCGCCAGCATCTTTTATACATTTTTTTACTGATTGTGAAACTTCATCTGTTGTGCCGAAAGGTAAAAGATATGAGACATCTACATTTCCAATTAAACAGAGTTTATCTCCATATGTTTCCTTTAAATATTTTAAATTCATACCAGCCATTGGTTCTAAAGATTCAACCCCCTTAAATCCTGCTTCAATCAATCCATCAAAGTAGGGTTCAGTGTAGCCATCTGAATGAAAAATCGCACATTTTCCTGTTTTGTTTATCTCATGAAGAATCTTCTTATAAGCAGGGATGATAAGTTCCCTATGATCTTTAGGATTAATCATTGTCCTATTTTTAAAAGCTGTGTCATCACAGAGAAA
>CAYSZJ010000155.1:0-9348 GCA_964435435.1 uncultured archaeon
ATATGGAAATGACAACGTTATAGCAACTGGAAGAAAAACACCATTACCTGAGATAGTAACTGAAAATGGTCCAGTTATTTATTTAGATGCATTAGAAAAAGAATTGCTTTCTAAAGCATTATTTGAATATGATATTAATACAATTTTTCATATGGCTTCACTTTTATCTGCTACAGGGGAAAAGATGCCACAAACTGCGTGGAATATAAATATAAACGGGTTAATTAATGTCTTAGAGGCCGCAAGAAGGTATAATATCGATAGAATAATATGGCCAAGCTCTATTGCGGCTTTTGGACCAACTACACCTAGGGAAAACACACCAAACACTACAATATTGCAACCTACAACGATGTATGGAATTACAAAAGTAAGTGGTGAATTATTAATTGAATATTATTTTAAAAAATATGATCTCGATACAAGGTCGATGAGATTACCGGGTATTATAAGCAGTGAAACGTTTCCTGGGGGTGGAACAACTGATTATGCGGTAGAAATATTCTATGAAGCAATAAAGAATAAACGTTATACTTGCTTCTTAAAGGAAGATACAGTTTTACCTATGATGTATATGCCTGATTGTAATAAATGTATGATAGATCTTTTAGAAGCAGATGTTTCTAAACTTAAACGTCACGTCTATAATATTACCGGTTTTAGTTTTTCTGCTGGTGAGCTGGCAACTGAAATTAAAAAACATATTCCAGAGTTCACTATAGAGTATAAACCTGATTTTAGGCAAGAAATTGCCGATTCATGGCCTAAATCCATAGATGATTCTCTTGCCCGTGAAGAATGGGGTTGGGATCCTAATTATGATTTAAAAAGAATGACAGAAGATATGATAGAGAAATTAAGTAGAAGATTATAAATATACATAAAAATCCCTGTCTATCTTATTGCTTTTTAATTCTACTATTTAATTAAATCCTATAGTAAAAAATTATAAATTTTAATCTGTTGATAAATAATATATGGATACGATTGATCTTACCATATTACTGATGTTATTGGCAAATTCTCGAATATCGTATTCAGAACTTGCTGATGTATTTAAAATGAGTGTCAATTCCATCCATAAACGTGTAAAATCATTAGTAGCCTTAGGGATCATCCAAAATTTTCGCGCTCGCCTTGGTTTTTCATATTTTCCCAATACTATAAATTTAGTAATGTTTGGAAGAACGAAAGCAAAAGATAAAAAAAGTCTAATGGATAGACTTGGGCATCATGAATGCATTTATAATGTTACTCAAGCAAGCGGCAGCCTTATTTATATGCATGCTTATATTAGAGACCTAGCTGAACTAGATTCTATTGTTTCTTTTGTAAGAGAAAAAGGTGAGATTGACACACTTACAGTCGGGTTGGATAAGAATTCACCAGCAAGTCTATTTAAAAGTTCTGAAAAAGCTATATTATCTCGATTAGATTATTTAATTATAGATTCTCTTAAGGCTAATTCACGGAAACCAGTTTCTGAAATTGCTGATGAATTAGGCTATTCTACTAAAACAGTTAGGAAACATTTAGACCAACTTATCGAAAACTTAGCAATTACGTTTACTATTGATTGGTATCCAGATAGAACAGCAAGTATTTGTTCCTTTATTATTCTAAATTCAAAACCTGATATTCAAATTGATGCAAATGAAATTATAGAAGAATTACGCCAAATCTATGGACAAAAAATAGTAATTACTTGGACATTTAGTAATTTTCCGAAATTGATGTTAATGTTTGTTTGGACTAAGTCTATGAAAGAACTGCAAGAAATAGAATCTGATTTAATGCAAAAAGATTTTGAATCTGTTAATGTAACAATTCTAGTAGAAGGAAAAATGTATCCTACATGGATAGAAAAATACTTAAGCGATAAAATAAATGAAATTAAAGCCTCTTCTGCTTAACCTTATTGAAATTAGATAATTTTTCCTTATTTAATCTATTACCGATAAAAAAGAGAACTCAAATCTTAAAATTTATTTAAAAATAAATTTATAAAAAGTTCATTAATTCGATATTTCAACAGTTTTTTCTAAAAATTCATATTTTTGTGAGTACAATTTATCACCCAATAGGGTGATAGATCGCCCATCACCCTTAATATTTTGTTCCTTTTTCTCATCTAGATAGTTTGCATAAATATCTTAAACCATATATACTAATTCAACTCAAATATTGGACTCTATAAATTTTATAATAATTAAAATGCGATTTAAAATATAAACAAAAAAAAGTGATAAAAAATTGTCAGTAAAAGAAAAATATCAATATTCATCGAAAAAACCTGAGGATATTATCGATCCTGATAATGGATATGGTATAATTATAAAGAATCTAGTAAAAAAATATGAAGATGTAATAGCGGTTAATGGGCTGAATCTTGAAATTAAAAGTGGAGAACTATTTAGTCTTTTAGGACCTAACGGTGCTGGTAAAACTACTACAATTAACATTCTAAATGGTTTACTAAAACCCACAAAAGGAACAGCGATTGTTGCTGGATATGACGTAAGAAAAAATCTTAATAGCATTAAAGAATTGATTGGAGTCTGTCCTCAAGAAGCAGCTCTTTACAAATTTCTTACTGGACGAGAAAATCTTGATCTGTTTGGAAACCTAAATGGAATGCCAAAAAACAGGATAAAAGAGAGAATGGATTATCTTTTAGAGTTATTAGATTTTGAAGAGGATAGTAAAAGAAAGGTTAAAGGATATAGTGGAGGAATGCTCCGCAAGTTAAATATGGTTGTTGCATTAATTCACGATCCCAAAATAGCATTTCTTGATGAACCAACAGTTGGAATGGATCCTAGAGCTCGTAGGAAGGTTTGGGAATTTATTGGATCCCTTAAACACCAAAACAAAACCATCATATTAACAACTCATTATATCGAAGAAGCTGAAGCACTCTCCGATAGAGTTGGCATTATTGATTATGGTGAACTTATTGCGCTTGGTACTCCAAAAGAATTAATGGAAAAACATGAAGCTAAAAATTTAGAAGAAGTTTTTCTTAAAATAACTGGTAGAAGAATATTGGAGGGGATTTAAAAATGAAAATGCAAAAAATATTAGCTCTAGTGAAAATGGAATTAAAAAAAATAATAAGAGAACCAGCTTACTTATTTTTAATGATTTTATTTCCCACAGTGCTCACTTTGGTGTTTGGGTTAGCTTTTGGAACAACCCCTTCAGGAACACCTGGAAAGAATCAATTTGATTTTATGGCACCAGGATTATTTGCTTATGCCTGCATTTTTATCGTTATGGTTGTAGCTCAATCATTTAGTGATGATCGAGAACAAGGATTATTAAAAAGAATAAATGTGACTCCTACGACATCTGGAGAATTCATGGGAAGCCATGTTATATCAAATACCCTACTTTCTATCGTTCAGGTAGCTATAGTTACTGTATGTTCACTCCTTATAGGGTTCCGACCAGAAGGAGGCGCAACAGGATTCTTATTAGCATTTATCTTCATACTTGTTCTATCTATATGTTCTGTTGGATTCGGCCTTATAACTGCTACTGTTGCAAAAACTGCAGGAACAGCCACCGGATTGTCATTTATCTTTATACTTCCACAGATGTTTTTTGGTACTTTTATTCCTCTAAATGACGCAACAAGGATAATTGGGTATTTTTTACCAAGTTATTATGCTACTGATGCATTAAATCTAATTTTTCTTGAAGGAGCTCCTTTAACAGAATTAACAATTTGGATCGATCTAGGAATCTTAACAATAATGAGTGTTGTAATTGTCCTTCTCGGCATATTATTATTCAAAAAATATGGGAAAGCGTAAAAATAAAATAATTACAGAGAATTTTTTCTTTTTTTTTTCATTTTTATCTAAAATTAAATAATAAATTTTTAAAATAGAGAAATCAATTTATTACTAATATTTTATTGCTTAAATGTGAATTTTAAATGAAAATTGTATTTCATGAAAGGTATTATAATTCAAGTTATACTTATGATCCAGCAGCAGAAGCAGGACGACTTGAAGGAATTATCAATTTAATGAAAAGCAAATCCGATTATGAATTTATAAAACCAGAACCTGCTACTGAAGAGGATATTCTCAGAGCTCATACAGAAAGACATTTAAGATATATCAAACGAGATTCTCTATTATTTGAACTAGCTTCTTTAGCTGCAGGGGGCGCTATTTTAGCAGCAGAGGAAGGATATAAAGGAAACCCTACTTTTGCTGTGATACGTCCTCCAGGACATCATGCTTCAGCCGACTCGTGTTGGGGTTTTTGTTTTTTCAATAATATTAGTATAAGCCTATTGAAGTTATTTTCGGAGGGAAAGATAAAATCAGCATTTGTATTAGATTTTGATTTGCACACCGGAGATTAGAACTTTAGTTCAGAGTTTCAAAACGGATATGGCAATATCAATATCTTAAAAAACAGAGATGATGATTTCCGCGTTAAGATTTTAAATCCGTATTCTAATAGTCCTTCTGGTTATATCAGAGAAGTTGAGAATTACATGCAGCACTTGGAAGATATTGATATTTTCGTTGCGAGTGCAGGATTTGATCAAGGTATTGAGGATTGGGGTCATTTGTTATTCCCAAAAGATTACACAGAATTAGGAGGATTAATGAAGGAATATTCAGAAAAATTATGCAAAGGTCGGCGATATGCGTTATTAGAGGGGGGCTACAATCATAATGTTTTACCAAAAAATGTCGATTCCTTCTGCGAAGGATTCAAATAGTAATTTTATTTTTTCATGCTTTATATACGGATTGGACGTTTCCTCGCCATACTTTCAGGGTAACTCCGAATCATTGCATATCATTATACACCTACTTCTCTAGGAGAGGGAATCGCGGGTGGTGGAGATGTTAGAGAGTGAATGTATAAATATAAATATTTAATGTTTGGATTTATATTGGATCTATCCGTTTTATAAGCAAAATTTTATCAAAATCTGAATCATGAGAATAAATCTCTTGAATCTTATTTTCTAATAAACTTGCCGCAATTAAGGAATCCCTCCCTCCAGTTCTATATTTTTCAGCTATCTCAAATGCAAATAATATTGAAGATGTAGAAATGTCTAGTACATTAATATTTTTCGAGTCGATAATTGCAATTAACCGCTTCTTAACCTCAACCTCTTTATATTCAAATGCTTTAACTAACGCATGAAAACATTCCATAAACACAATTGAAGGAATGCTTACGAGTTCTTTTCCATTAACAATGTTTATTAAAAGTTTTTTACAAGGTAAATGTTCAGGAAGATCTTTATTTAATGCATACACAAGAATGTTTGAATCGATTCCCCTCATGATTTCCACATACTTTTACTTGCCTTTATTACATCTACGTCTTTTAAACCATCTGATAATGGATTTTCTAAAATCTCAAGAATCTTATCCTTATTAGCCATCTTTTTTCTGAGATCATGACAAAAAATAATGTAATCACCAATTTTCATGTTGAGATGATCTGCTTCTCTTTTAATCTCCCACCACTTCTCCTTTAAGTCATCATCAATCACAATATTAGTTCTCATATATGTAAGTATGTATTACATACTTAAAAATTTTATCGAGCTTAAACTAGACTGGATTCTTAAAAAACTCCGGATGAAATAATGATATACAGCTTTTTTAGGAGGGGGCATCACGGGGGAGGGAGATAATAGAAAGAATGATTAAATGTAAGATTTATAATAAAATTCAAGAATATTATATTTTATTTGAAAAAAAATTCCTAGATAATTATTAATATGTGTATTCACATATATTCACATAAAAACCAAATAAAAAATTTAAAATGGCCAATCTAACTTTATCAATTCCCAATGAATTAAAGAAAATGATGGAAGATTTCCCAGAAATTAATTGGTCTGAAGTAGCAAGAGATTCAATCAAAAAAAAGATTACACAATTAAATTTTATGAAAACTTTTCGAATTGATAGTGAAATATCTCCCGAAGACGCTTTAAATCTTGGAAGAGAAATAAGTGAACTCTTATTAAAACACTATAAGAGCGAATAAAAAATGAGATTAGTTGTTGATGCTAATATTCTTTTTGCTGCTTTAATAAAAGAGGGGTCAACTGCTGAGCTCTTGATTAGCGATAAATTACAACTTTTTGCTCCCGAATTCTTATTCAAAGAATTTGCTAAATATGAAGAACTCATTCTCAAGAAGACTCATCGATCACGTGAAGAATTTAACCAATTTTTAGATTTGTTAAAAGAACAGATCAATGTTGTTCCGAAAAAGGAGATAACCCCTTTTATAGATAAAGCTGAAAAAATTTCTCCCGATCCTAAAGATACAGTGTATTTGGCTCTTGCTTTCGCACTTAAATCTAATATTTGGTCGAATGATAAAAGATTGAAACAAAGTCAAGAAAAAATTACCGTTTTCTCAACAGAAGAATTAATTGAAAAAACTGATTTTTTAAAAATCTAGATGTCTATCTAATTTCCTACTTTTTTAGGAGGGGGCACCACGGGGGAGGGAGGTAACAGTTGAGAAAGAAGAAGTAGTTATTTTAAATTTATTTTTTATTTCTTTCTTCATAATGATATACTTCTAGTAATGAATCTCTTAAAGCTTTAAGATCTTGGTGATTATTTAATTTTAACCATTTTGAATTTTTTTCAAGTAGCATTAAAACAAATTTCTTAGGTGTGGGTAATATATCATGGCGTAGAGAAATATCAGGACAAGAAAAATACCAACCTATTATAGACTTTAAATTTTTGTAGGCAAAAGATTGTTTTATTTTTTCCATCTTATCTATATAAATGTGTTTCTCTTTCACTAATTGTTCTTCGGATTTCTGAAATTCCTCAATAGTTTTTCTTTGCCATTTACTTTCAGGATCTAATAGCTTGTATTCTCTTGTCTCGTAATTAAAGAATAATGCGTTATGATATATTCTATCTCTTAAATAATACCAGTTCTCACGCCCTTCTAATGGTACTTTTGTAGTGTTTGGGAACTCTTCTATGGGTAAGATTTCAAAAAACCTTATAACCTGAGCTTGATTGAATCCCATTTTTTTCTCTAATACATCGGCACATGCTTCTATAACTTTATTGATATTATGCTTAAAGCCATACATCAATTTTCAACTCATTTTCTTTATTTCTAATAAGATTCTTTACTGTATATATTATTTATTATTTTTTTATTATTTGAGTAAAAATTATCTTAAATTGGAGGAAAATGTAAATAGCCCTGCCTTACCAATGAAACCATAATCCATTTTTCAATGAGATATTTATCATATAGCCCAAATTTAATTGCATTACCTTGCTCATTAAAGAGTTCTATTAATCTATCCTGAAAATATTCCACGTTATGATATGGCTCAAAATCTGCTAATTCAGAGAAGTAATAAGGAACTTCAATTAATATTACTTCATTATCTTTACATATTTCTCTTCTTCTAGCATCTTTATCTTGTTGGTCTTTGAGTGCTGATCTTGCTTCAGTTTCTGTTTCAATTTTTATTCCATTGTGAGTTTTACCTAACCACCATACCCAATCATAATGCTGACTCCTTTTGTCAAGGATTTAAATAATTTTTCTTTTTTCATCTTTTATCCATAAAAAACGTTTTCTAGCTATAATATCACAATAGCTCCACACTATCTCTTTTAAGATAATACTTTAATGAAAAAGCTACTAAATTTGAAAGAAATTCAACAAATTTATCGTCTCTATCAAATAATTCCATTACAGATAAATGATGATATAAAATCGCATTAACAAGATTATACATGAAGATAAATACATCTACCAATCTTTTCTCGGATATTTGTTTAAAATTTTCATTTATCTTCCGTAATTTCTCCACTTTATCTTTAAAAAAATTGAAAATCTTCTTTTTGTGTGCATCATGCAATATTTTATCAGATTGTATGGCAGATCTAAAAGCTAGATTATATCCTTTATTTTCCTGGTGATTTTTAAATAAATCTAAAACAAAATGATTGAGAAAATCTCTTACATTATCATCATTCATGCTAGCTAAATCCTGACTATCCAAAAAAGTTTCCATCGATTCTTCAAAATATTTTCGTATAATATCTTCTTTTCCTTTCGGAAAATATTTATAAATCGTACCAATACTAATCTTAGCTGATTTTGCAACATGATTTGTACTTGTTTTGTGATATCCCTTTTCTAAAATTAGATTAAAAAAGGTATTATAAATCCAGTTAATTTTTTCTTGTTTATTTCGAGAAAATTTTTTGCTTAACATTATGGTAGTATTAAATGAGTAATTACTCATAAAGTTTATAAGTGAGTAAATACTCACTTACTTAAATATTTTACTTAAAAACTGAAAGGTTGTGTCTGAAATAAATGACTCAAGTAGAAAACATAAAATTCCACAAACCCATTGATCAAAATGATCTAAAGATTGTGGAAAGCATTATATATCCTATATTTTCTAAGAAAACTAAAAAAGACAAACACTATTGGAATGAAATCCGTTCATTATTATTATCGGCCATGAAACATCTTAAAATTAATTCTCTTAAAAGAAATATATTTTGGTTATACGTAAGTAGAACCATAACTAAAGGCCTAAAAAAAGGATTACCTCTTATAAGAGTTGAAGAAACATTGCGAAAGTTTATTAGAAGACATGTTGATAATGAAAAAGATCTAAAGGCTAAAGAATTTAAATATGCTAAAATCAGGTTTGAAAAAGTAAAAGAATATATCGTAGGAGAGAAGATACTTGATCTTGGTGCTGGAAATGGGCTTTTAGCTCTAGAAATAAAAAAACAGCTTGATAAAGAAGTTGTTCTGGTTGATATTGTTGATTATAATTATACAGACCTGCCATTGATCTTATATAATCCAGAGGGTAAAGTACCGTTAGCAGATGAGGAAGTAGATACTACCATTCTATATACCGTCTTACATCATGCGAGTGACCCCGAACATCTATTGGAAGAGGCAACGAGAGTAACTAGACAACGCTTAGTAATCAAAGAAAGTTATATTGAGGAAGATTATATTAGGATGGCTAATAGCTTTGTTGATTGGTTTTACAATCGAGTAATTGGCGACGAAGATATCAATGTGCCTCTTAATTTTCTTAGGATAGAAGCATGGGAACACCTTCTGAAATCATATGGATTTGAGGTGATTGAAACTAATTATGTTGGAATTGATGAACCCGCTGTACCAGAACATCATGTATTCATTATCGCTGCCCGTACCAGTTAATTAAATATAAGAACATTTTATTTTAATCCTTAAAATATTGTAAGACTTTCTTTATGCATCCAAAAGAACTTTTTACTTTACTGATATCGCAATTATATG
>CAYSZJ010000156.1:0-9131 GCA_964435435.1 uncultured archaeon
AGATTAATTTCTAGCATTTTTTAAAAGAAAATAATGATTATGATCTTATAAATCATTTTTAATAGAGAAATAATAATTTAGAACAGTTCAAAAAAATGAAGTGCTACATTGTTGATACTTTGGTTGGTATATTTGCTCTTGATGAGACGGGGAATACTTTAAATTTCATTGATTTTAATGGGGATAATGAAAAAGTTATAGAGTTTTATAAAATTTTAGATTCAGAGCAAGTTTTAAATGAATACAAAGAATTTATTTCAGATTTGAAAAATTCTGGTTTTGATGAATTTATTTTTGATAATAAGAAAATGGAAACATTAACTTCTCAAAAGTTAGAAGTATCGACTGAATTAAATATAACTTCATTGGAATTTAAAAATTTTAGATTAAATCTAATAGACCAGCTTAAAAAAGTTGGAATAGCCGTTTCAAATAGCGAACTCTTGGGCAGATATAAGAAAATTAATGAAGAGCTAGTTAAAAAGAAGGTAAGTGAAGTTGGGGGGCAAAATGACATAATTATTATTCAAACAAATGAAACATTAGACATTATTAAGAAATCACTAAGTCTATTTATAGCACGTCTTAGAGAATGGTATGGATTACATTTTCCAGAATTAACTGATAGAGCTATTGATGATAATATTCTAATGACAAAATTAATCTCAAGTTTAGGACATAGAGACAATTATACCATCGATAATCTTAAACAAAACTTTGATTTGAAGGAAAAAAGAGTTCTGAATTTATACAAACAAGCAATTAATTCAATGGGTGCTGAAATTGATCTTGAGATCGTCAAGGCTTATGCAAACCAGATATTATCTTTAAATTCTTATATTGAGGAATTAGAACGTTATTTAGACGATTTAATGGAAAAAACAGCGCCTAATCTTAGAGCTATTGTGGGCTCTTTAATAGGTGCTAAATTAATTTCAAAAGCTGGGGGATTAAAAAAGCTAGCTTACATGCCAGCTTCAAGAATCCAATTATTAGGTGCTGAAAAAGCATTATATCGATTTTTGAGAACTGGTGAAAAAAGACCTAAACATGGATTAATATTTCAATGGAATCAAATTCGATCAGCTAAGCCTTATCACAGAGGGAAAATAGCTCGCGTTGTTGCGGGAAAGTTGGGACTTTCGGCTAAAGTTGATTTTTTTTCTGGAGAATTTATTGGTGATAGATTATCACGAGAAATTGAAGAAAAAATAAAAGAAATTGAAGAAAAATATCCAAATCCGCCTAAAAAGGTAGATACAGTAAAAAGCAAGAAAAATCAATCAAAAAAAAGAAAGTGAGGTAAATAAGTAAAAAAATGACTAAAACTGAGATTAGAAATCATCCAAAATTTTATAATGTTTTTATATCTGGCCCCCAAGAAAAAATAAAACTTTATACAAAAAACTTAGACGTAGGATATAGAGTTTACGGTGAGAAATTAATAGAATATAGAGGAGAGGAATATAGAGAATGGGATCCATTCAGGAGTAAACTAGCGGCTCTAATCCTAGAAAATCCTGCTAATAATTTCTTATCTGATGATTTAAATTGTTTATATTTAGGAGCGTCATCAGGGACTACAATTTCTCATCTGTCTGACATTTTAAGATCCAGTGTAATATATGGAGTAGAATTTGCTGAAAGAAGTATCAGACAATTAATTCAGAATACATCAGGTAGAAAAAATATTATACCAATATTGGGAGATGCTCGATATCCTGAAAGTTATGCGAATTCAATTTTTACTAAAGCTGATATAATTTATCAAGATGTTGCTCAACCAAATCAAGCTGAGATCGCAATTCACAATTGTAATTATTATTTAAAAGATGATGGAATATTAATTCTTGCTATAAAATCCCAATCTATAGATAGTATTCAAAAATCTGAACGTATTTATGCTAAAGAAAAAAAAATTCTTGAAAAAGCAGATTATAACATTATAGAAAGTGTAAATATACATAGATATGCCTCTAATCATATTGTATTAATTGTAAAAAAAAATACCATTTAAAAGAATTCAGTTATTTTTCTATTAGCGATTTCTTCATTTAATATATTTTTGGTGGTATCCCATGATTTCCTTGCAATATGAGGTGCTTTTCTATGATTTTTTATCCATTCTCGAAGAAATTCTATAGTTATTACATCAGAAGGGTATCCAGAACCAAAATCTCCATATTTTTCTTTTAATCCATCTATTAAAGTATCCCTTTTAACTTTTGCAATTATTGATCCTGCCGAAACTATTGGATAAATATCATCGGCTTTATGTTTAGAAATAATTCTTTTTGGATTGTAATTTAGTAAATTTTTAATTGATCTTCCAAATCTTTCTTCATTTACATCAGCTGCATCAATATAGATAATGTCTGGCTTTAAATCATTAATAATTGCAGCCATTTTTAATTCCTCAATTCGATTAATTGTTATATTTTTCTTTTCTCTCTGATCTATCTCTTGAGGATTTACAACTATAATTTTATGAGAATACCAATTACTTTTGATAAGTTCAGATAATTGATTCCTTCTTTTGGTTGATAATTTCTTTGAATCTTTAACTCCAATTTCAGATAAAAATTCTAATTTAGTTCTAGTAAAACAGACTCCACAAATAACCATAGGGCCTAAGACAGAGCCTATTTGCATATAATTCGATCTGAATTATATTCTACCAGCCTCGTCTATGCCGCAAATTATTTCCAACTTTTCCCTAAGATTCTTGGATGAGTTCAATGAATTCTTCCTCGTCATCAATTTCTTCTAGATTCTTTATTTTAACAATATGTATATCATCTTTTTTTATCGAAACGGGAATTCTTACATCATTATTGACGATAAATAGCGCAGTTTTATGGAACAACTCATTAAACATCTTTAAACATTGAAAATTCATTTGATTAATTTTCCTTTGCTCCTCAGAGATGGCAGAAAATAGAGGATAAAAGCCCTCTTGTTCAATTTTATCAATCGAAGAAAATAATGATAATTTGAAGGGTATTGAGCCTTTCTTATACCAATATGAAGATAATCCTATATCGTCTACTATTGTTTGAACATGAGATTCAAAATCGTTTAACTCTTTTTCTTCAAGAAGGTCAATATCTTCTTGATGAGATTTAATGTTCCATTTGAAGACATTAATTTTTTTGAAAATTTCATTATTCTCTAGTATTTTTAATATTTTTACAGCTATTTGATCTGAAGGTCGCATACTTTCGTTTTCATAAGCACTCACCGTTCTTTTAGTAACTCCGAGTCTTTCAGATAATTCCTTTCTTGTTATTAATTGTTTTTCTCTAAAAGTTTTCATCAATGTACCGTCTAAAAATACCACACCTCCACCTCTTCTTGCTAGAATATAGGGGAATATATTCTTAGTTAGAATTTTCTCAAATGTATTTAATGTTATAAAAGGTAATTCTTCCCTTACATATATTGTATTATCCTCTAACTTTTGATATCGGTTCCTGATTCCAATTAATAATGGCCTTGATTTTAATATAAATGATAAGTGTTTAATATCACGTATTAGATCAGGATTTAAATTATCAATATTAGGAAAAACTTTGACACTAAAAACTAGATCATCCTTTTTTACTAATAAATCAAAGCAAAATTTTGTCTTTTTAGTAGCAAAATTTCCTATATTTAAGGTTTCAAAATTCGCCTTCTTTAGTAAATCATCAATCTTCTCTATGACTGTGCTTGTCATCAATTACTATTACTTTAATGGTATGTAATAAATATAATTTCTTTTAAGATTATAATGTTTTGAAACTTTTTTAATTTATTTCTGTTTTTCTAATATTTAAAAATTGATTGAATATCTATTTAATAATTATTTGTGAGTTTAAGGAGATCAGCATCAGTAATTATCCCTATGAAATTATAATTTTCGTCCTTTACTAAAACTGCAGGATAATTTTCAAGTAGTTTTGAAATATCTTTAATGCCCCAATCTCTATTAACTTCTGGAAAGGGTAATTCTTTTATGAGAGAGACATCTCCATTTATAATTTTAGGATTTTCTGTTATAAATTTTTGAATTTTTTTTGAGGTTATACTTCCTAAATTTTGTTGTTTTTCTAAGATAGGAAGCTGTGATATACCATGTTTATTCATTAGATCCGCAGCATTTCTTATTGAAGAAGAAGGTTTAACAAATATAATATTACTTATCATAATATCTTCAGCTTGTTTTTTTGTTTTTTTACGTGCTTTACGTTCACTTTCTAAATATTCGTATAAAATTTTAATTTTGGAATATGGTGGATCTATACTACCATTTTCAATCCTAGAAATTGTGGATTGTGGTATATTTAACTCTTCTCCTAATTCCTTTTGAGTTATTCCTAGTTTTTTCCTTAAATGTTTAATTTCACTTAAATGGGGGAAATTTTTCATCTTTTAATGAAATTTTTAGTTTATGCATTTTATGCATATTATAATCATAAAATATTTATAAAAATTATTAATTTAAAATGTATATAAAATGAGTTTATGGCATTTTTCATTTAATAATGATTTTAACTAATAATTAATTTAAAAATATACATTAAAGAACTTTTTATATAATTAAGAAGATGTTAGATGACATGTTAAATATTGAACATTTAGATCTTAAATTCGCTGTTGAACGTTCTAATTTTCCTGAGCTCGTTGAAAGAAAAGGTGTTGGTCATCCGGATAGTGTCTGTGATGCTGTTGCTGATGCGTGTTCTAGAGCGCTCTGTGCTTATTATTTAGAAAAATTTGACCGTGTATATCATCATAATGTTGATAAGGCAGCACTTGTGGGTGGAGTTGCTAAACCAGAGTTTGGTGGGGGATTAATTATACAGCCACAATATTTTTTAATTGTTGGAAGGGCTATTAATCAAATATTAACGGAATGCGCTTCTGGAGAAAATAAATTGGAATACATCCCCATCGCAACTATATGTCTTGAAACTTCGCGTGAAGTTATGGGAAAAATATTCCGAAATCTTGATTTAAATAGGGATATACAATTTGATACCGCTATAAGACCAGGTTCTATTGATTTAACTGGTTTATTTGATGAATCTTATCATTCTGAAGAAGTCCCATTAGCAAATGATACGAGTTTTGGAGTTGGCTACGCTCCTTATTCAGATGCAGAAAAAATGACTCTTGAAGCTGAAAGGTTAATAAATTCTGATAAATTTAAAGATAAATGTAAAGCTTCTGGTGAAGATATTAAGGTCATGACTGAAAGAGTCGGTAATAAAGTAGGTATAACAGTAGCAGCAGCAATGGTTAGTAAATATATTAATGATCTTGATGAATACGTTAATTATATCGATCAGATTAAAGAAGCTGTTTTAGATTTAGCATCAGATCTAATTCCAGAGCGAGAAGTAACTTGTGAAGTAAATGTAGCTGATATACTCCAAAAAAACTTGATTTATTTAACAATAACTGGGACAAGCGCAGAAAGTGGGGATGATGGTGAAGTTGGACGCGGTAATAGGTCAAATGGTTTAATTACCCCATGTCGCCCTATGAGCTTAGAAGCAGTGTGTGGTAAAAATCCAATTAATCATGTAGGTAAGATTTATAACATCCTTAGCACTAATATGGCAAGAGAAATTTATAAACGAGGACAAGGGGATATTATAGAAGTACACGTCAAATTATTAAGCCAGATTGGTCACAAAATTACAGAACCATGGGTTAATTCAATAAACCTTATTCCTGCTGAAAATGTAAATTTTTCTAGTATTGAAAATGTCGCTAAAGAAGTTTTGGAAGAGATGTTGAGCGCTGATAGTTTAATAGAATTAAGAAAACGTCTTATAGCTGGAAAAGAACAAGTATTTTAAAAAATCATTTGTGGAACACAAATTTTTATTTTTTTTCTTTTCTTTTTTATTTATTAGATTTTATTTATAAGAAGCAATTATTTATTTGCATTTTTTAAGGATTCCTTATTATAAATAGAATAAATTTTAAGAGTGAGTTAGAGTGGGTTTAGATAAATGGCTTGAACCGGAAGATGACGTAAAAAAAAAAAATAAAAAAACACAATATCTCATTCAAGCTAAAAAAAGTAAAAGTGAAGATTCTCAAAAAGAAATTCTTGGTAAACAAGGTATTAAGCTAACAAAATATACACTTGTTTGTCCAAACACAAAATGTAAATATCAAAAAACAATAATGAAAAAACAATTGAATGAAATTGATAGAAAATGCCCTAGATGTAATAAAGAAATGAAAATTAAATGAAACACCGTTCTATTTAGAAATTTAATAAATTATGCTCCCATATTTCTCAACTTCATAAATCAAATTGCTTTTCACAATTTGGGCAAACCCAGGGTTGAAACAATCTTAAAATAAAGTATATTATAAAACCAAATCCTAAAGTTAATAGTACCATGAAGCAAAGCACCTCGTGGTAAATGTGATCGAAGTTTTTGCGGTGTAATACAATTTCTCGTTCGCAGACATCACAATATACCGATTTTTTTGCTTTTTTCGTAATATTTCACTTCTGTCTAAGATTATTTTATATATTTTAATTAATTTTTTTAAATAAAATTATTTTTTGAGAATTCTTGAAAAAAAGTTAATTAAATCCCCTAAAAGTAGGTTTTTTTTCTGGTTCTTTCTTTTTTTTTTCTCCAGAGGATAAAATATCCCAAGTGCTATTTACGCCCATTTCTTCTAATTTTTTACGTTCAAGTTCTAAATTTTCCTCTTTTTCCTCTTTTTCTTCTTCACTCATAACAAACACTTATAAGATCCTTAACTATATTAAAATATTACTCTTCTTATTAAAATAATTTTCTTAAAATTATATCAATTAATTCTAATCAAAGTTGAAATAAAAATTTCAAAAAAAGTCAAGGATAAATATACTCAATAAAATTTTAAATCTTTAATTTTATAATTAATTAAAAAACACTTCTTTGTAAACAATTTAAAATTTATCATAAGGTAATTAGAATGGCGAAATGTGCTCATTGTGGAGAGGAAATTATTGGAGAACCATTTTATTGTAGTGATTGCGGGCAAAATTATTGTTCATTTCATAAAGATCCTATAAATCATGAGTGTGAATTTGTAAAAACAAGTTTTAGGTCTCAACAAACGCAACCAACAGCACCATCATATATTGATGTTTCACAAATTCCACATACTTCGCAAGAACAAGGATATCGGCAACAAATATCGACCAGCGACATACGAGGAACAACGGATGGAACTTATACATGGTATCGTCAGGAAGCTCAAGTTCCTGTAAATGCATTTGATCCTGATTCGGGCATTAAATTTAAGGGAATTTTATTCCCCCATACATCAGAATTGTTACATTTTGTAATTGGAGTTTCTTTAATTTTTATCATAGGTTTTTTGAATTTTTACCCTAATCTAATCAATACTGGGTATGAATGGGGAATATTCATGTTAGCGGGTTTTTACGCCACAGCGTTTCTTTTCCACGAATTTGGGCATAGACAGGTGGCAGTTCATTTTGGACTTCAAACAAAATTTAGATTATTAACTTTTGGGATGATTTTAACTGTTTTTGGAATTATAACAGGTTTATACGGTTTAGCGTTAGGCGGTGCCGCGCTACCCACCTTAGCTCTTCCTGGGGCTGTTGTGGTTTTAGGTTTAGATAAGGTGGATAGAACAACCGGTTTATGTAAAGCAGCAGGGCCTACAATCAATCTTGTTTATGGTACTATACTTCTAATAATATCATTTTTGATTTCAACTCAATTCTATCCACTCAATATGTTTGTTGGGTATGCTGCGAGTTTGAATTATATATTAGGAGCTTTTAATATGATTCCAGTAGGAATCCTGGATGGTCAAAATATTTGGAAATGGAATAAAAAAGTCTATCTTCTATTAATTGGATCACTTTTAATTTTATTAATTATTACTTTGATTATTATTTACGCTCCAATTGATAGTAGCCCCTATATTTAAATATGAGTTTAAATAATTAAGAAAATTTTATATAGAACTCTTAGACTAAAAGTCTTACAATAAGAAGAAAAATTGGAGTAAAAATTATGAAGGATAATAATTTAAAAATATTATATTCTTGAATTTTATATAAATTTAATAATAAACTATACAAATAATAAAAGCATTACTTGGTGATTTAAAGTAACCTTTTGCGAATTCTGTGGTGAACAAATAGGTTATCTTCCTTTTACTTGTAAATATTGTGGAGGGACTTTTTGTAAAAAACATCGATTACCTGAGAATCATGAATGTTCATTTGAATTGAAACACACCCCTATATCAACACCTGGGTCAAAAGAAACTCGTCAACGTTATCAGGATGCAGTTATAGAGAAACCAATTCCCCGAGAGTATTTAGAAAAAGGTCCAAAATCATTAAAAAAGTATCTAAAACGGCAAGACAAACAAAGAAGAGAGACGATGCGAAGTTATCAAGCTTATCAAAGACCTTATAAAAAAACAACACAATATTTAGGTACTAAAACCTTATTTTTGATGATTTCTTTATTTTCAATTGTAGCTTTGTTTTTTGCATATACTCCATTAGATCATTATATATATTTAAGTCTAAATGGTCTTATTTATGAATACACATTCCATACATTATTTACAGCACTTTTTATTAGCACTAAAGACATTTTTGGGATATTCTTTTTGTTTATCATGTTGTATATTTTATATTTTATGACAAGAACTATCGAATTAAGCCTTGGTATAAAATTTTTAATTAAACTATATTTAATATCTTGTTTATTTACAGCATTATTTTATATTTTATTAAGACTCTCATTAGTTTCTATTTATCCTTTAGAAATTGAATATTCTATTTCAGTTGGATTAGCCTGGGGAGGAATGCTAGGATTAATATCGTATTCACTCTTTCCAATAATGAATCGGGAAATTACTTCTTTAATGTATTTTCTTCCAATTAGAATGAGGGGAAGATCTTTTTTGCTGATTATTATATTAATCAGATTAGTTCCAGGATTGCTTTTTGCACTAGCTTCTGCACATTATTTACTATATTATTTACCTGAATTAGGGGGTATTCTTGGAGCATATATAGTTTACAAATACCAATCTAGAAGCCGATAATATCTTTTTTTATATTTTCTTAAATT
>CAYSZJ010000157.1:0-9103 GCA_964435435.1 uncultured archaeon
CCTTGTCTTTTTGTCAACAAATTCTTTTTTACTTATCCATTTTGCTCTCCAATCAGATTCTTCTAAAAGTGCCGTTCCAAAAGAAGATACTTCACTAAAACTACTTTCGAAATCACCTTTATCCCACCATTTTACACGCCAATAATATATGTTATTACTTTTCAATGGTTTACCATTATATTCTATGTTAACAGATTTTTGAGACAAAACTTTTCCAGAGTCCCAAATATCCCCCTCTTCTTTATTTGAAAGCGCCTCTTCTGAAGAAACGATGATTTGATAAGCTGATTGTGATTGATTTCTTTGTTCATGCTCTAAAACCCATGAAAAACGTGGATATGGAATATCTATTTCAATTGGATTTTCAAGATATTCACATCTCAAATTAAATGGTGGTTTTACCATAATTTATCCCCAATTTGAAATCACTAAATAAGTTTTATAATAATATTTTGGATTAAAAGTAATTCATATAAAAAGTAAAAATATGAAATCATTTAATCAATTAACTTTGATGGGATATGAACCATACTTTTCTAAACTCTCCCGCATAGCTAAAAAGTTTTCTAACTTCACTGCTGGATTAATACTATGCCCTGAACTTAAAATAAAACCCCCGTCAGGAGCAATTTGTGTTATTAACTTTTTTACATAGTCTTTGATATCTTGGGGATTTTTGTCAGCAAGATCTTGAGGAGAAACATTTCCTATAAAAGTTATTTCATTTCCATATTTTTCATTAAGTTTAAAAATATTGTAGTTGTGATTCGCTGTAGTTGGTTCAATTGGATTAATAGCATCCACTCCTGCATTAATAATATCCTCAAAAATTTGGTAGATGTCACCACAACTGTGTAAAACAACTTGTAATCCTCCCTTGTGAGCAATTTTGCAGATTCTGCTTAACCAAGGTATTACAAATTCCCTGTAATTCCGTGGACTCATGAACAATCCTTTTTTATACCCATAATCATCAGAAACTAACACAGGGCCAGTGCCACCCCACTCAATAATTCTTTTTACCATTTCGACAGAAAATTTCCCGCGGTCATCAAAAACTTTTTTAGTATTTTTCTTGTTACTTAATAATCTACTGAAATTTTGGAGTCCAAATCCCTCCCATGTCACTTCCATCATTCCTGTTATGCCTGGGGCACAACAAATCTTTCCTTCATATTTCTTTTCAATTTGCATTGCAGCATTAAACATGTTCTCTCTTAAAGGATCATCAGGATCTGGGAGAGGAAAGCTTTCATATTCTTCAAAATTATTTAATGTACCCCTCATATAATACAAAAGATGCATCCCATCGGTAGGATTTTCTTTGAATTCAAACATATGACCAAATTCGCTTATGAAACCGTTATTATGATATTTGTAGGGGTGAATACATAATGTAATTGGTACCAGATCTATTCCTATTTTTTTATAGAGTCTTATCGTTGATTCAACAACAGGTTTAGCAGTACTTTTACTTCTCGATAAATTATGCATTTGTTTATTGAATTGATCTAGATTCCCGTTAGATTGCTGTAAAATAATTTTTTGGATTGTGGCTAAACCATCTATACCATACTGCTCATCGTAATGCTTTAAAATTTTTAAGTTATCTATTGAACCTTCATATGATGGAACTTTATCAGGTTCCTCATGATTAATTGCCTTAATAACTCTCTCACGAGCTTTCATATTTGATACCATCTCTAACTAATAGGTACGAATCAATAATAAAAAATATATTGTAAAATGACTTTCGGTATTTGCTTTATAGAATATGGTACTAAGAACCAAAAATAGATATTAATGAGATAATTAAGATTCCACATCAAGCTTCAAATTATTAACCTTTATTAGAAGAAAAAATCTAATATGAATAATGAAATTCTAAAAAAGGTGTTTTTAAGTGGAGGAAAAATTTCTTGAAGGGAAAGGAGCTGTGATCACTGGTGGAGCTTCTGGTCTTGGACGAGGTGCAGCCTACGCTTTTGCTGAAGAAGGAGCAAATCTCGTTTTAGTGGATATTAATGAAGAACTTTTAGAAGAAACTGCTAAAAAAGTTGCAGAAAAATCAGGTTGTAAGGTGGTACCCATTATTTGTGATGTTTCAAAGTCTGATCAAGTAAAAGCAATGGCAAAACAAACCTTTGAAGAATTAGAAAATGTGTATATATTATTTAATAATGCAGGTATCGCAGATTATTCTCTCCGGGATATAACACGAGTAAAGGAAGTAGACTGGGATCGAGTAATGGATGTTAATTTAAAAGGATAATGGCTTGTTATGAATTCTTTGTTAAGAAAAATGAAAAAACAACAGTTTGAACCCCTTTCTGGAAAAATTATATGTACATCTTCAATTGGTGCCTTACAATTATCACCTGTACTTCCAACATATTGTATATCAAAAGTTGGTGTCATTGCTATGGCAAAATTATTTGCAAAAACTTTAGCTCCAAGATTTACTGTAAATTCTATATTACCTGGTATTCATAATACTGGGATATATCTGAATTCAGAAGATCTTATAAGAATGATGATGAAAATGGGGAATACCAGAATCCCATTAGGTAGGATTGGAACAGTCGAGGATGTGACAAATCTTTTAATGTTTTTAGCATCTCAAGCTTCTAATTATATAACAGGTCAGTATTTTATTGTTTCAGGTGGCTTAGCTATTTAATAGAGAATTTAAAATATGTTAAAAATAAAGTGAGAGAAATGAGAGTAGCTGCAATCCAAATGAAAGCAGAATTAGGGAATGTAAAGGCAAATTTAAAATCTGCAACGCAGTTAGCAATTAATGCTTTTAAAGAAGGTGCTGAACTGGTAATTATACCTGAATTTTTTACAAGCGCAGTATGTTTTCATCCAAAAATGTTAGATGTTGTTAGACCTATTAACGGAGAGCCAATACAGTTATTAAATCAACTTGCTAAAAAATATAATGGGATTATTGGAGGTTCGTTTATTGCTCTGAGGGGTAAGGAAAGTTATAATACTTTTGTTTTAACTTTTCCAGATGGCTCTTTATATTTCCATGATAAAGATCAACCAACGATGTGGGAGAATTGCTATTATATTGGTGGAACAGATGATGGCGTACTCGAAACTAAGATTGGGAATGTTGGGGCTGTGCTCTGTTGGGAATTTGTACGAACTCGAACAGCTATACGTATGTTGGATCGCGTAGATATAGTAGTAGGGGGTTCATGCTGGTGGTCATTGCCCGAACAACCACTTAGAGGAACCCCTTCCGAACTTCGAGATAAAATTTTAGAAATGATGATAGAAACACCCTCTAAGTTTGCTCGAATGTTAGGTGTCCATGTAATACATGCTGCTCACGCGGGAGATTTTATTGGTGAAATGCCGCTTATGCCAGATTTCCAATACAAATCTTATTATGTAGGAGAGACTCAAATAGTGGATGGAAGTGGAGAAATTCTTGCCCGTATGAAACGTGAAGATGGTGAAGGATTTATTATAGCTGATATTGATCTTAAAAAGAAATGGAAACCATCAGAAACAATCCCTGATCGCTTTTGGATACCGGATATGCCAACAGAACTAAATCAAGCTTGGGAACTTTTAAATAATCACGGAGAATCATATTATCGAGAAATAACAAAGCCTTACAGAGAGAACCATCCTGTATGAGAAAATAAAAAAATTCGATTCAAATAAGGATAAAATAATCTAAAAATATTTTTGAAAAGAGATTAGAAAAAAGGGGGTATAAATTTAAAGATTTAGACAACATAAAATAATTAATACAACTAAAAATATTTATTTCATAGAATAATTATGAACCAGAAAAAAGCAAAAAGGGCTCCTATTCATATTACTCTTGCAGATATAGAACGTGCATACAAAAAAGTAGAAGAATTTCAACGTTTAATAAGGAGGGGAAAAACCCCAGAACAAATATTCAAAGACATGCTCAGGTTGATTGAAATTGATTAGTAAGTTTCTCCAAACCATCTTAGATGTTGCATCCCACCTTAAGATTACAACTGCTATAATCGGAGGTTTAGCGCTTCCTGCATATAATGTAGCAAGAACAACTCTAGATATTGATATCTGCATTAAAATCGAATCTCAAACCCAATTAAATCTTTTTATTGAAACTTTAAAAGAAAAAGAGATTAATACAAAACAACAACCGAAAATAGATCATGATTTATTTACAGTATTTGGAAAGCGTAGTGAAGCAGAAATATGGTTAAAACCCTGTGATGCTTTCCAATGGGATGAACAAATGGTTGAAAAAATACAACTTTTTTTTGGAGATGTTTATGTACTAGCTGTTGAAGATTATATATTAACGAAATTAGCTAGAAGTGATCGTAGCTCAATCGATATTGATGATATATTGAAAATTATAATCGCAAATAAGGATACTTTAGATTGGAAATATTTTCATTTTCGACTCAATTGGGTTGGTTTGGAAAACGATTTTAAAGAAATCATCAGAGCTTTTGAATTAGATTTCAATAATAATATCAGAAATATATCAAGTGATATTTTAGATAAATTTAAAAATTCACTTTAGAAGATCACCATAATTAAACTTAAGCTAAGTTTTTTGTATTTCAGTTTTTCTATTTTTATTATTACTCAAGATCTTGTTTGAATTAACTTATATTGGGGAGAAAATTCCCATATAAATAAATTAAGAAAAATTTTTATTAAAAAGGACTCTACACTAATTATTAGTTTAATGTAAATTTGTACAAATTATAAAAAGAGTTAGAGAGAGTTGGCTCAAAAAAATATTTATGAATATGATGCTAAAAAGCTTTTACAGAGCCAATTACCGAAATTCTTTCCAAATTTTAACTATCATGGAAAGGTAGCAATTATAACTAACGATATGAGTCTAGAGGAATTAGTCACTAACAATCCTTGGATCAAAACTGATAAGGTTGTGGCTAAACCCGATCAACTTTTTGGAAAGAGAGGTAAGGCTAATTTAATTTTACTTGATGCGAATTATGATAAATTAAAAGCTTTTTGTGATGAGAAATTAGGTAAGGAATTTCTAATTGGAAATAAAAAGGGAGAATTAACACGTCTTCTTATTGAACTATTTGTCCCTCATGAAAAGGAATATTATGTTTCTATAACATCTGAAAGGTATAATAATGTAATTCATTTTAGTTTTGAAGGGGGTATATTTATTGAAGAAAATTGGGATAAAGTGACACATATTCCAATTCCAATAGGGACGGATATAAATTCATTTGATTTAAAAAGCAAATTACCAGATTTGGGTGACCTTGCTGAAATTTTAATACTTTTTATAAAAGGGCTTTATCAAGTATATGTAGATCAAGATTTTGCTTTCCTAGAAATAAATCCTTTTGCTCTCACTGAAGATAAGAAAATAGTTCCTTTAGACGTTAAAGCACGATTAGATGATACAGCATTATTCCTTCACATGAATACATGGGGAAATCCTGACAATCCCATTGAATTTCCTGCTGGTTTTGGTCAAAAAATGTCTGAAGAGGAAGCTAAAATTAGGGACATTGATGAGAAAACAGGGGCTTCTCTTAAATTGACGATATTAAATAAAGATGGGCGTGTTTGGACGATGGTTGCCGGAGGTGGTGCTTCAGTTATCTATACAGATACTATAGTTGATTTAGGTTTGGGAGAGGAGTTAGGTAATTACGGAGAATATAGTGGAAATCCAAGCCGAGATCATACTGAAATATATGCCCAAACATTAATCGATTTGATAACTGAAAAACCCGATCCCCATGGAAAACCTAAATATCTTATTATTGGAGGAGGAATTGCTAATTTTACTGATGTAAAAGCAACTTTTTCTGGTATAGTAAGTGCAATCAAAAACTCAGTAGATAAGCTAAAAAAGGCAAATGTCAAAATCTATGTTCGTCGAGGCGGTCCTAATGAAAAACAAGGATTGGAATTGATGGAAAAGGTAGGAGAAGAAACAGGTATTCCAATTGAAGTATATGATCGTTATACACATATGACTCGTGTTGTTGAATTGATAAAAAGAAAAGAAGAGGGCCAAACATAAGATATATTATAGGGAGGAATGATGAAAAATGGAAAATTATGATTTATTTGATAAAAATACTCAAGCAATTATTTATGGATTTCAGACAAGAGCAATCCAAAGAATGTTGGATTTTGATTATGTTTGTAGAAGAGAAAAACCATCAATTGCGGCAGTAATAAGGCCTACTCAAGTAGCTGCTGTCGCATATCATAAAGTTTTCTGGGGATCCAATGAAGTTGTTATCCCGGTTTATAAAACACTTCAAATGGCAATTAAGAAACACCCTAATGCAGATGTAATGATTAATTTTGCTTCTTTTAGATCTGCTTATCCAACCAGTAAAGAAGCATTAGAATCTAAGACAACAAAAACAGTAGCTATTATCGCTGAAGGTATACCCGAAAGTCAAAGTCGTAAATTAATAAAAATTGCAGATGAGAGGAGAAAAACAATTATTGGGCCCGCTACAGTTGGAGGAATAAAAGCAGGAGCTTTTAAAATTGGAAATACTGCGGGAACCATTGAAAATATTATTCTCTCAAAACTTTATAGACCTGGGTCAGTTGGTTTTGTATCAAAATCAGGTGGTTTATCTAATGAAATGAATTTTATGATATCACAAACTACTGATGGAATATATGAAGGAATAGCCATTGGAGGAGATAGATACCCTGGATCTCGACTAATTGATCATGCTTTACGTTATGAAGCAAACCCAAATATTAAAATGCTGGTTGTTTTAGGAGAAATTGGTGGTAAAGATGAATATGCTATCGTTGATGCCCTTAAATCAGGAAAAATTACAAAACCATTGGTTATATGGGTTGCAGGAACAGGTGCGAAGATATTACCTGCAGGATTACAATTTGGACACGCAGGGGCTATGGCTGGAAGCGATATTGAAACTGCTGAGGCAAAAAATAAAGCTTTAAGAGAAGCGGGAGCAGTTGTTCCAGATTCTTATGAAGATTTAGATAAAACCATAAGAGAAACTTTTGAAAAATTAAAACAAGATGGAAAAATCACTCCTATTGAGGAATTTGAACCTCCAAAAATACCTTTAGATTTTGATGAGGCGAAACGGTTGGGATTAGTAAGGAGACCTACAGATGTTATTACTACAATTTCGGATGATAGAGGAGAAATAGTCACATTTAATCAAGTTCCATTGGATAAAATAATACGAGAGAATAAATCACTCGGATATGTAATTGGTCTCTTATGGTTTAAGCGAGAATTGCCTGATTTTGCTCAGCAATACATAGAAATGGTAATCAAAATAACAGCTGATCACGGTCCTGCTGTGAGTGGAGCTCATAATGCGATAATAACTGCCCGAGCTGGAAAAGATTTAATGTCTGCCTTGGCAAGCGGTATTCTTACTATTGGTCCTCGATTCGGAGGAGCTGTATCGGACGCAGCAAAATATTTCAGAGAAGCAATGCAAAAAAAAATGACTCCTTCAGGATTTATAAATTATATGAAACAAGTAGTCCAAATCAATATACCTGGAATAGGTCATAGAATCAAGTCAGTTCAGAATCCTGATATGCGAGTACAACTGCTGAAAGAATTTATATTTAAGAATTTCCCTAAACATCCTCACTTAGATTTTACTTTAGAAGTGGAAGAACTAACTACTTCAAAGAGAAACAACCTCATATTAAATGTTGATGGTTGTATCGGGATTTCATTTTTAGATTTATTAGAAAACTTAGATTATACAATTGATGAAATTGAAGATGTAATTAATAGTGAGGCATTGAATGGATTATTCGTCTTAGGAAGAACAATCGGAATGATGGGGCACATTTTTGACCAGAAGCGTCAACGATCAGGATTATTTCGTCAGCCTTATGATGAAATTTTATTTACAGAATAATTTATTAATAAAATTTATTTAAATTAAAAGCTAAAAATTCAAATTCGAATATTAAATAAAAATAACATAATAAATAATTTTGAGGCAATACAAAATGGAAGATATTGTTGAAAATGCAAAAAATCATTTTGAAAAGCTTATAAGGGAACAATTAGAGCGAGTAGAACGAATGAAAAGCGCAGAAGATTGGGTTGACTATTCAAAATTAGACATAATTATTATTGGAGTAGCAGGAGGTGATGGTATTGGCCCAGAGATTACAAAACATGCACTTAATATTTTAGAATTCCTTTTAAAGGAGGAAATTGAGAAAGGAAAAGTTGAGATAAGAGATATTGAAGGTTTAACTATCGAAAACAGAGCAAAGCATATGAAAGCAATACCAGATGATGTTCTTGAACAATTAAAAAAATGTCATGTAATATTAAAAGGTCCTACGCTAACACCAAGAAAAGGAGATCAATGGCCAAATATCGAGAGTGCGAACGTAACAATGAGACGTGAATTAGACTTATTCGCAAATGTTCGTCCAGTTAAAGTCCCAGAATTAGGAATAGATTGGATGTTTTTCAGAGAAAATACTGAGGGAGCCTATATGTTAGGTTCTAAGGGAATTAACATAACAGAGGATTTATCATTTGATTTCAAAGTAATAACAAAACAAGGGTCAGATAGAATTATACGCCTAGCGTTTGATTATGCTGCAAAAAATAATATTAATCGAGTCTCTGTTGTAACTAAAGCTAACGTAGTAAAAGCTACTGATGGGAAATTTCTTGCAATGGCAGAGGAAATCGCTAAGGAATATCCACAAGTAAAATGGGATGATTGGTATATTGATATCACAACGGCAAAGTTAGTTGACCCTGCTCGCCAAAGTGATTTCAAAGTTTTTGTTGCTCCAAACCTTTATGGCGATATTATTACAGATGAAGCCGCTCAAATTCAAGGTGGAGTCGGAACTGCTGGAAGTGCAAACATTGGAAAACGTTATGCTATGTTTGAAGCTATTCATGGAACTGCTCCAAGAATGGTTGAAACTGGTAGAACAAAATATGCTGATCCCTCAAGTATTAATAAAGCAGTAGCATTGTTATTGAATCATATCGGTTTTACCGAAAAAGCAAAAAATCTTGAAATGGCTCTTGATATTTGTGCTACTTATGAAAAGAAGGTGGTCTTAACTG
>CAYSZJ010000158.1:0-9050 GCA_964435435.1 uncultured archaeon
AGCCAGAGCCAGTATATGAACCTACTCCAGAACCAGAACCTATATATGAACCTACACCAGAACCAGAGCCAGTATATGAACAGGAACCGGAACCTGTATACGAACCTACTCCAGAACCAAAACCTATATATGAACCTATATCAGAACCAGAACCAGAACCTATATATGAAACCCTACCAGAGCCTAAACCTGAACCCTTACACGAAGCTACTCCAGAATCTGAACCAGAGCCAGAGCCAGTATATGAACCTACTCCAGAACCAGAACCTATATATGAACCTACTCCAGAACCAGAACCTATATATGAACCCACACCAGAACCGGAACCCGAACCTGTATATGAACCTATTCATGAACCAGAACCAGAGCCAGTATATGAACCTATTCATGAACCAGAGCCAGAGCCAGTATATGAACCTACACCAGAACCAGAACCTATATATGAACCTACACCAGAACCGGAACCTATATATGAACCTACACCAGAACCGGAACCTGAACCTGTATATGAAACCCTACCAGAGCCTAAACCTGAACCTGTATACGAACCTACTCCAGAACCTGAACCTATATATAAACCTACTCCAGAACCAGAGTCGAAACCTAAAGAAAATGAGAAAACTGACGAAAAAACAAGCGAAACCGAATCCTTGGAAGAATAAAAGACAAATTTTGCGGGAACGGTTTTTACCCAAAAACAACAATGGTAATAGTTCTAAAAGTATATTGATGATTAGTTTTCTTACACTCTTTTGAAAATTAATCTTATGATGAAGCTTGTGTGACTTCAAAAATTACGGTCCCAATTAATGATAATCAACTAATTTTATTGGAAAAAAAAAAAGTAAATTATTCATTCCATATTTTTCATTTCTTTTGATATGAAAGACTTCGAGGAACGATTAGGAAAGTTTTTTTAAAAGTGAGAAAACCACTAAGGGCTTTACATTATTGTGCAGGGATTACAGCGATAATAATTTTACTCACACATGGAATATCCTTAATTTTAATTGAAGCGGATGCAGAGAAGGTTATTATAGGTTTGATAACAGCTAGTATTTATCTATTTTATGTAGTTTCGGGTATTATAATAAAGGTAATATTAAAAAAGTCTAAAAAGGCACTAAAACTAAGAAAATTCCTATTTAAGATTCATACAAGCTTAATTATTTTTTGCATTATTGGATTAACCCATATTGCTCATGTAGCTATTGTTGAATAATAGGCTGAAATTAACAGTTATAATAGTCTATTTTAATTCTTCTCTATATTAATAAACATCCATGCGAGATACGGTTTAATTTCGGGTTTCTTAAAAGATGTGTGAGATATAATTTGAATTATTTCGTCTGATGTATACGATGCTTTAAGTGAACCGAGAGGCTCATTGATTCTCTTTAAAGCTTTAGGAACAACAACTTTAGTGGCAAACGTTAAGAATTCATAAAAAAATCTTCTTGAATTCCTACGAAAATCAAAAATAATGCATGTTCCATTCTTTTTTAACACTCGAAAAATTTCTTTAAATCCTTTTATTGGTTCAGACCAGTGATGCAAAGAGAAAGTGCTGACAATAAAATCTATTGAATTATCTGGAAAAGGTAAGTTAGTAACATTGCCGATTTTAAAAGTGATCCTACTTTCAACGGAGTGTTCCTTAGCTCGTTTTTCTGCTATACTAATAATTTCATTAGATACATCTACACCGATGAGTTCGAGATTAGGGAAGGAATTAGCAATTTGAATAATTAGGTTCCCTGAACCACACCCAAGATCTATTAGATTACCTGCTAGATTTAATTTTTTTAATTGGGATATCACTTTTTTTCTTAATAATTTAAAAGGAGGTGTTCTTGTCATTCTTTCATAAGATTTTGCGGCCTCTGGATCATCAATTCCTTCGATGCTTGGAATTCTTTCATTTTTTTTTCGAGGCGTTGCTTGAATAAGAAATATAATTATAAGAACTCCTAAAATTATAAAAAAAACCTGCCAAATTTCCATGAGATCAATAATATCTAAATGAATTTAAAGAATATTGGATTATGAAAATTTATTTTTATTCCATTTAAGAGCTGCGAAACAGCAAGGGATATTGTTAAACTTAAATCTTAAATTGAATTTATATATAGAAGTTCATATAAAAAAAATATAATATTTTTATAATTATAAAAGAGTGCTGACATTTTTAATGGATTTAAACAAGTTAAAAGAAGAAATAAAAAGAATAATTTTAGATTCGGATGCTAAATTAGTCGGGATTGGGAGCAGAGAACGACTTAAAGACGCGCCTCCCTCAGGAAATATGGATTATTGCTTAACAGGAGCCCAAAGCTGTATTATATGGGCTGTTCCCAATCCAATTGAAGCACTTGAAAATTATTTTTCTAAAAAGGAAAGAATGAGTCTTAAGAGAGCCCAGCAAATTGGTTATGCAGGTTCGTGGAGGACAGCTGTAATTGTTTCAAGATTCATTGAGGAGAATACAGAATATAAGGCTTTTCCCGTCATACCTAATGCTAAATATAGACCTAGAGAAGATTTACCTGAGTATATTAAAGGTGATATACGTTATCCCGATTTTTCGCTTAGATATGGAGCTGTTGCGGCAGGATTAGGACATTTAGGATGGTCAGGAAATTTAGTGACTAAAGAATATGGTGGTTCACTTTATTTAGGAGGAGTTTTAACTACTGCACCTCTTGAACCTGACCCGATGGCAAAAGAGAATCATTGTAATAAATGTAAGCTTTGTACTAAAGTGTGTACTACGGGATATTTTTCTGTGAATGAAGAAGAAGATTTGCAACCTGTTATTATTGGGGGGTACAAAGAAACATACGCAAAAAGGGGGACATTTTCTCAGTGCGGGATTGGTTGTGCGGGATGGTATGGGTTATCAGAAGATGGTACGTGGAGTACCTGGACGCCCGGTCATGTTTGCTTAAAAGAATTTCCAATAGAAAAATGGTATGATAAAAACTTTCGCAGGAATTTATATGCAAAAATCTTTTCAGCTGAAGATTCACCTGAAAGTATTAAAAAGTTTAACCAAACAATTGCAAAGTCTTTTGGCAAAGCGGGAGCTATGGAAAATGTAGGGTTACGCCCTTTTACGGATACAAATCCCCGATGCGGAAATTGTAATTTTATTTGTGTAGCTGATCCTAAAAAAAGAAAAGAACTTTATACCATGCTTATTAATTCTGGAAAAGTTTACCTAGATGAGAGTGGACGAGAATATGTTAAAAAATTTAATGAAAAAGGAGAGGAAGTTATCTATTATCCTCCAACTGAAGATAAATTTTTCACTAAAGAAGAATTTGCAGAAATCGATGGAATAAGAAAAATTGAATAAATAATTTTATTATTCGTGTTTTTACTTTTTAAATGGATTTGGAAACCATTTTGGTACTTTCTGTTTATATTCTAAATATTGTTCTCCAAACATAGATTCAAGAATTTTTTCTTCGAAATTCACCATCCAGTTGTAAATTAAGAAAATGACAATGAATACACCGATAGTAATTAAAGAAATAGACAAAAATATAAATGCTACATAAATTAGTAAAATCCCGAAATACAATGGATTTCCCACATATCGAAGAATTCCACTTGTAATTAAAGAATTAGATGGTTGATGCGATTTAAATAAAGTCCGATGAGAGAGCATAATAAAAGTAAGAGCAGTGATAAGAATTGCGATAAAAAGTATTAAACGAATCTCAAAAAGCATAAAATCGTTTAAAAAAGTTGAAATGTGAAAAATGTTTGAATCTGAAGTCCATACTAGAACAAAGACTATTGGTAATATTGCATGATATATATGGGCGTGAGGAAGTTCTCTTTCATGACCCTCATGTCTTTTTATATTCATTTTGTATTCACCATTTATTTAGTTTTATAATACTGTGTGCATGAAAAATAATAAGGAGTCCATTTTTACATTATAAAATTAATAATAAAAAGATTTTCACATTAAGTGCATATAAGAACCATTGATTATAGTCCAGCTAAAAAGCTGAGGTTGATTTAAATGGATGAAAAAATTAATTTAGAACATATTAAAGAGACTCTAGGGGATGAATTTAGTAGAGATGCTGATTTTTTGAGTTCTGTGGTAGGTAATCTTCAAATAAAAAAATCCTCTAAGATTCTAGATGTAGGCACTGGGAGAGGTCACATGGCAATTATACTTGCCCTTCACGGATATAAAATTATTACTGGTGAACCTGAGGGAGTATATTGGGCGGATTGGAGATCTTATGCTAAAAAAGTAAGTGTTGAAGACAAGATTACCTTCCAATCGTTGAATGCAGAAAATTTATCTTTTGAGGATGCGTTTTTTGATGCAGTGTTTCTCTATACTACATTTCATCATATCAATAATAAAGAGCGCGCTATAAGCGAATTGTTCCGTGTTATAAAACCTAAAGGTTTATTAGTCATTATTGAATTAACAGAAAAAGGCGTTGAATCAGTAAGAAAAAGATATAGATATCATCAGGATGCAGTTGATCCACGAGGCTATACAAAAGGTTTAGGACTTAAAGTAGATGTTGTAGAAAGTAAGCATTTAAATGCTTATATTTACAAAAAAATAAAGTAGATTAAAAAATAAGATTCAATTAGAATTTACTAATTACTACTTATTTCCTGAATAAATGAATTGATTTTATCAATATGGGTACCTTTCTTAATCTCTTTTTTTATGATTTCTAAGGTGGATAATGCTTCTTTTTCACATAAGTTAGCCATCCCTTCAAACAATTCAGGTCCACCTTTTCCACCTTCTGTGCAGAAAAATGCAACACTTTTAAATTTGGTTTTATTGTCAGTTATGTACGTTCTTATAGCAGGCGTCATCTTTTTGCCCCAGTTAGGAGTTCCTAGAATTACTAGATCAAATAATTCAGGATTTTTTTGAGTCTCTTGTAATTTTGTCAATTTTTCTCTCATTGCATCGAATCCGCACTTAAGAAAGCCAATAATGAATCCAGTTCGTTTCTTAGTATCAATTAGTTCTTCATATTCACAGTTTAAACTGTTAGAGAGTAACTCAGCAATTTTTTTGGTTGTACCCTTTCTTGAATAAAAAACTAATAATGAATTCATAATTAACAATAGTAAGTATAATTGTAAATTAAAAGTTTTTCTCTACACTTTCAATTAATTACCGTTTTTTTCTATTTTTAGGGCGGGAATAGATTTAAATACATAAAAAAACGTTCTAAACTTAACATTAAATTTTATTTCAAAATGTAATCCAAATATTCAATATAGGTGTTAATATTTGAATAAAGGTTTAAAGATATTTCTAATAATAATAATCATTATCGTACTCGTTGGCGCTGGTTTATTTATATACTTTATGTTCTTGCAACCAGAAACGAAAGCTCCAGAACCTAACACATATGCGGAGAATTCTGATATAGACTTTCTTGATTATGCCATAATGTTCACAAAGGGTAATATTGTACTTGAAGATTCTTTTAATATTTCAAATGGGAAACTGAATGGTTACAATGTCATCAATTCGACTATTAATATAAATTGTTCAATTAATAACGAAACTCGGCTTAATTCAATTTCTTTATATAATATAGTACAAGCAACCATCAGAAATATCAATGAAACTGATCTTACTATTTTTTTATACGATGAGAGCTCCCTTATACTCGAGAATTGCGCTTTTTATAAAATCTGGGTTCTTGATTCTAGCTCCGTCATTATAGAAAATTCTACAATTACATATATTACTGTAGCTTCACCCTATGGAGAAACAGGAGTGTACAATTACCAAACTTCTGTCGCGATTAATAACTCTACTATGAATAACCTCTATATACGCGAAGGATGTGATTTATCAATAAAAAATTGTACATTTTTAGCGTCTTCGTCCCTCACTATCAGTATATCTTCACCAGCCACACGCGTGATTGGGAATATAGAAAATTCTACTTTAAGGTATGTAGGGATAGGGGGATTTTGTAATTTGAAATTCTATGGATCTTCTCTTATTGGTTTATACTTATATGATATGGCACGTGCAACGCTGATTCAGAGTACTATAACAGGTTATTATCGATATGGAATTGTAGCATATTCAGGAACTACGAATATCGTTGAAGGGACAGTTAGTGGTTCAGGTTATCATAATAATACAAAATTAATTAACTCGGATGCACCTACTCCTTTATTAATTTCAGTAGCAGCAAACGGTTCTGCGGTTGTTAACATGAATAATTATTCATGTTCGGTTTATCTTCACGATACTTCAAGCGCAAATATCGCTAATGTCCCAGATGACTCATATTTCCCAAGTTTCTATGGAAGATTAATGGATTCTTCTTCTTTAACTATAGAAAATGCTGACTTAGACTGGGGAGATTTAGATTGTATGGATAATAGTAAGGTGGTTATGAGAAACTCCACACTATTCGCTATCTATTGTGATACTTCAAACTCAATAACTATCGACGATAGTTTTATTTATGGTATTTTAACCTATTCCTCATATTCCTACTTAACAAACTTAGCCATAGATGATGTCCACATGACCAATTCAACTATTTACTATATGTATGTTGGCGGAAGGGACTTGCTATACGTAGAAAATTGCACCATTTACTATTTATATGAAGGTGTAAATGTTTATTATGGGTCATTGACATTGGATTCTGAAGGTTTTTCTGGAACTGGAAACTATAAAAATTCCACAGCACTTATAGACACTGATATACTCTTTTCAAGATATCTGACGTATATAGAGATAAGTGGAAGTGCTCAATTAAGAGTTCAAGACAATTTTGATGATCTCGATTTCTTCTGCCTAGATAACGCGGAACTTACATGTAAAAATTCAAGCATTGATAATATCATATGCCAAGATACCACCACCTTAATGGTTGAAAATTGCACAATTGATGAATATATTATCCTTATGGATGATTCTGTTGTCAATGCTACAAAAAACAAGTTTATTGATATAATTCGAACTAAAGGAAATTCTATGGCATCTATCACAAATACCACACTTTATGGAATAGAGATTTATGAATCTTCTATAGTTATGGTCGAAAATTCAAACTTATTGTTTATTGATGTTGTTGGATCAAATACAAAGGATTACGCAGTTAAAATCTATGATTCTAAAGTAGAGCTTTTGGCTACTTTTACTTGGAGTTAAAAAATTTTATAATTTTTTTTTTTCTAATTTTAATTCATGTAATTGTTTAACAATATCTAATGATAAAAGACATTTATTTCAATTAACTAATCATCTTGTCTCTTTTTAGCATAGTGAAAAGAATAGATTGATAATCTAAAAGAGAAAAATTTAATATAGATATTTGAAAAATAAGTTCAAACTAAACAATTTCAATTATTCAAACTAAAATCTAGAATACATGATTTTTATTATTAAAAAAGAGGTGTTAAAAAATGGAAGGAGAAAGACTTTCATATCATAAATCTGTTCAAAAAGTATATGAAAGAATAAAAAAAGATGGCATGATCAATATATGGGATCGTTTTGAAGCCCAAGGATTTGGTGGAGATCCAGATAAACGATGTCCTTTTTGCTTGAAGGGTGCTCGCTGTGATTTATGTTCAAATGGTCCTTGTAGGGCAGATTCTTCTATTGATAAGAGGGGCGTATGTGGGATTACAGCTGATGGTATGGCTATGCGAATGATGCTCCTTAGAAATGTATTGGGTGCCTCTACATATCACTATCATACTGAAACAACTTTAAAAACATTAAAAGCCACTATAGAAGGCAAAACTCCTTTTAAGATCTCAGAACCTGGAAAACTTAGAAGTTTTGCTGTGCGACTTGGATTAGATACATCAGGACCAGATAATGATATAGCGTTACGATTGTATGATTTTGCTAAAGAAGATTTCAATAGGCCCTACGATGAACCTAGTAAAATTGTTGCAAAATTAGCTCCTCTAGAAAGACAAGAAGTATGGAAAAAGCTAGGTATATATCCTGGTGGATTATATGGTGAACTAATGTTTTCAACAAGCTCTTGTCTTACTAATGTGGATGGATATTATGCAAGTTTAGCCCTTAAAGCAATGAGGCTTGGTGTCGCAATGGCATATCAGAGTCAAATAGTTAATGAATTTACTCAAGATATCTTGTTTAATGTTCCTAGACCCCATAAAATGAGGGTAAACTTAGGAGTGCTGGACCCTGATTATGTCAATGTGCTTCCAAATGGCCATGAACCGTTCTTAGGATTTGCAATGGTCCAATTAGCAAGAAAACCAGAATGGCAAGAAAAGGCTAAATCTGTAGGTGCTAAAGGGTTAAGGATAATTGCAAATATAGAAACTGGACAAGAGATGATACAGAGATGGGAGATGGATGATGTTTTTTATGGTTTTACAGGAAATTGGATAATGCAAGAGGCAATTCTGGCGAGCGGTTGTATTGATGCATTCGTTTGTGATATGAATTGTTCAATGCCAATTGATCCAATCTATGCTGAAAAATATAAATTCAAATTGATACCTGTATCTGAAGTTGTTGCTTTTGAAGGAATAACTGAGAGAGTAGATTATATTCCTGATAAAGCCGAAGAACAAGCAGCCAAGCTCCTTCAAATGGCAATTGATAACTTTAAAGAAAGACGATCAAGTATTGAACCAGTAACGGGTCTTGATATGAATGAAGCTGTTGTTGGATTTTCTACTGAAAGCATTCTTGAAGCTCTTGGAGGAAGTTTAGAACCACTTTTAGATGCAATCAAAGATGGAACTATAAGAGGTGTTGCTGGATTAGTATCATGTACTTCTCTTAGGGATTATGGTCAAGATGTTCATACAGTCAATATTGCTAAAGAATTAATTAAAAGAGATGTTTTAGTATTATCTATGGGGTGCGGTAATGGCGGACTACAAGTAGCAGGTCTCTGTAGCCCTGAGGCAAAAGAATTAGCAGGTTCCGGATTAAAAGCAGTTTGTGAAAAATTAGGGACTCCACCAGTTCTAAGTTATGGTACATGTACAGATACAGGACGATTGGCAGATCTTGTTGG
>CAYSZJ010000159.1:0-8727 GCA_964435435.1 uncultured archaeon
GAATTTTTAGATAAAGCAAATAAAGTTAAAAAGATGAAGAAACTTAATTTTAAGTACTTCCTAATTGTTCTTTAATTTGTTCTTTCAAAATTTCTCTTTTATTCTTAGCTTGTACTGGCTTAGTTGGTTTACCTGTGCGTTTGAGAAATTCTATGGCTAATACTTTACCTCCTTCGCTTAATACACGCGGCGAGTACCCTTCTGCGAAAAAGATCCCCTCTGGAATTGCTCCCACTTTAGAGATTTCTTTAGTAACCTGCTTTTTTCCTAAGAATTGTTGCACCTTTTCGACGACAGAATAAGCATGATTCCCAATTATAATTAATTCTCTTTCATATCCAGCTGGCATCTGAATTTCTTCTAATTTGGACATGATTTCCTGAAAACCAATTTGGGTTTCTTCCTGCATATAGGCTGCCATTGATGCTTCTCCTCTATATAAAGGACCTGCGTTTTGAGCTGTTCGAGCTTTGCTTCCTGCTATATCCATACCTTCTGCAGGTTCGGGACTTCCAAAAATATTCCTTTCTCTTAAAGGATGTCCCGTTGGAGGAGCAATAGCTTCAGCTCTTATTTCTTGTGCAATTCCTGCCTCTGTTTTTCCGCCAATCAACTTTATGAAATCGGCATCTTCTTCACCTTCATCAAGAGGGATTACACTATAATGCATTCCTACTTGTCCACGGATTTCCTGGGATCTTTTTGCTCCAATGAATTTTGATCTCACACTACTCTTAATCCCTTTCCACAGATAAACTTTTCTTACATCATCTGCTACAAGAACATAGCATTCCTCAGTTTTTAATATATTTTTAATTGCACCTTCAGATGTGAGCTCTGAAGTTGTCCCATCAGGGTTGATTAAAAATACTTGCATTTTGTCTGATCTCTTTTAATGAACTTTAGTCTTTAGTTAATTGAATTATTTTGTATGAAAATTCTAATTAATTAAAAATTTAAACCTCAACAGTTATCATGATAACTAGTTTAATTATATAATAAATTAAAAATTAATAAATCTTTATCAATTATTTTATTCATGTTCTAACATCTCTCAAATTAATTTCAAGAAATATATATTTTTTGAAAAGTTAAAAGTTAAATATTCTTTTAATTGCCTCATTAATATTATAAATCATATCTAAAGGCGTGAAGCGAGGCCCTATATTCTCTTTACAATATTCACCAAGAATGCCATTGAGAAAAGCCGCAGAACATGCTGATTTGAATCGGTTATTTTTAGTTGCCATAAAGCTAGCGCATAATCCTGCTAAAACATCACCAGTTCCTCCAATACTCATTTCTGGACAACCAGTCCTATTGATTTTTAACAAGTTTCCATCTGAAATATAATCATAAGGTCCTTTTACTAATAATGTTACATCTAACTTTTTTGATAAATTATATATTATCTTTCCACGTTCATCTATGTGATCGTAAGGGGGTAATTCTATATCCGTCATTATTTTTAATTCCCCTTCATGAGGCGTTAAGATCACTGGTAAACCTTTGATAAGATCAATATGCTCTTTCACTAATTTTAAAGCGTCTGCATCTAAAACAAAACATTTATTTTCTTGCTTTAACTTTTCTAGCAGTTTAACCAATAAATCCTCTGTTTCTTTTTCTAAACCTATACCAGGACCAATCAATATGGAATCAGACCATTCTATCAACGGAGAGATCTCCTGTAATGCTTCAAGATTTAACCAATCTTCTGAACTAGTCCTTACAATCAGATTAGGTGAAAAGCTTCTAATAACATCTCCTACTATATCTGGTACAAAAGTTATCGCTAGATCAATACCAAAATTAATCGCTGTCATAGAAGAATAAGCGGGGGCTCCAGAGTAGTTTTTTGAACCTCCAATAATCAACATTTTTCCAAATTCTCCTTTATGGATATCATTCTTTCTTACTTTTAAAGTAGGTATTAAATCACCTTTTCCAACAAAAAGTTTAGCTTCTTGAGGAATTCCGATTGACTTTTCTATCAATTCCTTTATATACTTACTGTTTTGTTTCATTCCTTTCTTAATACGATGGAAGGTTATTACTAATTCTGCTTTTACTGCTTTATCTATAACTTTACCTGTATCAGGATTTAATCCAGATGGAACATCAATCGAGACTATTTTAATTCTATTTTTTTCCTCTTCTTTAATCATGTTGATCAGATCTATAGCAGATGAGATTGGTTCTCTAATTTTTCCCTTAATTCCAGTACCTAATAATCCATCAATGATTACATTAAAATTTTCATCAGTCTTAATAAGAGCCCTTATTTTTCCTAATTCTGTGGAGTCTTTAATTATTTCTGTCTTAACAGAATAGTTAAGATTTTCATGAATAATTTTCCAATTCAATTGTGCTTCCTCTGTGCGTATTTTATCAGGAGAACCTAAAAGAATCACAATAACTTTAACGCCAAATGAAGATAAATGTCTAGCTATAACAAACCCATCTCCTCCATTATTACCTAAGCCACAAAAAATAATTACCTTAGAATCTTGTTTAATATAATTACGATTAATAAGTTCATTAACAAAGGTATATCCCGCGCACTCCATTAGATAACTCTTAGGAATTCCTAACCATTCACTATTGTTATCTAATATTGCCATTTCTTCAGAAGTTATCTTTTCAAAATTAAATGGATTCATAACAATTAATTTTAAGGTATAGATATAAAAAAGTTTTGAGTTTAAAATCATCTAAAAAAAACCTTCAAAATGAGGAAGGAACAGAATGGAAAAGTTATAAATTTAAAAACTACAAAATAAATCTAAAAAACAATATAATAATAAAAATTAGAGTAAATAGAATGGATTTAATTAAAGAAGATATTGTTGAAGCAAAAGAAAGGTTAAAAGCATGGTGGGATCATGAAATAATTGATCACCCTGTTATTTCATATTATTATCCGCGAGAAGGAGGTTCAATCACAGGGCTTATTGATATTTTTGGATTCAATTGGGAATTAGCAAAAAATCATGATGCAATTGAGCAGACTATCGATAATTTTGAAGAAAGAATACCTGAATTATTTTTTGGGGCAGAGAGTATTCCATCTTTTTTTCCAAACTATGGTGCTGGAATTATGGCGGCAGTTTTTGGAGTTATCCCCAAGTTTCAAACTCGAACTGTATGGTTTAATCGTCCTACTTCTCCTGATGATATTGTCTCCCTACTTGAAAGCGTTAAATTAAATGCAAATAATCCTTGGTATTCAAGATTACTACGCATAACAGAATATGCAGCAAAACGCTCTAAAGGTAAGTATCAAGTATCAATGACGGATTTAGGAGGGATTTTAGACATTTTATCTTCTTTTTTAGGACCCAAAAACATAATCCTTACAATGAAACGACGACCTGATATCATAGATACTTGTCGAGCGATAATATTAGAGAAGACTTTGAAAGTTTATGATGATCTTCAACATATTATTGAAAAATATAATGATGGATGCAATAGTTGGTTAAATGTTTGGAGTAAAAAACGATGGTACCCTATTCAATGTGACTTTAGTGCAATGCTTAATCCCAAATGGTTTAAAAGATTTGCCTTACCAGACATTGTTACTCAAGCAGCTCATATGGATTATGCTATCTATCATTTAGATGGACCGTTAGCTCTTCCTCATTTAGATGATTTATTAGCTGTGCCCGAAATTACAGGGATACAATGGGTTCCCGGAGACGGTAGAGAGCCTATGGGGCATGATAAGTGGTTTCCAATTTATAAGAAAATTCAAGCAGCAAACAAAAATATTGTTAATACAGTTACGCCTAGTCGACTTTCTCATATGTATCGAAATTTCGATCCAAAAGGATTATATATTCGTACTGTGTTTTTTGACGAGCATCTTGCACAATTTTATTTACCAGCTTTTATGGGTGGTGATGGGGGAGAAATCATAGAAAAAGCAATCAATTGGGTAGGAAAAAAAAGGCTTAAATCGTATGACAAAAACAGACTTTCAAAACTTTGTAAAGGAAAATGATTTAAAATTACAAAATAGAAATTCTAGAAAATTAACTCAGGAAATTAATAGGAAACTAAAAAGAAAAAAATAAATTGATAGAAGTTAATTGTTAACATTAAGTTTTTTATGAGTGATAATATGAATAATAAATTTGACAAATTTTGGGAGTATGGGAAAGTTTTTGAAAAATATTTGAGACCTGCAACGTATCCTCTTGCTATAAAATTAATAAAAGAATTAAGTGAGATTCCCGAGTCAACTAAAAGACCAAATAAAGATTTAAAAATTCAAAATTTTCTCTGTCAGAATTTCAAGATGTCCCGAAGTTATGGGTGGACTATAGCAATTACAAATGAGGATTGCAATTGTAAAATAGCTCGAGTAATATATAAATGGGATACCTTTAATGAAGAATTGAAGGAATTTTCAAATAGGTTTAGTGTAGGGCTTTATGCAAAAGATATTGAGACATCTGAGAAATTTATGAAAAATTTCTATTTCTTACCAGATGAATACATAGGTCTTGTAGTATCTCCCTTAACAAGAACAAAAGTCGAACCCGATATAGTTCAAATTTACTGCATGCCTGCTCAAGCTATGCGATTAATTCAGAGTTATTTATACGTTGAAGGAGGTGTCTTGGAGTTTACTTCTGCTGGAAGAGTAGGCTCTTGTCATGGAGGTGTGATAAAACCTTTTCTTACTAATAAACCTCACTTAGTAATGTTAGGAAATGGTGATAGGGTATGGGGAGGTGCTGAAGAATCAGAAGTAATGTTTGCAATTCCTAAAGAGAAATTAGAAGATATTATAGAAGGGTTAGAAGCCACTCATATAGCGGGTTTGAGATATCCAATCCCTAAATATATGAATTATGAACCAGGCTTTCAATCTTCTTTCAAGCTCAGAGCAGAAAAAAGAGCTGGCGGAACAATTGTTAAAGAAAAATAAAAAAAAAGGAAATTAAAAAAGCTATTCCAATATATATTTAACCAAGATTTTTTAAATCTGGCATCATCAAACCTACCATTGGCATTGCTTCGACACCAGATAGAAAAGTTTCTACCTTATATTTGAATCCTTGAATTTCTGAATAGACTAAATTCATTCTAGTAATTCGTTCAAGCATTTCTTCATATTTTCCTTTCTTAACCTCTGTAGCAAAAAATACTTTTATACCATTTTTTGTAGCTCTTACTCCCAATGGCACCATTACTTTTTCTAATGATCTATCAACAGGATATTTCTGCATTACTTCAATATATTTTTCTCCAACCTCTTTTTCCTTGCCATAAGGAATCCAGCTAGTCGTGATAATTATAACCAAATTTTTCCCCCTCTCTTTGTGTTTAAATTATTTGTATTGAATTTGAAAAGTATGTAATTTTTTATAACTATCAATTTAAGGTTTTACTATTTAGTAGGACTATTTTTAATTCTAATAAGAATCAAAAAAAAGTGCCGGTGGTGGGATTCTCATAAATAAAACGATTATTCTTACTTTTTCGAGCCCACGACCTCCAGATTATGAGTCCAGCATCTTCAGTCTGACCCTTATATTCAGAATGAGTATGTGTCTGGCGCTATAACCAGCTAAGCCACACCGGCATAATTATTTTATTGAGTTTTAATATATTATTATATTAAGAATTATTATTATTTTTTATGTTTTATAATTGAAATGAATTTCTGAAATTTAAGTTACTCCTTCTTATTATATAATTTTCATTTTTCCTATGATTTGTGAGCTTCATGAGTGATAACATTTATTATTTTCACCCTAATGTCAATTTAAAGTTTTTTGAACTAATAAATAATAAGAAAAAGGCTTACTGATTAGGTTTTCTTTTTGCGGATGGATATATAAAAACAAATAAAGGTATACTTTATCGAATAGGGATTGAGATAAATAGAAAAGATGTCTGGTTAATTCATAAGTTTATTGAAGATCTTGGTCTTAATCCAAAATTTCTAAAAATAAATAGCAAAACAGTATGTATTTCTTTTAGTAGCAAAAAAATGATTAAAGATTTAATAAAGAACGGGTTAATACCTGGAAAAGACAAATTTTATAAAATAGAATTACCGAAATTAGAGACTAGACAGTTATATTTATCATTCCTTCTTGGTTTTTTTGATGGTGATGGTACTCAGAAAACCACCAAAATTACAACTGGAAGCTTAAAATTTTTAAAACAGATTAAGACTAAATTTAATTTGGATTATAAGATTGAGTTAGTGAAATCTGATCGCTTGATAGAAGGGAGAAAAATAAATGGTAAGGTTTACAGAATGGCATTAGGTTCTAAATTATTTAATGAAATGTTAGAAAACCACAAAGTAAGTTTACCTAGAAAAAGAAATATGTTCAAAACAGAAGAAGAAAGAATTGAGGCTTTAAAAGAAAATGCTTGGAGGGGTGGACATAAGAAAAAATTTAAAGTATCTAGGCAGGAACTAGAGAAACTTATTAATCTAATCCCTTTATATAAAATTGGAGAAAAATATGGTGTATCTGATAAAACTGTTAAGAAATATTGCGTACGATGGGGTATTAGTATGCCTCCTCGTGGTTCCTGGTTAATAAAAAAAGGATAATATAGCCCCCGGCGGGAATTCCCGAGAAAAATAGAAATTTTTTCTCCTTTGAACCCGCGACCTTTGCCTTACCAAGGCAACGCTCTACCACCTAAGCAACGGAGGCGTAATTAAACTTGTAACAAACTAAGTAATTATTGCTAAATTAAAAATTTTTTTACAAGGTCAATCTTCAATCCTAAATTGAGTTCTTTATTTTTTAAAATAATTTTCTTCACAATAGAAGTTTAATTAATCTTCCATAACCAATGTTTAACTGAAGATTACCACGGAAAGAATTGACATATCCAAATTCTATTCTAATTTTCTCACCGACATTTACCTGTGAGATTTGTGTATTCCATAAGACTAAGGTGATCTTACCAGATTTATCATGTAGAACTGCATTTGCTACAGTAAGTTCTTTCCCATCTTTTTTGGACTTGACGTTTCTAGAAGGATTTTTTTGTACTATCTCACCTTCTACAACTACTTCAGTCATTCCATCATTTAAATCAATTATATTTTGTACAGGTGAGGTTGTTCTATCGGTTGTTCTTTGATACCATATGCCTCTCCAAACCAACTCACCATCCCCGTCATCCCAACCAATTTGATTAAAACCTAATTTTTCATAGAAATGTTTTGTTCTCACATTCCATTTTGGGGTACCTAATGTCCAAACTACGCCGGGATATTCATTAAAAATTAAGTTAATTGCTTTGGTTGCTATTCCTTTATTATGATATCTCGGATTCACGAATATTCGTTCCAAGATATGATGATTAACCTTTTTTGAATTTAGAATTATTCCACCCACAATTTCCTCGTTGTATATAATCTTATAATAAGTAAAAATTCTCATAGCCCAATTCTGGAATTCTGGTGAATCGTATCCTGGGGGACCACCAGGACCACCAGGACCGCCTACATCAGAATCAGTGTGAAACGCTTCTTTTGACAACTCCGCAAGAATTTCAGCATCGCTTGATAATGCTTCTTCAATTTTAACTCTTTTTTCCATAAAATCACACCTTGAATTTCTTACATATTTTATAAATCTTTAATAAACTTATTATTTCCAACTAAGGAAGTATGGCAATAACTTCTATTTCAATATCAATGTTTTTAATCGGTGACACAGCTTGAACAGTCACTCTAGCAGGTTCTTGACCTTTTTTGAAATATTCAACATAAACTCGATTCATTTGATCAAAATCCTTTATTTCTCTCAAGTATATCACGACTTTTATGATGTCATTCATCGTTGCTTCAGAAGATTCAAGTAGGAATTTGATATTCTCTAAAGCCTGTTTTGTTTGTTCCTCAATATTTCCTTCAATAATTTTGTTTGTTTTTAGATCTGCGGAAAGTTGGCTAGAAAGAAACAAGAAGTTTCCTGCTCTCACAACATGGTTAAATGGAGCTTCTGGATGCTTAATACCGTTGATCTTTATAATTTCCTTTTTCACGTGTAAATCACTAAAAAATAATTTAACTTTTTTCATTAATAATGCAAAGAGGGTTCCCATTTTTTATTTTCAATTGATCTTTTTTAACAAATCAATTTAGTGTTAGCAATCTGGAATCAATGGAATTAATATTCATTACAATTTCGACGCTTTTAATGTGAAAAGAAGAGGAATCTCAGCTTTTTGGTTTTTCAATCTATAATATCCATCAGAATCTTTTTCTGTAAAGGCATATACTTTGTATGGATTAAAAGGGTATTCATTAAAGAATTCAATTTTTAATCCTGCTTGTATTAACGAATTGATAATATCTGATAGACTGTGATCCCACTCATATTCTTTATGTGGTTTCATATGAGAATCATCTGACGCATAAGAACCTTTAGCAATAAATTCTATTGGTTCTGATCTGTGGAAATAATTATATTTTAGTTGTAATTCCTCTTGATGTTCATTATCAAACATCTTTGAAACTGGGTGTCCTTCTGCAATATAGAAGAATCCTCCTGATTTTAAGAAATGAGCTATTATCTCAGCCCACTTTTTGAGATCATTAAGCCAGCACAAGACCCCTATAGAGGTATATACTACATCAAATTTCTCAGAAAGAACTTTTGGTAAATCATAGAGGTTCGTTTGGATAAAATTTCCTGTAAGATTAGCTTTGCTAGCTAATATTTTTGCCAACCT
>CAYSZJ010000160.1:0-8528 GCA_964435435.1 uncultured archaeon
AAAAGAGCTGTAGAAAACGCTGATTTTATAATTGAAGCTGTTCCGGAAAGATTAGAACTTAAGCGAGAGGTATATAAGAAATTAGGTGAATATGCTCCTGAAAACACCATTATAGCATCAAATACCTCTTTTATAGATATATCTGAATTAGGAAAAGCTTCAGGAAGACCAGGAAAAGTTGTTGGGATGCATTTTTTACCTCCGATAATTGCTAGTAGGGTAATGGAGGTAACTAAAGGTGAAAAAACTTCAAATGAAACTATGGATATCTGTGCGGCAGTTGGTGAAAAACTACCCTGTGTAAGTGGTGATAGATATATAGCGCGTATTGAAAAATGGAGGCCGGGATTTATATTAAATCGATTACTTTGTACTGTTGGTCTTTATTTTAGCTGGGTTGCTGAGCAGGCAATTGAAAAAGGTATTCCTTGGGAACAGGTAGATGCGGATGTTGCTGTTGGTGAAGATTCTATGGGACTATGTGAAACCTGGGACTATATAGGTTTAGATGTGGCTTATGATAGCATGAACTATCTAAAAAAAACACTTTCTCCAGATTTCACTACAAGTGAAGTATTTATTCAAAAATACAAAGAAGGAAATTTTGGTGCTAAGACTGGAAAAGGATTTTATGAATGGCCTAAGAAAGGACGATATTTCTTTGAGTGGACTAAGGAGGGAAGACCAAAAGTAGACAGGTCAAAAAAGGCAGGTCTAATGGATTTAGAGACTATCATCGCAATTGAAATAAATGAAGGATGTAAACTTATAGAAGAAGGTGTTGTATCAGGATATAAAGTTATTGATGACGTAATGTATATTGGATCACGAGAACAATGGCCTGGACCATTTGCGACAGGTAAAAGAAATTATAAAAATCTATGTGATAAATTAGAAGATTTAGCAGAGAAGACAGGTAAAAATTATTTTAAGCCGTGTGATTTAATGAAATCTGGTGCTTTTCTTAAGATGAGAAAATCAACTCCTAAAGTTCCAATCCCGCATGGGTAAAAAAGGATATAGGTAATTTAAATTTATATTTCTTCTTTTTTTATTTCTGTTAATCTTTGAATTTATAACTTTTTTCAAGTAGATTATAAACATCATCGAAATTTGCGACTTTAGGATGTAATGTATAATTTCGGAGTTTCATTGAGTCTTGAGCTATGGCTTCAAAGAGGTTTTTAGGTACATTTTTTTCTTCTAGGTCCATCCACATTCCAATTTCCTTAAGGAAGGAATCCATTTCGTCACAAGTTTTTTCAGCAGCAACCTCATCAGTTTCGTTTTCTAAATCTGGATTGAATAGCCGACCTACTATAGAATATTTAGAAATAGCATACTTCCATGTGAATCGGTTAACTTCAGGGTACATAATTGCAAGACTTTCCCCATGCATTATATTGGGAACATGTCCTCCAATAGCCATACCTATTCCATGAGGGAGCGTAGTACCAATAGTAGTAATTGAAAGCCCTCCAAGCATTGCTGCATATGCAAGCGCCTCTCTTGCTTCTCTATTAGTCCCATCCTTAACTGCAATAGGTAGATATTTAATAACCTTTTTAATTGAATCTAACGTATAGAGATCGATTAATTCGGATGAATTTTTGTTAATATACGTTTCGAATGAATGACAAAAAGCGTCAAATCTGGTAGATGCTGTAATATGTGGTGGAACTGTCATTGTAAGTTCGGGATCAATAATACTAACACATGGCATTAGAGACCAGTCAGCAAGTGCAGATTTGAATTTTACTTCTGGATGCTTTAATACGGCCATAGTTGTAACTTCAGAACCTGTACCTCCAGTAGTCGGAACAGCGATGATTGGAAGAATTTTATTGCTTTGAACTCGTTTTTCTCCTAATCGATAGTCCCAAATATCGCCTTCATGAGTAGCGCCAATAGCAATACCCTTTGCAGTATCCATACTTGAGCCACCTCCTACTCCTAAAACAATATCAATCCCATTTTCAGCAGCTATTTTAGAACCTTCATTTATACATTCAGTTGTGGGGTTAGGAATAACGCCATCAAAATGGAATATTTCTACTCCTGCATCTTTGCACAGTTTTTTCACTTTCTCAAACACAGATTTCATAGCAGGGAAAGATTTAACTGTTACCAATAAACATCTTTTACCATTTCTAGCAACAATTTTGCCTATTTCATTCACTCGACCCCATCCAAAACTAATACGGGTTGGTAAATAGAAATTAAAATTTTTCATATTTAATCCTCCTATTTAATTTTATACTGACTTTTTAAGAAATTAACAATATAATCTTTAACTTTATCACGGTCAGGTAAGCTAGCAACCATACCATATATAGCAGCATCTCCATCGGAAGATTTTCCGGGATTTTCAACAACTTCTTTAACAGTGTCTCTAAGATCTGTTAAGAATGTATCCACAATCTCAGCATGGTGAGGATTCACCATCATGTGTAAAGCATTAGGGAATTGTATTCTATCTAAATGCCATCCTTTCTTATCCAATGCATCTCCCAATTGATAAATATCAATCTTATCAGAAGTGAAAGAAAACACACTTATCACGGGTTTCCCAATAATATATAATTCTGGAATCTGATTAATTCCTTTAATTAATCTTTTTGAAGCATCCATGACAATTTTCGCTAAGTTCATATAACCATCAAAGCCTAATGCCTTCATAGCTGCCCATGCTGCGGCTATTGCGCCTCCTGGACGTGTACCTCTCATCGATGGAGAAATATAGATACCTCCCGACCAATCAGTATACACAGAAAATTGATATTTCCAAATTCGCTCTTTTCGATATAGTATTGTAGATGCTCCTTTTGCTCCATACCCATATTTATGAACATCTGCACTGATTGACGTCACACCAGGGACAGAAAAATCAAAATCAGGAATTTCATAGCCAAGTTTCTTAGCAAAGGGTAGCATGAATCCTCCAAGGCATGCATCAACATGTAATCCAAGACCGCGTTCTTGAGCAATAGTACCAAGCTCTGATATTGGATCTACTACTCCTCTCGGGAAATCACATGCCGAACCGACCATCATAATAGTATTGTTGTTCAATGCATTTTCCATAGCATTTACATCTGCTTGATGAGTTTCTTTATCTACGGGTACTCGAATAGATTTAACCTTAAAATAATCTGCTCCTTTATCAAATGCGGGATGAGCTGAACTAGGTAAAACCATTTCTGGTTCCTTAATATCTGGAAATTTTTCTTCTGCCCAATCCCTATATGTCTTTATAGCCATTAAAATGCTTTCAGTTCCTCCAGAAGTCATGCTCCCACAACACCTTTTATCGCCATTAAATAAATCAATAGCCATTGAAATAACTTCTGTTTCGAATTTCTTTAAACTTGGAAAAGCTATCGGACTTAAAGCGTTCTTAGAAAAAAACATGGTGTATGCTTTTTTGAGCATTTCTGTATGTTTGTCTGAAGCATGATATACTAAACTCCAAACCTTACCATCTCTCCAATTTATATCATCTTTCCGAATTTCTTCCATTTGTTTAAAGAGTTCATTTTCAGGAATTCCATTTTCTGGTAAAATAACCTTAGGTCTAGCCATCTCTTTTCACATACAAATATTACATTTAATTAAATAGTGAAAGTTTTTTTCTAATATTAACTATACTACTCTTAAAACTAATTCTCAGATGGAAAAAATAGTCAATATGATGAGCCTTTTTTTTAAAATCTACTATCTAATTCTATTCCACAATTAGAACAATATCTTATTTCTTCGTAGATTTTATCTATTTTAATGATGTTAGTTATTCAATATACCACCTCCTGCTTTTTTAAAATTAGATACTCTGCTGGTAATAGAAATTTATAATCTGTTACCAGTTTCTAATAGTAAAATGACTAAAATGTAAATACTTAAATATAAAAAATGAAATTATAACTTACTTAGAAATCTAATTACAAAAAAGTATAAAAATTAAAAAGAGGAAAAAAACATGACATATATAGTTGTTTATACACGTTGGCCAAGCGATATGATACCTGAAATTGTTAAAAAAGCTATTGAAGTTACAAGAAAATTTCCAGAGGATGAGTCTCTAGGAGAATCAGTAGTACCTAATGCTGTAAAGGGTTCTTTGGACGGTATAACCACATTGGGTGTTACATTGGTAAAAGAAGGGAAACTTGAAGAAGGTCTGAGACGTGCTATGGCTACCTTAGCTATGTACGCATCTGTCCCTGGATTTGAATATTCAATAGAGACTTGGGCAACTCTAGAAGAAGCTTATGGTGCGATAGGGCAAAAACCGCCTGAATAATTAAATATCCTTTAAAAACCTTTAAATTTAATTTTATTTTGTATTTTAAAACTTTGATAGCGAATAATTTAAAAATATAAATAGTATTCATACTATATTTGCAATTGATGATTTCTGATGATTTCCCCTATGAGTTAGCATCAAATAATCCAATTAAGGAATATGTAGAAGTACGACCGAGTAAAATTCATGGTTTAGGATTATTCGCTAAGAGATTTATTCCAAAAGGGACAATACTGTGGCATGCACGCCCATAAGATATCATAATAATTACAAAAGATCAGTTTTTAACATTTGAATCTTCTCATAAAACTCCTATGATGACTAATTTGATACAAAATATACTTACATATTCTTATTATGTGGTTGATCTTGATGCTCTAATCTTTTGCTTAGATAATTTTAGATTTGTGAATCATTCATCTAATGCAAATGTTAGTGCTCCTGAGGATGAGAATGAATTTTGTGCTGTAGTTCTAAGAGTTATACAAATTGGAGAAGAAATCTTAGAAAATTATTCAGAATATCTAATCTGTTTCTGGTTAGAGAAATATAGAGAAAATTATATACCTTGTTGTTGGTAAATTTATTCTTTCATATTAATGTTAAGTTTTTTTAACAAATATTTATAAAATTTCAATGTTAAATAATATAAAAAAGGCTTATAAGCTCTTAATTCATGATCGATCATAATATCGAAACATTTAAATATTCACGTTAAGTTTATTTAACTAGTAAAATTAGTTTGTCAAATTTTGAAAAAAATGTCAAATAAAATGGAAAAAATTGCTATAAAGACCACCAATCTTGTGAAAAAGTTTGGAAATGTAATTGCTGTAAATAATTTGAATCTAAAAATTCCTTATGGTTGTACATATGGACTTCTTGGGCCAAATGGGGCAGGAAAGACTACAACTGTTCGAGTGTTAAATTCAATTATATCACCTACATCTGGTACTGCTAATGTAGGTGGTTTTGATGTTATCACTCAAAGTACAAAAGTTAAAATGAATTGTGGTTTCTTACCTGAATCTCCTGGTTTATATCAGAAATTAACAGCAAAAGAATTTTTAAAATTCATTGGTGAGCTGTATTTTTTGCCTAAAGAGGTAATTTCTGCTCGTATTGAAGAATTAATCGAGATATTTGATTTAGTAGGTCGAGAAAATGATCTCTTGGAAGGATATTCTAGAGGAATGAAGCAAAAGGTTTGTCTTTGTGCTGCTTTAATTCAGGATCCTAAGATTATATTTTTGGATGAGCCTACATCTAACCTAGATCCTGCTGCTGCCCGAATGGTTAAAGATCTCATTTCTGACCTTGCTAACAAAGCAGATAAAACCATTTTCATCTGTACACACCTTCTTGATGCTGCAGAGGAACTCTGTGATTTCATAGGTATTATTGATAAAGGCGTCTTAAAATTAGAAGGAACTCCGAAGGATATCATTAAATCTCAAAATGCTAATGATTTGGAAGAAGCATATTTAAAAATAATGGGGGATGTTCATATTGACGATCTATTGGCATGGAGAGCAGAGGTCCCTAATTCAATTAGTTCTCGAAAAAATTCAAAAAAAAGAAAAAAAGCACGGGGATAAATTGAAAAGATGACCTTTAATTCACCGAGCTTAGAGGATTCAAAAGTAAAGGAAAATTTGTTTTTCGGAAAATTTCCTGTAGAGCAGAAAGCTCTCTGGAAAAAAATTGCCAAGAATGAAATTTTACTAAAGACATATCGTTTTAGAAATCATCGTACTCTGTTTTTCATATCTCTCTATTCATTTCTTTTCATTTGGACATTTTTCTTATGTCCTTTTCTATTTGATCAATTATTGCCAAAAGCAGAAGTACAGGCAAATGCACTTTTCAGACCTATTGTCGCCATGATAATCGAGTATGTGATGATGATTTTTTTCTTTATAATATTAATGTATCCATTAAATATTGTCTATAGGAAAGCTGAAATAGGGTTCAAAGAAATTTTAATTTCCTCACCTCTTAAAGCAGGTGATATTTTCATCGGTGAATTTTTAGGAAAATTGCCAATTTACAGTTTTTTTGTACTAATTTTTGGTCCAATCTTGATAGGGCTATTTAATCCACTGATCAATTTTACTTTTAATCAATATATGTTTATATATTTATCTTTATTCGGTATGGTGATATTATCAACGCTAATAGGATCTATCATTGCTTCTTTTCTCGAACATAAAATTGCTAAGAGTGAAAAAGCACGTGATTTTGGTAAATCAATAATAATGATAATCGCGATTGTAATGGCAATTATAATGTACTCGATGCAGTTTCTCTTTAATTATCTCATTGAACATCCTAAAAGTAAAAATTGGTTTATGTTTTATCCATCATTCTGGTTCTCAAACATCATATTATTTGTAATTGATTCCGCTTTAATAGAACAGTACGTATTAAACATATGGAGTAGTTCTATTTTAGCCCTTGGAGTTCTTTTGTCACTTCTATTTATTTCCTTGAAGAAAGCAGACTCCTTTTATACATTGGAAGGTGGAGTAGAAAAGATTTCTTCTCAAATAGTAGAGGAAAATAAATTTTATCATTTTATTAATAAATTAACAGGGCATAAGTGGGGCGGGTTAATTGTCGTTCACTTGAAAAACTATTTCAGAAAGAAAGAAAACATCATAAAACTAGTATATATAGGAGGGGTTGCTTCATTAATAGATTTAATGAATTTATTTACTTCCGAAGAGCAGTGGTTTATTGAGATGATGAGCGTATGGATCATAATAACTGTGGGGATGATGTTTAGTATGATGATTGGGAGTTTTATTTTTGTTGATTCAAAAGATATATTATGGGTATTTAAACGATCTCCGAGAGGAATAAAGGGAATTGTTTACTCTTACGTTATGGCTATTCTCATTATTAATATTCTATTGATCATTCCCATATCAATCGTCCATAGTTTAATTTTCAAATATAATATAATACAGAGTATTATTCATGCTCTCCTGCTATTAATCTTTTGTTCTCTTGCGATTACAGAAGCTGTTGGAACTCAATGTTTGAATCCTTCATTTGAAGAGAAAGGGCGAACAATGGCTGGTAATATCGCATCAGGTTTTATTATACACTTCAGCATTATTATTGGGATAATGGTTTTATTAATTGAATTAAACCTTTTCGAAATCAAAAATGAAGGATTTATTAAATTCGTGTTTATCGGTCCAATAATTCTTATACATATTGGAATAGCTTTCCCATTGTTTTATTTTGGTATGCGAAAATTAGGCAAATTGGAGTAATATGAAATTAATAAATAGATTTTTTTAATTCAAATCTAAACAAAAATGGAATAAAAATAATCGAAATAATTGTATAGATAATTTAGAAAAAATTTTAAAAAATAAAAAAGAGGTAATGAAAAAAAATGGAAAATAGCAGTATAAATAAATCTTCCTACGGGGGAACCATCTCTAAAGATTATAGAGCTAAAGGAATGTTGAAATCAGCATTACTCTTTTTCATAATCTTTACAGGAGTCGCATTAACTACCTGGTTTACAACAGTTTTAGTGTTAACGAATGGTTTGGAAAATCCAATATACATTCCGTTAATAGTTTACGTATGGGTTGTCGTGTTTTCTTTTATCATACCATATACCATCTTTATGATCATTGAATATCTATACCTTACAGCCTATTTAAATGCATTCTATTATAAAATAAAAGAAAATACTATCGTTCTTCGCCATGGAGTCTTTACTAAGAAAAAAGCTACCATTCCTTACACACGTATCCAAAACATTAATATTGTAAATGGTGTATTTGACAGGATGTTCAAAATATATACAGTTAAAATTGAAACTGCAGGTAGTGCGTCAGCTGCTGCCAGTGCCCAGCATGGGGTTGCAAGACCTGAGGGGTATATTCCTGGATTAAAAGATCCAAACATTATTGGAAGGAAAATAAAGGAGATGATGACAAAATATTCACAAGTACCAAGTGGTTTAGAAGACAAGATCTTTAAACCTGAAGAGCTAGCATTCGATAATTTCATTAGCTACATTATGTCAAAAATGCGTGAGGGTGAAAATCTTCAAACCTCAATAAAGGAAAGACGTGAACGAATCAACTTATCCGCAGCGGAATTAGCAGAACAAATTGGAGTACCAATTCAAACGATCAAGTACTTGGAGGAGGGAAAATATAATCCTAGCTTGGCTTTAGCATACAAAATTGCTCAA
>CAYSZJ010000161.1:0-8489 GCA_964435435.1 uncultured archaeon
TGTTGTACAGCACGTTCCATAACCGAATTTTTATGTCTTGCGATAAGTAAAAGGGCGTATCCAAATTCACTGTCATATTCTAATATTAAATCTTTTTCTTTCATTTTAATCACATTTAATTTATCTTTTTTATCAATAAAGCTGTTAAGAATGTGATTAATTCCTATTAAAATACTACCCTTTAGTAAAGATTCGTCTGTTTCGTGATCCGTTTCAAAATTAAAAGAATAAAGAAGAATTCCTGACTTATGGAATATAATAAAATCAAAAATTCTATTTGTTATTACTAAAAATAAATCTGGCTTATATATTATCATAATGAGGATATAACAAGATAAAAGAAAATAAATTGATAAAAAGATAACTCTCAATAACAGTATTTGGATAATTAAATAAACAATATAAAAAATATTATTAATAAAAAACAATATTAAAAGGCGTATGAAGAATTTTCTTAATTTTAGTGAGTTAATATTTATATGTTCTTTACTATGGTTATAAATAACCGATATATTTATTATGATAATGAATGATATTAGTAGTATCAAAAAAGGAATATTTTGAAATATAAAGCGATAATATAATCCTGATTCTTGTATATCAAATATACTTTCAAGATATAGAAGGCTAATAATTATCCCTCCTAATAATGAATAAAAAAATCCAGGAAATATTTTCATACGGTTTTTTAATAGAATATACCCATGGCCTGCGCTCATTATACTCGATTTAAATATCAATAAAACTATTGATGTTTTCCATAAAGAAAGGGCTATATTTTCAGAAAAAACATTTATGGTCGAAAAAGAGAATGTAATGATAAAAATAATATCTAAAGAATAATACGCAGTAGTTAAGATGAAAAAAATGAGCTGATTAAAGTACTTATCTTTATGTAAAATTACATATCCAATACTAAGTATTGAAATTGATACTGAAAGAACAATAAAAATTATACTTACAATCATTGACCATTATTTAGACTTGATAATGAATTTCTAAAAAAATTAAGATTCATATAACACTATGATATATAAATATTGGTTTGATATAAAACTAATTTCTATGATTTTTAATAAGTGAATAATATAACTTAACTTGTTTTTCTCTTAATCTGACCTTGTAGCCAGCCAATCTTAGCTGTTCGTATTGAATCAAATTGAGATACATATGGTTTAATATCAATTAAAGGAGTTTTATCTATAATATCAACATTTTTAACAAGAATAAAATTTCCTCTTATCTCAAGAAGTTCCAGAATTGAGAGTCCAATTGGATTTGGTCTAAAGGGAGTACGTGTCGCAAAAACTCCCTTAACGTCATTTACTAAAAATGGTTTAGATTGTAATGGAACGGGCAGCTTTACCATGTCAAAATAATATAAACAATAAATATGAGAAAACCCATCTAAAACCTTTAATGCAGGGATAAACTTAGTGAAAATCTCAATTTCTCCTTCATATTCAGATTGAGAGGATTGTATGGGAATTCCTTTTAAGGATTTGAAGGGCGTATGAATAATTCCGATAGGCTCAAAACATATTTTTTCAGGGAACTTACGTTCTTTAATGTCATAAATTTCTCTTTTTGTAATTTCCATACTTTTTTTTAACTTAATATCAGTAAAAAGATTTACTTAGATTATTAAAGAACAAATAGCAAAAAAGAAATAGTTCTCGAAATAATATAAATCATATATATGAATGATTTCGTAGAATATTTAAGAAAGGAAAAGATCCTTGAAAATCTATTCAATATCTATAAAGAGAACATTAAAAACGATACTCATAAATATATTCTTGAAAAAATAATTAAAAATGTAAAAGATCTTAAGATTTTTAGAGAAGTTTTTGCCAAATCTAATGAATTCAGCCAAATAAGTTCTGATTTTGATATTTTTGGAAGTTCATATGAGGATTTAGTAAATCATAAAGAGAGAAAAATATTGGGTGAATTCTATACTCCCCAGCCAGTTGTAAAAGATATATTAAACGCGATTAAATATGTTTATCAAAAGAATATTGAAGACAAGAAAATAATAGATATCAGTTGTGGTTCAGGAAGTTTTTTAATTCATGCTATTAAGATTTTAATTGAGAGATTTTTAAAGATTTTTGGAAAAAAAAATCTGTTTGAGTTATCAGAATCAGAAGCTAAATCAATTGTTATTATTGTTAAAAACAGTATTTTTGGCGTTGATATAAATCCAATTGCTTGTATTTTATGCCAGATTAATATACATTTCAAATTATTCAATATTTTGAAAGTAATTAAAAATTCAGAATATAATTTTCAATTACCTCAATTTAACATAAGAAATGAAAATGCTTTATTACTAAATGAAAAAGAAAAATATGATTTTGTCATTGGAAATCCTCCATATTTATTTATCAGAGATATTCCAAATGAGCAGAAAAAAGCCATAGAGGAAGGAAACTTTGTTACTAATAAAGGTCAATATGATTATTACCAATTATTTATTGAAATTGGTATTAGATTATTAAATATGAATGGGAAATTGGGATATATTGTTCCAGATTCTATTTTAGCGTTATCAAATCGTAACATTATTAGAAAGTTCATCTATGATACTACTAAAATAAAGGAAATTTACTATACAGGACCTAAATTTGAAGATCCTATTGTTTCTAATATAATTTTAGTTTTACAAAGAGAAAGAGATATCATCGCAAGAGAGAAGAATAATATTAGAATTAGGTTAGCTAATAAAGAAGAAAAACAGATCCCACAAGAAACATTCAAAATTTGGGATTATAAATTCCTTATACATTTAAATGAAACAGATATTTCAATAATAGGGTATTTAAGCAAGAAATTTCCAAAGTTAAAAGATTTAAATAAGAAAGAAGGCTTTAAGATCAGCATAAGTAGAGGAGTCGAGTTAGCAAAAACAGGAGAAATCATTTATTGTGAACGCTGCAAATCATATTTTCCTGTACCAAAAAAACATTTAGAATGTCCAGATTGCAAAACTAAATTAAAATCAGAGAATATCGAAGAAATCATATATAATAAAATTCCTAACAATAGTAGCGAAGATTTCAAACCTTTTATTTACTCTATAGGTCGATATAAAATAAAGGATTATAAATTTATTGATACTACAAAAGATGGAATTAACTATAAGGATTTAGATATTTATGATAATCGAATTATTATAAGACAATTAAGCCAAAATAATTTAATATGTGCGACAATAGATGAAAAATTATCTTTAACCTCACAATCATTTTATAATTTAAAAATTATCAAAACTCCTTTAAACGAATTCAATAACTTTTATCTTCTTGGATTAATAAATTCACGATTGTTATCTTATTATATTTTTATTTTATTTAGTTCCTATAAGAAAATGTTTCCAAGAATCTTAATAGAAAAAATCAAGATTCTTCCAATCAAAATCCCTGAAACGGAAAAAGAAAAAGAATTAGCACAGAAAATAATAGATGGTGCTAAAAATTTGCTAAGGAAATTTGATGAAGGCATTGAAAAGCAAATTGATATATTTGTTTTTGATTTATACAAAATTCCTGAGGAACACAGAAGTTATATAATGAATTTTACAAAAATAAATATATAAACTGCAAATTATCACTCAATAATTAAAACAGATTTGAGAAGAAAATTTTATAGGTGTTAGAAAGAAATGGTTAGAACCGCAGAAGTTTTGAGAAAAACAGCAGAAACCGAAATTGAAATAGAGTTGAATTTAGATGGTTCAGGTAAGTATGATATAAATTCTGGTTATAAATTTATGGATCATATGTTAAATTTATTAACACGGCACTCTGGTATAGATCTTAAGGTGAAAGCAAGTGGGGATTTAACACATCATATTATTGAAGATATTGGAATAGCTCTCGGAGAGAGTTTTAATAATGCGTTAGGTGATAAAAAAGGAATTAATAGATATGGATTTTCTTTAATTCCAATGGATGAGGCCCTTGCAAGATGTGCATTAGATTTTTCTGGTCGGAAAGCTTTAATATTGGATTTAGATGTAAATGAATGTGATATAGATGATGTAGCTGTGGAAGACATTAGACACTTTTTTAATTCCTTCGCAGAGGCAGCAAAAATGAATCTTCACCTTCATGTTCTATATGGAAAAGATCAGCACCACAAAGTTGAAGCTGCGTTTAAAGCTTTAGCTAGAGCCATCACAATAGCAAAAGAAATTACTTCAGATGAGATTCCATCAACTAAAGGAATTCTCTGATCTAATTTTGAACTTAGTGCTTTTTTGATCGATACGTTTTCAATATTTTATCCCATTTCTCAGCAAGTTCGTTTAGATTCGTTCTTCTGAATAATTTTACTGCACGGTCTAAGATGTTAGCTATGTTTTCTTCGCATTTCAGAATATCTGGTTCCTTATCCTTAAATGATGAATTACTTATCATAAGGAAAAAAACCTAATAAATAAATAAAAAATAGTATGGTATCGAGAAATTTCTTCCATAATATCTGTATACTTATCTAAAACCTACATTTATATTATCTAAGACTATAATATTTTTAATAGACTCACCTTTAAAATTGAATTGTAATGGAGAAACTACCAAGTTTAGATACATTAAAACAAATATTAGAAAATTACACCAATGAAGTAGATGGGATTTTAGGTGTTGCAATTTGCGATAGAAATGGTTTTATCATTGCTTCTGAATTCAAAGAAGGAGATGATGATGAATCAGATTCTGTAATTGGGGCAATTTCAGCAATTCTCGACAGTTATATTGATAGAATTAAGAGTGAATTTGGGATGGAAGGGAATTTCTTTAATATGACTACAGCGGGTGATAAAAAATTTGCTTATTGTTCACAAGGTCCACAATCGATTTTAACAACAGTTGCAGATAATTCAACTTCTGATATTGAATTAAGAGTTTATTCAGAGCATATTGCTGGAAAAATAGAATTAGTGTTAAGTGGGACTCAGGAGGTTTCTTTAGAAGTCCCTGAAATAATAAAAGCATTAGCTAAAACTCGGGCAGGTTCGCTTGCGAGTATTAAAGGAGAATTTTCACATAAAATTATATTAACTGGAGATTATCAGGTAGGAAAAACGTCCCTTATCAGAAGATTTGTAAAAAATGATTTTAAAACTGATTATATATCGACTATTGGTGTACAAATTTCGAAAAAATCAGTCGATTTAATGGATAAAATAAAAATGGACTTCCTGATATGGGATATTGGGGGACAAGTTCAACAGATGGCCCCTTTCAGGGCAAGATTTTACAATGGGGCTAATGCTGCTTTTATTGTAATAGATAGATCTCGTCCAGGAAATCTAGAAAGTATAGTAAAATGGTTCAACGATATTAAGAAGTCGATCCCAAAAAATATTGCAATTGTAATAGTTGGAAATAAATCAGATTTAACAGATCAACTAGTTATTAGTGAAGATGAAATTAAAGAAGTGGCAAAACAGTATGGGTTCCATTATATACTTACATCTGCTAAATCCGGCGCCAATGTGAACGATGCATTCTTGTATATGGCATATAGAGTTATTGAAAATCTTTAAATATCTAATTACAAACTTTTTTATGAATTCTAATTCTTTTAAATAATTGATAAATTATCTGAAATAAATATAAGAATTTAAAATAAGTTAAAGGAGGTTAGAATAAAATAGCCCTTAAGGTACACTGGCATGATGTACTGGTGACTTGAATCTTCATTTTTAGAAAAAAATGAAGCAAGAAATGCTGCTGGATATGTCATGGGATTTTCAATTAAAGAACTAACATACAAGGGAAAATATCTCATATATCTTGGTGAGCAAGAATTTACTGGTCCTTGGTTTAGCTTTAAACTAGAAGGGAAAAAAATTGGAACAATTCCAGTGGTTCTAAAAAATATTGAACCAACACCAATATATAACATGGTTAATACTCGAACAGGAACTGCTATAAGTAGAATTACTTTAGATTTTAATATTACAGAATATCTTAAGAAATTGGTTCAAGAAAAAAAGCTATCCTCAATTTCTCTAAAAAAAAAGGAATTTGTTCGTGTGTACAAAGACATTTTCAATCCACCTCAGTTTCCATATATCAGTACTTTTTTTACGATGAAAAATATCTCGGATTTTAACATGAAAGACTTTTCGATGTATTTTGTGTTTGATTTTGATATAAATGGACTTGAAGGTTATAATAATGATCTTTCTGGTTACGATAAGGAAAATGACATAATTTACCAATATGATAATACTGGTTTATATGGTGGATTTTCACCCATTTCTAGATCCACAAATTATGAGGCATGTTTAACAAAAGATTTCAAAATCGATCAAAATAGATTGAACCTTTCTAATACTTTGCATGAGGGACCTGGAGAAATTTTATCTGCGTTACAGATCGAATTTAAGACTTTAGAACCCGATCAATCTTTTCAAACAGCCTTGGTTATTTCTGGTGGTTTTAGTAAAGAAGAACTAATTGAAAACATTAAAGAAGGGAAAAAAAACGCTATGAAACATTTACATCAAGTGAATAGATCTGTCAAATCAGAACCACGCAATTTTCAAGAAGAAGCATTTATAAAAATCAATCTCCAGCAAGCAGAGGATTGTAAGTAAAGTAAATCCATAATAATGACTCAAATAAAAAAAACCTCTTAGGGAAAGTTATTTGATGAAAACTATGCTCGAGTGTGGATTTATAAAAAAACAATAAAGAAAAATGTTAAAAAGAATGAAAAAAATAGAAATTTTTTTGTTATTTTTCTTGTTTCTTTAATTCAAAATAAGTATCTTCAAGTGCATTTAGGTATTCAATAAGTACTTTATTACTTTTAGATTTTTGCTCATAAGATGTTTTTATAGTTTCCAATATATATTTTGGGAATATAAGATCCATGTAGAAATCGGAAAGGAGCGCATAATATTCTATATTATTTTCATCTTGAAATACTTTAATCATTTGATTATCCCAGAGCATTTTTAACACGCCATAGATATCTTCCACTCCTTTCTTACTTAATTTTTCGAGGTCTTGTCTTGTAACAATAGCAGATCTTAGTAATCGCAATGTTTCATAAACTTGGGGGTTAATGAAGATTTCAATGATACTAAGGTTATCTTCTTCAGTAGGACGATAGTTTTGGAAAAATTTCTTAATTTCAGAAGGATATGTCTTGGCAAATTGTAATGGTAAACCACGGTTTACAGGATCTTCTATTAATTTAACAGGAGGGACTCGCAACATAAAAAGATCAGTAGTGAGAACAATTAACGCTGAAGGTATACCCTTGATCGAAATTTGTTTTATAATATCTTTTTTAGCTAGTTCTAGAAGGATAGCATCTAAATCAATAAATCCTCCTAAAGCTTTATCTCTGAGCCATATTGATAATTCTGATTTAATGATTACACCATCATCTCTTAACATGTTTATAATCAATCGTTTAACTTCATCTTGATAGTTCAATGCTAGAATTTCTTCATCACTAAGCGATGGATATATAGATAAGCGTTGGAAAAGGTAGGGGATCATTTGTAAATAAGAATCATCCTCAAGATTTTCTAATATTATTGAAATAATATTTGCCATACCACCTTCATAAAGATCAGGATCATCATCCAAATTCAAGAAAAAAAGTAAATAAAACGCTTGTTCAGGTCCTGTATAATATGAAATAATATTTGTCATCCCTACTGTTAGAGTAATTATTCCCTTTTCTCCACTATATTCATGTGTACCATATATTTGCATTAAGGTTTTATCAGATACTTCAAGATTTTCGGGGAATCTAGCTAAAATTTTAGTGCCCATTTTTTCATCCCATTTCATTAATAATAATCCGGCTGGTTTAAACTCACGTCTTTTAATATCTTCACTAATTTTTCTTTTTAACGTTTCTTTTTCAATTTTAATTCTAAGAATATCAGCTAAAGATAATCCAATCTTGTTCCATTTATTTTTTACTCGTTCTCCAATAAATTCAATCTTACTGGCATATAAAAGAGATTCAGAGATTTCCTTTTCTCCTTCAATTGCCTTTTTCATTGCTCGTACTCTTTTAACAAATGTAGGAGTTGTAACATTTTTGTAAACTCTATATCCAACAATACTACCAACCACGCTAATAGTAGTAATTAATCCTAATAAAAAGTAAAATGTTGGTATTCCTGGAAAAATTTCTTCTATTTCAACAACTATAGTTATAATAAATTCTTCAGAAATATAATCTTCTTTAGAAATCATTATAACTCCAGTAAGAGTCTTTGAAGTAAAGAAAGCATCGATATTATTTGTACTCAGTTCATACAAATAAGTTCCATTGCCTATTTGTCGAAATGTATATACATTACCTTTAACGGATAACTGAACTATAGCATCTAATAAATCTATATTATTTCGAGTTAAGTCAATAAGATGAATTTCAATAACAACATTTTCTCCTTTAACAATGTTAATTTGATTATTCCTGAAATTATCACTTAAAGTACAACT
>CAYSZJ010000162.1:0-8449 GCA_964435435.1 uncultured archaeon
AGATTTCTATACACATTTATGAAAAAAACTCGTTAAAACAAACTTTCTTAATTATCTTGCTCCTATAGTGTAGTCAGGCCAAGCAATGTTTATTATTTAAATACATACTTGAATGCTAGGCTTTCACCCTGGTGACCCGGGTTCGAATCCCGGTAGGAGCACCAATTTATCAACACTAATGAGGTTCTAATTTTCTTCCTTTTTAAACTTAAATTTACTCTACAGTTCAATTGAAGGTTGAGACAAAACTGAAAAAATTGAGATTGGATGTAAACCAAAATCCTATAAACTTAAACCTGACGAAGAACGGATTAAAGAAGAAGTGAAATCCATTAATTGGGAAGCAGTTTCTCTAAATTGGAAGTTATCAAAAGGTGAACTCCTAGATCCTACGAAGGAATCCTCCCATACCAATCCCCTCTACAAGCAAAAAAATTGGTTTGAATACATCTATAACAATAAGGAATGGGGATTAACTGACCGAAAAATAGCACGAGTAACAAACACTTCTCAAACTACAATAAATTATTGGCGGAAGAAACTTAAGATTCTAACAAAAGAAAGGTAAATTCAACAGAAAATCTATAATCATAGAAAAATATCAGAGAATTTGCGCCCCGGGCATGGCTTCCGTAACACCTATAATTTAGGTGGAAAATCGAACATGCGACCGCCCAGTTAACAGCCGGGTGCTCTACTTAGCCTAGCACACCGAAAAGCGGAAAGTGCTTCTAGCTGAGCTACCGAGGCACAATTATGATATTTTCTTTTTTGATATATTATTTTATTAAATATAATATTTACCTTTTTTCTAATAAGGATGATAAAGCTTAGGAATATAGACAATTATATAATTTTATTTGTTTTCAGCTTGAGTTGCGTAATAGATTAACCATTTTGCCATTGCATGAAATGATTCATTAATATTTATATCATCTTTTGAAGAACAAAACACACATTGATTACATTTTGCGTTTATAGCATAGTCATTAGCAATTTGAAAATCTACCTCATGGTCTGGTAGATCCCATTTCATACCCATAAGTATGATAGGGATAAATCCAGCTTTTTGCCGAATTATTTTTAGCCATTCTGGTATTTCTCTAAAAGTATCATAATCACTTATATCAAAACAGATAAAACCTCCACTAGCACCTTTACAATAATCCGGTAATAATTCGCGAAATCTTTTTTCTCCGGCAAAATCCCATAGTTGCATTTTAACAGCAGCTCCTGTATCAAGAGTTTCAGATTTAGTATGAAATCCTGCTCCTATCGTCATTTTGTAACCCTCTTCAAACTTTCCAGTGCAGTAGCGTGTTATCATTGCTGTTTTTCCTACACCACCAGCGCCAGCAACAATTACTTTAAATATCCATGAGCTATCCATTTTAATTAATCACATTAAAAATTCAAAATAAAGAACTAGTATATTGTTAAATAATAAAAATATATGTTTAAAAATTTTTTTCCATTTTTTAAATATCAAAATGTAATCTAATTTTCAATTTCTTAATTAAAAATATTGCAAGTTTCTTAAATTAAAGAACATCTTTATATTTAGGTACCCCTCAAAAATAAAAAAGATTTTTATAAGATTTTGTTCTATTATTTTTTAGAACTTAATTTAATAAGTTTAAAATAATTAAGGTTGTGATAAGAGAGTATTAAAGACGACGATATTTGTCCATTATGTAGTTTTCCAAAAGAACTATGTATATGTGATAATTTAAGCGCTGATGAACAACAAATAATAATATCTAACGACAGGCGAAAATGGGGGCGGGTTGTCACAGTCATCACCTTCGTAGGAAATTTTGATGTTAATCTGAAAAATATTTTGACGAAAGCTAAGAAAAAATGTGCCTCAGGAGGAACTGTTAGAAATAATGAAGTTGAGCTTCAAGGAGATCACCGATTCAAGATGAAAAAATTATTAATAGACTTAGGATTTCCAGAGGAAAATATTCTCATTCAAGAATAATCATAGATATCTTAGTATGAATACTAAATTCAATCTATTGTAGAATTAAATACTACAAAATGGATAACTATATTAAAAAATCTAATTTTAATATTGTTCATGGGTTATACTATATACAAAATAGTTTTTAAGGCATTTGAGCAATCTGAGAGCAAAAACCTTAATTTAAGTTTTAGAAGCATTTTTTCTGAAAAACCAATTTCTATCCCTGCTAGAATTATTTTTGAGTTAAAGAGATTAAGTGAAGAACGTTCCGACATAATTAATTTTCAAAATATAGAAGAAGTTTTAACCATTGGAAATACATCATCTAAAGATACATTTAATTATTATATTGTTATCTTATTTACAAATAAATCTAGCGGGATAAAACAAGGATATTTAATAGGGAACCTAAAAAATATAGGGGATATTTTAATAGGATATTGGCCATTTAATAAAGAAAATATATCTTTCTCTCCTGAAATAATTCATAAGGAATTTAATGATATTATAAAAAATCCACAACATTATAATGATATCTGTCTTATTTCTCAATAAGATCTGTGTAATTTTAATGCAATATTAATATAGATTTAAAAACCTTATTCATATTTCTTTAAAAATTGCTTTAATTCATATTCAAAAGGCATCCCTGTTCTAGCACCTAGTTTTTGGATCTTTAATGCTGCTGCGGCGTTAGCAAATTTTATTGAATCTTCTAATTCCCACCTTTTTATCCAATACGCAACCGTAAAAGCTCCGTTAAATGTATCACCTGCTCCCGTAGTGTCAATGACCTTATTGATTTTATAGGTAGGGATTACTTTTTGAGAATCTTCTGTGGTAACTAGAGCTCCTTTATGTCCTAAGGTTATAATAACAATTGGAATCCCTTTTTTAATTAAATCTTTAGCTGCATCTTCAGCAGTTTCGCTTTTGGTAATCAATTTAGCTCCTTCTTTATTAGGAATTAAAATATCTGTTTTTAATAGAATACTTTTTAATTCTTTCCAACCTCTTTGAGCAATCTGAGGTTCTAAGTCAATACTTACATTGATATTATATTCTTTTGCGATTTCAATTGCTTTTCTTGATAACTCTGGATGAATTAAGGTAGTATGTAAAACTTTCGCTTCAGCTATATAAGATTCTTCCAAATCAGTGATATCTAATTTCGTTCTCAGCATGTGGGGAGATTGTATAATTGTCTTTTCCCCATTAGATATAAAAATGAAATTAATCGGTGTTATCATATCTTTTTTCTTTAAAGTAAAAGTAGTGTCTACTCTTTCTTTAATTAAATCTTCAATTAAAAAATTTCCATAAGTATCATCACCAACAGCGCCAATAAACCCACAAGAAACTCCTAATCGAGCTACAGCAACAAGATAATTGGCTGTGACCCCTCCTGGAAAATAATTCTCACTTATTGCATCAATTTTTTCATCTGGCCTAGGAAAGTGAGGTATTGTAGCAACCCAATCTACAACTAATTCTCCTAATCCAATTATATCTATATTCTTCATAATTTAGAAAAATACATAATTTAAAATTGTGTAGAGAAATTGAATTTTAAAAAGAAAAAAAAATAATCATATGCTATAATTCTATTTCTTTCATTACCTTTTCTAATTCTTCATCAATATTTATATTTTTAAAATCATATATTGATATTTCATATGAATTTGAATAATCACTGAATTTAGCCCTACCTTTCATTATAATATCCTTGCCTAAAAGTTCAGAAGATTTTTTTTCTAAAATTTTCTCAAAATCAGGAGTATCCTTAATTTGAACAATTTTCTCAGTTTTTATTCCAATTAGCTTTTCTGCTTTTTCACCCATAAATGTTGTTCTTATAGTTCCAGTTCCATCATCAATAACGAGATTAATAATCATCCTATATTCTGTTTTTTCTCTCATGCCACATGTACAGTTATCAACCTTTTTAAAACAGTTTGTACAGGCTTCATAAGTAGTGATATTATTAATACCTTTGGCGATATATCCTTTTACTTCAATTATATCAGGAGAATTAATATTTTCGATTTTTTTATAATTACCTGAATAAGATGTTTCTAATCCCTTTTTAGATACTTCTATGTATTTAAGATTATTTATTTTTAAATCGATTAATTCCAATTTTGATTCACTTATCAAAGAAATTTCATTTGTTTTTGAAAAATTGCTATATTTAACAAAGACATTGCTTAATAACAAGCCCTTATCTGTAGATAATTTTTTAGAATATTCTTCAGCATTTTCACCCCATAAAGTAACTCTGACCCCATCAGTATCATCACTTACAACAAATCCTAATAATGAAGTATTTTCCCCTGATTTTAAGGTAACTGTTTTTAAATCATCAATGGAAGTAATAATTCCTCTAAAAGTAACTACTCCTTTCTGATTTTGGAGTGAATTAATGCTTTCAATCTCTTTTCCTTCAATATGGAGTTTTTTAGACTTTTTCTTTATAATTGAGGTTTTACTTACATTTAAATCAATAGTTATAGAATCTAAATTACTCAATCTTGGATTTAAATTAGTAATAGATATGATCTCATCGATCTTTACATCATTCATTTTTTCTGTATCTTCATTCCAAAACGTAACTCTTATTGATCCAGTTGAATCAAGTATTGTTAGAGATCCTACTTTCCCTAAATCGCCATTTTTTCTTGTAAATTCATTTATTGGAGACTTTCGGATTATTTTACCTTCGATAGATAAAGATTTGAGATTTAAATTAATTTCACTAATATTTATTAATTCAAATTTTATTTTTGGATATTTATTATAATCTACATCATCAGGGGATATTATTATTTTACCAAATCTTCCAACATGGATTTCAATTTGCTCATACTTACCTTTTTTAGCAATTCCATTCACAATCTTAATTATTTCATTTACATTGAAATTATTCATGTTAAAAATCTGCACATGCTCATCCCATAAAACAATCCGTATATCTCCTGTATGATCATGAAGTAAAAATGAGCCAACGTATCCGGTATCTCCTTCACTTCTATTGAAACTATTAACAGAATAAATTTCTTTAATTCTGCCGATCAATGTTATATTTTTCATTGTTGATTTAATATCAGATATATTGAGTTCAATATCCTTTAATAAATCTCTATTTTCATCTTTTACATCCACTCCTAACTCCCGAGCTATTATAAATAAAGCACCCTCCTCAGAAATGAGACCTTTTAATTCTATTTTTTTATCTCTCACCATAACTTGAATTTCCTTCCTTGTTAATCCGGTATCTTCAATGATTTTGTTAATATATGCTTCAGTTTTCATTACACTCATAATTAAAAAACATCTTTAACTTTAAAAATATATTAGAAAATATTATTTAAAAAAAAATTTATTTATTTGTTAATTAAAATTCAATTTTTTATAAAACAAAAGAGTATTAAATAAAGGTAATTTTTCTAATTGGAATTGTTTTGTATGGTATCGGATAACAGCTAATTTTTAACACTAATTTTATAATTCTACAAATAATTTTTTTATTAATAAAATGAAAACATTTGATATTATTCCTGTCATAGATATTTTAAATTCTGAAGCTGTACATGCCAAAAAAGGTGAAAGAGATAAATATAGACCATTAAAATCAAAAATATTTAATTCTACTAATCCAATTAAGATAATAAAAACTCTTAAATACAAGTTTAACTTTAATGAAATTTATATCGCAGATTTAGATTCTATTATTAAGAAAGCCCCTAATTTTCAATTATTTGAAAAAATCTCAAAAATCCCAGATCTAAATATTATGATAGATCCAGGAATCGTAAATTTTCATGATGTTTCTGTTTTCTCTAAATATAGATTTAATAAATTAATAATTGGATTAGAAACCATAAATAATTTTAATATTATTAGTAAAAGTATGTCCCTACTAGGTCGAAACAGGCTCATATTAAGTATAGATATGTATAAAGGAAAAATAATATCTAAATTAGAGGATTTACACAATGAAGATCCAATAAGGATTATAAATGAAATTTCGAATTTAGGTATTAAAAATATAATACTTTTAGATTTATTTAGGGTCGGTCAAAAATTTGGAGGAATTCCACCGTTATTTTCAGAGATTGTATCTTTATTTAACGGGAATGTTTTCGTGGGAGGTGGAATAAAAAATCAAGAAGATCTCTTATATTATAGGGAACAAAAATTTTCGGGGGTATTAGTTGCAACAGCGTTATATGATGGAACGATAAATATTAAAAAAGTAAGAAAAATTCTTTGGGATTTAAAAATTAATCGAGAAAAATTACGCCAGTACTAGACACATTTAAAGATTTCTTGCAAACTGGACAAGAATGTTTCATTCTAACCCAATCTGTCAGATGTTCCTTATGAGCTTTAGCTTCGCAAATAGGACAACCAGCCACATCATCAAAAATCTCAATATTTTTTCCACATACGGAACATTTGGTTTTTGATGCAGTAGATATTTTTAGTAATTCTTTTTTTACGTCTAATATAACTTTTTCTGTATTTTCTGCTGTTGGATTAATTTGTTTTAATTCATCCTTAGTGTCGACACAAAAAATAGTGCCTTCTGTATCATCCTTTTTATTGCCAATCCATACTACTTTGCCTTTAAAATAACTAGAACCCTGATGATCTAATAATAAATTTAATCTTCGATCTTCCATAACATATGTTTGAATAACTTTAGTATATTTTAAACCCAAATTCGAAGATAATTGTTTAACTACTTCTATTGGTTCTTTAAATACTTCATTAGTGATATCTACTTTTGTAATCTCTTTAGGGGACATAATAATCTTATCACTATTTTTTTATATTTAATAATAATGATTTAATTTAAATTTTTATATATATCTTTAATTGAATTACATTAATTTTTGCTCTTGACAGAACATTTGAAATAAACACTCTTAATAAATTCGCTCTAAAATAATATATTTTATTATTGTAAGTCTAAAAATGAAGAATTTTATTACAACTTATCGGTTCTTCAAAAATATATTCATAATTAATGCCTAAATAAATTTTTTTATTTTTTTACATTGTATATGACATATTATGGAGAAGAAAATCAAATTGTTAATAAGCCCTAAAACTGTTGAAGAAGCTAAAATTGTAATTAATGTAAACGTCTATTAAATTAAAGTTACAATCCTAAAATTAGAATATAATAAAAATTTGTCTTAACTTCTTATCCTTTTAAAATTCGAGGCCCGCTATTGTTAATTGATAAATTATAAACTTTAATTTCGGGTTTGTATGAATTAAAAATCTCCAATACTTTAGACACAATTTCTTCTTTGCATATTACATAAACAGCTCTTCCTAATTGATTCATACTTGACCCCAAAACCTTTAATTTGTTTAAACTATTTATTAATTCCTTGATTTCATATAAATTCAAGATATCTAGAATTTCTGTTTCTTTAACAAATTCAATTGAGGCCTTTATAAATGTTCTAATATTTCTCTTTTGGATTAATTTTTCTAAAGCTTTTCTACCAGCTTTCTTTATTTTTAAATTTAATACAGGATCTGTTAAAATAGATTTAGTATGAATCATTCCAAAAGAAGCACATATTATTATATAGTTATCAGGAACTTCAATACGTTCAGAAACACAAGGATAACCTGGTTCTTTTAATACACATAAACCTCCACGTAATAGACCACAAACAGTACCTAAACCTGTTTGATTTACGACCTCTGCAATATGTGCTATTCTACCTTTTTCTATATTTGAAAGATTTAGATTTAACAAATGATTCAAACCTAATATCGCACCTAAAGCTCCAGAACCACTTGCTCCATAACCGCATCCTACAGGTAAATCAAAATCATGAAAAATGTTAATTCTTACTGAATTCTTTATAAAATTTGTAATATGATTGTAAATGTAATATGTTGTTTCAGCTTTTTGGTTTACCCTTTCGTTATTAATAAATATGTTTAATTCACTTTTGTTTAATTCATCTAATTCTTCAACTTGAATCTTAGTTCTTCCCACAGCACTTAAATTAAAACCAGCACCTCTCGATCCAATATTTTCAGGATTTTTTATTTTCTTCCCACGTATTTCATCAACAATTTCAAAAAATCCCGAAATTCTGTGAGGTACTTCAACAATAACTTCTTTTTTAAATATAGCCATTTATATTAAGAAACTTAATTTATTAAATCATCTATATATAAATAAATAGATAAATTGAATGAAAATGTTATGAAAGAATCATGTATTATTTGAATTTAATACTCATTTACTGATTTTTCTAATTATTTTTAGAATTATTTTTGTCTAAATAATATTCAAGATTAGATTTATTTGGTTTATATTTTAACAAATCCATCTTATAATATGACTTATTCTTTTGAATGAATTTTTCAAGTCATTATTCGTGAAAGAAAAAAAAATTAATTTTCTTTAATATAATTTCAATATTCGGAAAAAGGATAATTTCA
>CAYSZJ010000163.1:0-8430 GCA_964435435.1 uncultured archaeon
ACTAATGTCAAGTTTTTTAAAAATAGATTTAGAGAATTATTTATTAGATAGAGGAAATCCCCAAGATGATTATATAAAATGTAAAAAAAAGACTTGACAAAAATATTAACTAAAAAGCGAGAGAATATGAAAATAAGTTTTAAACAGGATCAAATATGTAAATGGATTCAGGGTAAAGGATTTGAGTTTGATGGCAACCCTATATATATAACTGGTGTTAATTATGTTACAAGATATGTTTGTACAAATTTCTGGGAGGATTGGAGACCTGATGTAATTAAAAAAGATCTAGAAAAAATAAGTAATTATGGGCTTAATGCAATAAGAATTCCAGTTCACTGGGAATATTCTGAACCACAGCCTGGTGAATATAATAAAAATATTTTTAAAAAATTTGAGTGGATATTAAACATCGCGGAAGATAATGGATTATTTGTTATGCCCTTTTTCCTTGTAGGAATTTGCACAGCAAATTATGATGTATCATGGAGGAACAGCCGTTCATTTTTTGAGGAGCCAATGTTCACATATGCAGCAAATAATATTAAAGAATTTGTTAGTAGATTTAAGAATAGACCGAATATTTTATGTTGGGATTTATGTGATGAGCCAGAGTACTATAGTTTATTCCCGGATACCGATAAACTTCCATATAAAGACGGTTTGATAAAGAGATGGACACAAAAATTATATAATACAGTAAAAGAAATCGATAAGGATCACTGTGTGAATGTCGGATTTAGTCACATAAATAATAATAATTGGGGAATAGATATTAGGGAAATAGCAGATATTCTTGATTGTATGACTGTGACGTGTTACCCTCCATTTATGTCAAAAGAATTATTTCATTCAATAAGAAATAATTATTTTATAGGATGGAATGTAAGGATGAATGATATATACGGCAAGGGAGTATTTTCTGCGGAAGCTCCGGGTGGAAGCAATTCCTATGCTAGTGAAGAAAGCATGGGAAAATATTATAAAGTTACTCTGTATAGTAATTTAATTAATGGTTCAATGGGTACTCTTCCGTGGGTTTGGAATGATTATGATTCATCAATACATACCTCAGGAATCCTAAATATTAATATACATGAACCATATTTTGGAATAAGCAGAAAGGATGGATCACTTAAACCCGCAGGGATGGAACTTGTAGAATTTACGGAATTTATTAAAAATATCTCCATACATGAATGGCAATATATGAAAAATGAAATTGATGTATTTTTACCTGATAATTACTACAAGCAGATAGATAAAACCTTCCTTCCAGTTTATCATTCATATAATTAAGCTAGGTCAGCGGGACTTTATGTTAATTATATCTGGGAAGGAGATGATTTATCAAAAGGAAAAAATCCGGTGTTTATTCCCACAATAGAAAATTATTATAATAAATCATGGTACTCAATGCTTGATTTTGTTAAAAATGGTGGGACACTTTATTGTTCATATGGAGGAATACAACAACTTGGAGCTACTTTTAATGAATTATTTGGCGTTAAGGTTGAAGGTAATAAAACAATATATAAAGATTTAAAAAGCAAATTCGAAAACAAGAACTATAAAAATATATCTATAAAGGATTATCCTGCAGGCAAAACTATGATTGTGGTAAAACCATATAACGCTAAAATAATTGCATTTTCAGAAGACAATGATCCACTCATTCTTGTAAATAATCTCGGTAAAGGTAAGTCTTATTTGCTTACATATCCACTTGAATCAGCAATTAGCACATATGATGGAAAGGATTTGTATGAATCAAACCTTCACAACCTATATTACAAGATTTTCTGTGATGCTTCAGGTGAACCTGATATATATTGTCAGAATCCTGAAATAGAGTTAGCTTTATTTAAGAAGGAAAATGAAAAATTAATAATCCTTATAAATCACAGTGATAGGTCAATATCTACTAAAATTATTTCTAGGTCAGAAATAAAGAATATTAATTGTCTGGATGATGTAGAAATAAAATTAACTAACACAAACATTTGCAGTCTTACAATACCTGTCTGTGGAGTAGTTAAGGCTATTATAAGATAGAGGGAAATACTAAAATGTCGTTTCTAACGGAAATAGAAGAACAATCGAAAGCACTTAATAAAATTCTTGAATATTATATAAACAGTGAAGGAAAAGATATACTTTCTAAGGCAGCCAGTATGATAAATAAAAGTAATTCACGTGCGATTATATTCCTTGGTATGGGGACATCCTGCATAACTCCACAAATTATAAGAGATTTATTGATAAATAAGTCAAAAGTTTTACCGTTGATATATAACGCGGGAGAATTTTTACATTATGCTATAGATTCGGTTACGGACAAGGATGTGGTAATAGCAATTTCACAGTCAGGTGAAAGTATCGAAACGAGAAAATGCGTGGAGCAACTTAAGGAACATAAATATTTAATCACAATAACTAATAATGAAAATAGTACAATGGCAAAATTATCGAGGTTAAATCTTCCAATGCTAGCTGGCAGTGAGGAATCGATCTCAAACAAGACTTATTCAAACTTAATGGCTATTCTGCTTATGCTGGGATATAGTATTATTAATGAATCGACTGAAAAATTAGTCAATAATTTAAAAAGATGTGCTGAAGAAATGGAAATTTTCAATATGAAGAGGAAAGGCGAAATAAAGAAAGCTGCGGAATTTCTGAAAGGGGTGAATGCTCTTCATTTTATTGCACGTGGTCCCACAGTAGTAGCTGCTGAACAGGCATCACTTACATGGATGGAGGGCATGCGTACAAACACCACCGCATTTGCCGGTGGAGGATTCAGACATGGTCCATTTGAAATGGTAGGTGTAAATCATAAAGCTATTTTTTATGCCCCCGAAGGAGAAGGTGGAGCACTTATAGAGAAAACTGCAAGAGAGATATCCGGGTTGGGCAGCAAAGTCTTGGTTTTTTCTGGGAGGAACATGAAATCATCTAACAATATGATGGTAATTCAAGTAAAACCAGAAGAAGAATTAACTTTTTCTGTTGGAACTGCCGTACCTCAGGAATTGTTACTTGCACAAATGGCTGAAGATAAGGGACTTGTTCCAGGTAAATTCTTAAGGATAGATAAAATAACGAAAGTTGAATAGAATGAAAAGAAAATATTATATAGGCGTTGATCTTGGAGGATCAAAAGTATCTGTAGGATTAGTACATTGTAACGGAAGTGTAGTGAGATATAAAAGAAAAAAGTTTAATAACAAAAATGATAGAGAAATACTTTTAATTATTGAAAGCTGCATTAATTCACTGATGACTAAGAAAGTAAAAAGTATAGGGATAGGTATCCCGGCAATTGCTACCACTGTTTCGGACAAGTTTACATCAGAATATAGTCCTAATTTGGAATTACTTGAACGAATGGATATTAAGGAATATTTTAAAAAAAAAAAATTTAAATCCGTTTATCTTGAAAATGATGCTAATTGCTTTATAATAGGTGAACATAAATATGGTTCCGCAAAAGGATATAGTGACTGCGTGGGATTAACACTTGGTTCTGGAATCGGATGTGGGATAATTATAGGTAATAAAATAAGACACGGAGCATATAATCAATGCGGGGAGATATTAGATATAACTACCTGTGATGGGATACTTGAAGATACATTAAGCGCCAGATTTATTTCCAGAAATGCCGGTACTTCAAATGCGGAAGAGGCCGCATATCTTGCACAGAAGGGAAATAAAAAAGCAATACTTTCTTGGAAAGAATATGGTAAAAAACTTGGATGGTTAATTAGTATAATTAAACGTGTAATTGACCCAGAAATCTTTATACTCGGTGGTTCAATCAGTAATTCATACAATTTATTTAAAAATGAAATGTTAAAAACAGCAAATAATAAGACACCTAAAGTTATAAGTAAATTAAAAGAAAAAGCAGCTATAATCGGAGCTGCTTTCTTAAAAAAATAAATGTAAGTTACCCAAATCATTTATAGGTTTACTAAAAGGCGTAGAAATTTTTATCAAAAATAATGCTGATGAGGCATTAATTGAAAAAATTGCGGAGATCTCTTTTCAAAATGGTGTTTCAGATCGTAAGAATATTGAAAATTTATTAGATTCCTTTAATAAAGGTAATTCTACCCCAGAACACACATTAGATCTTGAAGGTAGGGTAAAATCTTTAATAGATCACGTTTTTAATCCTGATGCTCAAAATTGGTTTGAGAGTGTTAGGTATGGGTGGAATAAAAAAACAATGGTAATTGGTGGAATACATAATCTTGGGCGGAATTTTTCACTTTTTATTAAATATTTGATGATAAAATATATGGGAATTTATAATTTTGAGTTAATATCAGAGGAGTTCCGCGAAAATAAATCAGAACATACTAATAACTTGATTTATACAATTGTACTAAATTTTAGTCCTGCTCCCCATCGGGTATGATCTCAAGAAAGAGCATAATTTAAATCTATAGAATTATTGAAAAATTTAGATTTTTAATCTTGTCTTATGGACACTAATGTAAAAACATGTATGAAAATTAAAAGATGGCAAAAATTGTGCAAGATTTTAGCTAGTTGATCTTAGCTCAAAAATCTCTGATGAAGGCTATAGATATATATTTTCTGAAAGTTTTAGAGACGATTTTTCGATAAAACGTGTGTGTTTTAAACTAAAAAATCCACTTGAAGCTATGTGTGTTATCAAAACTCCAGAGTCTGTTATTGATTAAATTGATCAATATTTACCAACTTGGGATCAAGACTATCATGAATATTGGCAATTACTTTATCCTATGCTTGTGAGCGACTTATTATTGTTTACTCTTGGTTTTAATGTTGAGAGCTTTCAATTTTTTGAAGATGCTCAACTTGATATGTGGCAATTAAACGGTAAAAATATCTTTATTTATAAGATAGATATAGACTTTAGAGTCTCTAAAAGACCCTCAAAACTCTCGGAATGGTTGACAAAAACAATACGAACCCCATAAGTCAAAAGATAGTATTTTACGGTGCGAAATATATAATTAATGACTCTTGAAATAAAAATTTAGATATTATTACTTCATTTTTTTTTTTTAAGCAAAGGAAGTAATTGAGGTCCATTTGGCAAAATCAATATTTTAGCGTCTTTTCCGTGTTTTTTTAGAGCTAAGTTAATAGCATTTTCCACGGAACTAGCGTATTTTAGTCCCACATTTCCCAATTCCTTTTCTTTTAATTCAGACACAACATAAATATCAGCCTTCATCATAACTCTGGCTAACACTTGAATTCCCCATTTATCTAAAACTTCGATTTCCTTATTCATTACTTTTTCGTAGATTTCTTTCGGTTTTATTCCTAAATTTAGTAAATCCCTAAAAGTATCCTTACCGATACCATCTATACATTCATTTACAGCGATTATTGTTCCCTTTTTTTTCACACCCATTTCACCGATTAATATACTTTTTACAGCCAGATACAAGTCGAGATCTAGGGGATACCCTCCATTTCCGCAAACGACTATGTCAAATGGTTCTGAAATCTCTTTAAATACGTGCTCTAATTGATAATCCACAAGTTGCTCATGAACTCGTTCTAAATCTCCTGCTGCTATTTTGGTAATTTTGTGTTGTTCGTTTATACACACATTTACAATAAAATCTACGCCGACTATTTTAGCAATCTCTAACATATTTTTATGCAAAGGATTTTCTTTGTAAATACCAAACCTAGCATAAGGAGAATCTATCATCTCTGCAGAATGGTTACCTAAAATAGTTTCCTGACCTACAATTCCTGGAACTATTGATTTCCGTCCTCCTGAAAATCCTGCAAATAGATGAGGTCCGACGTACCCAGTCAAGATTTTGATATCACTATTATAATAATTTTTATTGATATAGATAGGAACTCCATTACTAGATTTGCCTATATATATTTGTGATTCTTTGTTTGTAGCAACATGATTTATAACTTCTAATCTATTTTTAAGTTCACTTCCAAGCATTCTTTCTAGTTCATCATTTTTAGAGGTTCGATGTAATCCTGTTGCGACTAAAATACAAATTTGCTCATCTTTGACTCCATATTCGTTTATATCTTTAATAAGTCCTTCAAGTATGATATGAGAGGGAACTGGGCGAGTACTATCAGATACTACGATGCAAATCTTATCTATTTCACTTTTCTGGTAAATTACTTGCTTTAAGGGGGGCGTCCCTAATGGGCTTTTAATGGCATTTCTCACAGCATTTATAGGATTCTCAATGATATTTTGTTTTTCAGGTCTAAATATCGTTACATTCCAAGACGGATCAAGACTAATTTCTAATCCAGTTTTTCCATAGTCGAATTTCATATAATTACTTACCAATTTAATGTATTAGTTCTCTAGCCTTTTCAAAAATTTCGTATGTGGGCACTCCTGCTGGGCATTCAGATAAACAGGCACCACATAAAGTACATGCATGTAAAATATCATTAATTGAATTTCTCTTATCCAATGGTAAATCTCCAAAAACCAATCCATTTAAAAGCTTAAACGACCACGGGGGCTGTAAGCCTTTGACTTATAATGCTTTCGGCTAATACAACTAGAAACCACAACGCATACAGTTTAAATCTAACAATCGATTTTTCGGGATTAATCCCTTTTAGGTGATAACAAAATTTTTTTTTTATGAGGTAGCAAATTAGTCTTTGTCGACAATATTGTTGTCTCCTTCTCTTTTTTTATTTTATCGAATCGACACCTAACATCACATTATCTCCTTTTGCAAACTAGCATCTTTTCATCTTACAATCTATTGAAAAATTTTTCACATTTATAAATGAAATCATTCACGAGTCGACATCTCTTTATTACCATTTTTGTCGCCAATCTTAAACCTGTTATACACAGAGATTATTTTGCTACCATATATTTTTTTTACTTATTTTGTAAAAATTTAGACCGATATTATTTAAACTTTTGTATCTATTATTTTTTTATCTCATAACCTATCAATCTTTGCGTAACATGGGGTTTCTGCTCAAAGGAAAACATTAATATAGAAGTTCTCCCAATTATAAATTAAAAATAAAAAATTGGTGGAGTAAAATGGCAAATTATCCTGATTTAGACAAGAAAATAAGAGTAGACATTTTTACGGACCAAAAAAGCAGAATTCCTAATCGATATCCCGAAATTCATGCGCTCATTTAGGCTCTCTCGTACATGATGGGTATAATACTTTAGAAACTAATAAGAATTTTTAGATCACATATCAGTAATTTTAGTGAGATACCTTGGAGTATCACAATTAATTCCTCGTAATCTCGCGATTTCTAAAGTGAGAAGTTGAAATCCGATTACTGAATTAATAGGTTGCAAATATTTATTTGTGGTTGGAACTTTAATTTTGAAATCAAATTGATCATAAATTTCATTAGAACTATAAAATACAAAAACTATCCCATTTAAATCCTTAATTTGTTTTAATATTTTAAATATATTTTGCTTTTTCTTATCATTTTCCTGTGGAATAATTGATATAACGCAAATATTAGGACCTACAATAGTAAGCGGCCCATGTGAGAATTCAGATGTAGGATATGCATGTCCAATGAATCTCGCTCCTTCCTTTAATTTCAAACATCCTTCCATTACTGTAGGATAATCTGCTCCACTTCCTAAGTAAAAGCAAAATTCAATTGTTTTTAGATTTTTAGAGATTAACTTAATTTCTCTATGTAGTTTAGAAAGATTTGTTTGGATATTTTTAGGAAGTAAGGTTAAATCTTCCCAGATTGTATTATATTCATTATCTGTAATTTTTTTCTTAATTTTGGCAATCTCAAGGGATAAAATAGATAAAATGACTAATTCTGAAATATAAGTTTTGGTTGATAAAACACTATTTTCAATACTACATTGTAAATGAAGTGAAATATCACTTATTTTAGCTAGATTTGAAGCCAAATTATTAGTTATAGCTATTGTTAAACATCCAAGTTTTCTTCCAACATTAATAGAATCTATAACTCCTTTAGTCTCACCACTTTGGGATAAACCAATGATACAATCATTTTCATTTAAAATTGGTTTAATCAAATATCGAAATTCAGTAGCAAATACTGCATATGTAGGAATAGAACCTATATTATTAAATAAATATGATATAGTGAAACCTGCTAAATATGAGCTTCCAGATCCTATTAGGTAAATATGTTCTATTCCACTTGACATAATTTTTTTAGCGACATCTCTTATTTTCAAACTACTTTCTATTACCTTATTTAAAGTCGCTGGTATTTCATAAATTTCTTTTTCAGTTATTTTTCCTAAATCGTCTGTGTTTTTGGTTGTACTACTATAACTCATCCCAATTTTTCTCGTTTCAGTTATATTAGAATATAATAATATTATTTTATATTCAAAATCTTAAAATTTTTTTGTAAACTTTTTATCTTCTC
>CAYSZJ010000164.1:0-8418 GCA_964435435.1 uncultured archaeon
TATTATTAACAGCTAACAATTTCCCAAATTTCTTACATATATTTTCCAATTTAATGACTGTTTCTGTCATTATTTTTTTAAAAAAATATTCTTAGAGAGGATTTTAAATTCGTTTACCTTCTGGATAAATATTAGATTCATATCTTCTACAATAAATTTTTTTTTTTAATTTATTTATATTTTTGCCAAACTTGAAAGAAAGTACTAAAGCCTATCATTAATCAATTTCTTTAGTAATTGTTTTCTGAATTGATTTATATACTAACATTTTTGTCTAAATTTGTATGTATAATTATATATTAGCATTTTCTATTTTATAAAGTTCGGCAAAACCCAAATCTAACTACAAAAAATAACAAAAGAAGAGGTAAAAAAATATATGAAAAACAAAAAAAGTTTATTAGTACTTTCGCTAATACTTTTAACTTTTGTAGGAATCTTGTTTACGGTAAACGTGAAAGCGAGTAGTGGTTCATTCTATATATATCCAAATAGTACACATTCAAATAATGATTGGGAACCATACCCAGGCAGTACTGTTCATGGATGTGTAGCCGACCAATCAGAGTCAAAATACATTGTGAGTAATATATTTCACGCTGACCATGTCAAGTTTAATATGGACGATGTAGGTTTGGGCACTAAACATGCCTATACTCTTGTATTTTATATGATGGCGTCTACAAACGAGGGGGCTGAAATTACACAAATGGAAATGAAAGTCGATGGTACGTGGTATCAAGAGTATGTTGGAGTTAATAGTGGCTGGGAATGGTATTCATTTGAAATAGATGGTTGGTGGGACGATGGGGATATAGATGCTATGAGGACGGGACTTGAAACCTTTTTCGGTGATTGGAATGATGTACGTATTTCAAGAGTGAAAGTATTAGTATATTGGACAAGTTTTCAACAATAATTTAGCCCAGTTGTTTATGCATCTTGTTATGAGTTAGGTTTAGACTCTGGTTTTGGTTACTCTAGGGAATGTCCAGATCAAGCAGCTTGGAGAGCAGTGAGATCTTTTTCCTTAGCTGAGGGAACTCGTGAAGTTATGAAAATGATTGTAGCAAGAGAACTTCTTGGTAAGGAACTAATATCCTATAAATAATTTTAATAACTTTTTTTTATATTTTTGATCTAAAATAAATTAAATCTTTAAAGATTTAAACTGTATATAACCTCAATTAATTATTTTGTAGAATTATGCCTATTAAGCTCGTAGTTTTAGTAAAGCAAGTCCCAGAATCAAATGACCTTAAAATCGATCCGAAGACAAATAGAGTATTAAAGGAAGGAATATCAACGATAATCTCTCCTTTTGATCAGTTTGCTTTAGAAGAGGCAATTAAAATAAAAAAAGAAGGAGATGAGATTATTGCTATTTCTATGGGAGATCTTGAAACAAAAAGCACTTTAATGAGATGCTTAGCATTAGGTGCTGATAAAGGAATATTGCTTAACGATGAAGTATTTCAAGAATCTGACACTTTTGCTACAGCAAATATCCTTGCTTCATCTATAAAGAAAATAGGTGATTATAATATTATTTTTTGTGGCAATTCTTCTTTTGATACGGGTTTAGGGCAAGTTGGTCCCGAATTAGCCGCTATATTAGATATCCCTCATATAACATATGTCGAAAATGTTGAGAAATTAGAAAATGGTAAATTGATTGTTAAGGCTCAAACAGATGAAGGATATAATATAATCGAATCAAGTATACCTTTGGTTGTGGCTACAATACCTCCCTCATCTTTTCAACCTAGGATACCCCCATTACCAAAAATAATTGCTGCACAGAAAAAACCATTTGAGATTTTAAAAGCAGACGATATTGAAGGTGATAAAAACAAATATGGTTCTTCAGGTTCATTAATAAAGATATTAAAGCTATATAAACCTCCAAAAAGAGAACAAGGTATAGTCATCACTGATGAACCTAAAATAGCAGTAGAAACATTGATGGAAATACTCACAAAAGATAAGGTGATTTAATCATGGAAGGATGCAAGGATGTTTGGGTATTTGTGGAGTTAAAAAAAGAAAAGATCCGTGGAGTTTCATTTGAGTTGCTTGGAAAAGCTAAAGAACTAGCAAAAAAGTCTAATGAAAAAGTCTGTGCTGTCATTTTTGGAAGTAATATATCAAAAATCTGTGACGAATTATCCTATCACGCTATAGATAAAATATATTTAGGTGAACATAAGATCTTGGACGATTATCTTGCCGAAACATATTCTTCTATATTTATAGATTTAATTAAGAAATATTTGCCAAATATAATCCTGTTTCCTGCTACAAAACTTGGAAGAGATTTAGCACCTAGAATAGCAGCATCATTAGAAGTTGGTTTGACAGCAGACTGTATTGAGTTAGGTATTCAAGACGGAAATTTAGTACAAACACGCACTGTATATGGTGGTAATTATTTAGTAGATATAATATGTCCTAACAAAAGACCTCAAATAGCAACAGTGAGATCAAACGTAATGGAAAAATCAGAAGCTACAAGTAAAACTCAAATTGACATCGTTAAGATTCCAGTAGAGATAGATCCTTCTCAACTTAAAACAAAAATAAAAGAGAAAATTGAAACAACTATTTCTAATGTAAAGCCTATTGATGAAGCGGATATTATCGTATCAGGTGGAAGAGGAATAGGTAGTGCAGAAAATTTTAGAATTGTAGAGGAATTAGCTGAAGTGCTAAATGCAGCAGTTGGTGCTAGTAGAGCTGCTGTAGATGCAGGATGGAAACCAAAATCATGTCAAGTTGGGCAAAGTGGTACTGTGGTATGTCCCAACGTTTATATTGCGTGTGGGATATCAGGAACAACACAACATTTAGTTGGAATGAAAAGCAGTAAAAAAATTATAGCTATAAATAAAGATCCTAATGCTCCTATATTTGACTTCTGTGATTATGGGATTGTAGGGGATTATAAAGAAATTGTACCATTATTGACAGAAGTTTTGAAGAAAAAATTATCTCAAGATTAAGTTATATAAGTTTTTTTAAACGGGCTCAGTACTCGATAAAGAAACATTTCTATAGTTTTTATTTGAACTGTATGCCCACATTGACGTTTGTAAACTCCTGCAATGAAGCCAAGTTTTTAAAAACTTCTTATATAATGTTATTTTAGAAAATAGCTTTTTTGAACATTTCTTGTGTATTTTTAGAAATTCTTCATTATCCATATTATTTATTCTAAAGGTCAAATGTCCCATATCATAAAGATTCCAATCTTTGGGAAAATTTGTGTGTATCAGTCTATTATTTTGTTGTAAATCCTTAAACAATCTTGTCCCTGGTAAAGGGGTTAATGTGGTAGTTTGAATAACATCAATGCGGTTTTCTAATATATATTTAACTTTCCTCCACATGCTCTCTTTAGTTTCTGCATCAGAACCAAATATGAATGCACCTAGAACTGCAATTTTATATTTATTAATATTTTTAAAAGCTCTCTCATACTCTAATTGAAGATTCAATTTTTTTTCCATTGCTTTAAGTTCTTCTGGATCAGCAGATTCTAATCCTAGAAATACCATTTTGCAACCTGCTTTAGCTGCCCATTTAATAACCACTTCATTACTTCCAAAATTTAATGAGGCTTGACAAAACCAGGTCTTATTTAATTTTCTTTCCACCATTCCTTTGAAAAGATTGATAGCTCTTTCTTCAGCACTCTTACCATATCCAAGTATGTTATCGTCAACAAAAAAAATATATCTTTGAGGCATTTTTTCTAATTCATCTAATACTTCTTCATATGGTCGTTGTCGATATCTTTTTCCATTAAAAGCACTAACAGAACAAAAATAACAATCCATTGGACATCCTCTTGATGTTTGTATTGTACCAAATAAATATTTATTACTAAAGATTTCTCGATTTGGTACAATAGAATTCTTTAAGTCTAAATGGATCCCTTCATATCTCTCTTTTAAATTGTTATGTAAAAAGTCTTCCATAACTGTAGGCCAGATACTTTCTGCTTCTCCTATGACGACAGAATCGACATATCTTAGAGCTTCTTCAGGAACCATTGATGCGTGTATTCCCCCCATGATAACGGGAATACCTTTCTTTTTATAATGAGCAGAGATTTCATATGCTCTATTTGCTACTGAAGTAAATGCTGTTATACCAACAAGATCAGCATCTTCATATTCAAATTTATCGAAATTCTCATCAATTAATTTGACTTGAAAATTGTCAGGAGTTAAAACAGCTATTATTCCTAAACCCAGAGGGGGAAAAGTTGATGATGGGTTAATTGTTAATCCTGCAACATCTTGATTTACAGGATTTATTAATAGTAATCTCTTTTTTTCCTGCACTTTATCAATTTTAATAGGTTTTGTCTCAATTTCAAATTCTTTTCTTAAATCTCGAATTAGAATATATATACTCATAAAATAAAACATTAAACTTACGATGTAAATCATGAAAAATAATAGTAAAGCAATATTATAGGTAAAAAGAAAAATAACATTCATTATTATCGTAGGTACAGAGAAAAATAAAATAGGGATTATGAAAGGTGCTTTATTCTTAATTTTTATAACTACATCTTTATTATGGATTGTTTCTTTAATTCCAGAAAAATACGGCATTGGATAAAATATTATAAAAGAAGGTATTATAACCCAAAAGTAATCTAATATGAAAAGTAGCGTAATTGAAACCATAAACACTAGAAAAGCAAACAAGGGATAAAAATATATTAATCTCAATTCTCTAAACCATCATAATAAAACTGTATAATATTAAGTTACTTGAATTCCAGAATATTAAAAAAGTCTGAGAAGATTTTTTAAATACCCATAATTCTTTAAGACTATGAATAAAGTCGCAATCATTGGAGTAGGACATACCAAATTCGGAATAATTCAAGATAAAGGATTATTGGACTTATTATGTGAAGCATCTTTAGTTGCGATTGATGATTCAAATACAAATGACAAAGATTTTGATGCAATTTATGTTGGAGCAATGAGTCCAGAAGCTTATAATCATGTATCCGGTGTAGCCAGTGCTCTTGTGGATAAGATAAGTTTAATTCCAGCAGCAGCAGATCATATAAAAAATGGACCCGCTAGCGGAGGTTCAGCAGTTAAAACGGGTTTTCAAGCAATTGCTTCTGGAATCAGTGATTTAGTACTAGTAGTCGGAGGTGAAAAAATGACTCATATTACAACACCTGGTTATGTTACTTCTAATGTAGCTACTTTAACACATCCGGAAGCGGAAAGACCTCATGGTGTTTCTCTTCCATCGTTTGCAGGACTATTAACGCGAGCCTATCTAGAGAAGTATGATGCTAGGCTAGAATGGATTTCAGATATTGCTATCAAAAATCATAAAAATGGAGAGTTGAATCCAAATGCGCATTTTCAAAGATCAATCAGTGATTTTATGAAGAGTGCCATTCAAAAGGGAAAAGGAACCTGGAAAAATATTTATGAATTCCTTGAAGATGATAAAACTAATCCCATTATTGCTGACCCTTTAAGGCTTTTTCATATTTGTCCTATTTCAGATGGAGCCGCTGCTTTAGTTCTATGTAATTCTGAAAAAGTTAATCAATATTGCGATACTCCTATTATGATTTCTGGAATCGGGCAAGCAACAGATACACATATAATTTTTGAACGTGAAGATATTACAACTTTAAAAGCTTTGAGACTCTGTTCAGAACAAGCTTATAAAATGGCTAAAAAAACACCAGAAGATATCGATGTAGCCGAACTCCATGATGCATTTGAGATTCTTGAAGCCGTTCAAAGTGAGGATATCGGCTTTTTTAAGAAAGGTGAAGGTGCTAAAGCTGCCCATGAAGGCTTAACCGAAATTGGTGGAAAAATCCCAATAAATCCGTCTGGTGGGTTGAAAGCTCGTGGACATCCACTAGGGGCTACTGGCGTTGCTCAAGTTGTAGAATTGGTTTGGCAACTACGAGGAGAAGCTGGAAAAAGACAAGTCGATGGTGCCGAAACAGGGATTACATGCAACTTTGGTGGATTTGGGAATAATATAATTTCAATACTTACAGAGAGGATGTAATAGTTATAATTAAAATTCAAAATATTTTAAATCCTAGGTGTTTAATTTAAAATTTATCTTAATTTTAATCTTGAAAAAGTAATTGTATATTAGTTAATCACTTTAAATTGAAGTTCTGTGCCATTTTTATCAAAACATTTAATATGGTTTAAACTATATGGAAATCCTACAATAAAATGAAATATGTTTCCTTTAAATACACTATTTAAATCTTGTAAAGAAGGGAATACATTTCCAGATGGATGTGAATGAATAGTTCCTTGATAATATCGATTTATTGGAATTCTACTTGGAAAAAATACTCCTGAATTTCTTGAAGTAATTGCGCCTGGAGGTAATATAAATTCTGTAAATACATTTTTATCCATTTTAAGGATTCCTAAAAATTCTTTTGGATGATGCGCCCGACATAACGCTAAAAACCCAACTAATAAATCCCTTTTTATTTTGACCGTATTTGATTGTAGATCCTCTAAAATAAAAATAATTTCATTAATAACATTTAAAATAGACTTAGTCTTAATTATTTTCCAATTCTTTAAAGTAGTGATATCATTATTTAATTTTTTATAAACGGTCCTAGATTGGTTAATAAGCTTAATTTTTGGTTTTTTAGGATATTTAGAATAGTCAATTTCTAACATAATCCCCTTAATTAATCCAATTTTGATATGAGAAATTTTATTTTCAATAGTTTCAGCGTTAGGAAAATGTTCTATAATATTTTGATATTGTATCTCAATTTCTTTAATCATTATGTAAATATAACTACGATTTTAAAAGAATGTTTTCTATTTTGGAAATTAGAATAACATTCTTTCAATCTTAGTAGAAAGAATCTAGAAAAGAAGAATTTTTGACTCAACTGATTTTAACTATATTTCTTGCATCCATACTCTAAAGTTTGAAAATTTAATATCAAATTCTTTTAACTTATTTTCAATCAAAAATAAGAATTTTTCAGGTATAATAAATGATCCCCGTCCTAATTTCATTCCTTGTAATTCTTTTACTAATCCTTTTTTTTTATATTTATATATTTTTTCTGAATATTGTTTAGTAGTTTTATATCCATATAATATTCTTTTAAGTTTCATTTTAGCAGAATTATTTAATGCTCTTAGATTTAAAGTTATAATTTGATATGGTTTCACTTTTAGAGTTTTTATTAAAGTTTCATAATAATTAGAATTTCCATAGAGTGATTGTCCTTCTGCTAAAATATTTTCTACAAAAATTGTATCCCAGTTATTAATATCCTCCGGAAAAAAGAAAATACATTGGATAGAGCGATTTAAATCCTTTCCTAGGTTCAAAAAATAGTTAAAAATGGTATTTTCCATACTTTTAGGTGTATTTCGCTTAAACAAAATACAAATGTCGATATCACTCTCCTTATTAAATCTTCCAGTAGATAAAGAGCCAAATAATATAATATTTTCAATCTCTTCATATTTGGAGAGATTACTGACTATAAAAGTCTTAATTTTATTAATTATCTCCTCCAATTTTGAAGTACTCTTTAAATTTTTCATATCGCTTTCTTCAAGTTTCACATTAAAATTCCTCCGTTAGTATCTTATTGCATATTTCTTCTAATTTATAATATTTTTCCTTCAATTCATTAAAATCTTTATCCGTCCAACTAAATCCATAAGTAAATTTTGGCCGAATTTTATTTTCAATATCTTGAAATAATCGCCATACGTTTTCCGTTTCTTTTTCAAAGATATGGGGATTATTTTCTAAGATTATCCTTACTTTTTGATGTTTGTTGATATGTATCCGATATTTTGCTGCGCAGCTTTCAATTAAATGATATATCGAAAGAAAGTATAATTCTGCTCTAGAGGGTAATGAAAGATCCTCATTTTCAGCATCTCCTTTAAAATTCAAATACAATTTTTTATGATTTTCAAATTTGCTCATGCTTACTAAATAACTCGTTTTTCGTAATATAATAATGCGAAAACATTTAAAAATTTTTACATGATTTTGGAAATAGCTAATATTTGGAATTTTATCAATTTAATATCTTCCAATATACTTATATTATCAATGATCTACTTTTTTATTTAAATTAGAAAATTTTGTCAATTTATCACATTTTAAATAAACATGATAAGGTGCAAAAAAAGAAGAGTGTACCAAAGTTGTTTATGAAGGTTTAACTTAATTATAAGGGAAAAATCAATAAATTTTTTATCTTCATTTTTTTGGATATCTTATCATTATTGATTAATTCTCGTAAAATTCAAATAAAGTTTGCCTTTTTATCTGTATTATGGTTGAAGATCTCATTAAATGGGATTTGAGCGATTTCTATAAGAATATCAATGATCC
>CAYSZJ010000165.1:0-8414 GCA_964435435.1 uncultured archaeon
TTAATGTTAGTTCGCGATCAATATCTTTCAATTGAGTTTTCTCTGGAGCCCGCTTTGAGCATTGATTTAGAAGTACATCATCACGTGATTTTTTATTCATGAGCCATCTGACAATTTGTGGATATGAGGTAAAAGGACCTCCATTTGGTGAATCTGTAGTCATGAAAATCTGCCATGGATTCTTAGTTAAAAGCATTAATTCAAGTCCCACAGCCCATTGCACTGCATTAACAGCGACCTTAGGTGAGAAAAAGTATGGGACAATTCCTGAACCTGATTCACCTTCTACTTGCCCATTAATCCACTTAACACCGGGACGATTTCCCCACGCAGAAGTTCCACCAATATGATGGAGGGCAAACTCCCATGGTCCGTCAGCCGTCATAGTAGTGGTTGCTGCTTTACCAAAGATCACTTGTCCTGCATCAACTGTTATATGATTATTTGAATTAAGATATTCTGCAATATCTGGAGCACCTGATTCGAAATCATTCCAATTAGTTCCTCCATATGCATTAAATTGACAATGGGTAAGGTGTATTGTGGAATCACGCCCTTTTTTCGGCTGAATCTTTTTTAACGCTTCAAAAGTTTCTATTGTATGCTCTTTATTACCAGGATGCCCTAAGTTATTGGCATGAACGTGTATAGTATGTGGTAATTTCAGTTTTTCAGTGATTGTCGATAATCCTTCTAAAATTTCTCTTGGAGTAACTTCAAAATGGAAGACATGATCATCTATAGAGTTTACATTTTTACCCCAAGCCCAGTTTTCGACTCCTCCTGGATTAACAATTTTGACAGCATATCCTTTAGTAGCTTTCAATATCCATGAGACATAAGCAGCTAATTTCTCATAATCCTTATCTTTAATATATTCCATAACAAACCAGTTATTTCCAAAGAGTGGAAATGCTGCTTTATCGATTATAGGTGTAACTAAAAATTCTTCATGGGTATGACGAGCTTTTAGGAGTGGCATTGCAGGTTCGACAACAGTAGTATAACCGAGTCGTGCATATCTATATCCTGTAACCCAAGTTGATGGTACGGACCAACCTGTTCCACTTCGAGTTAATTTTGTCTTTTTTTCATTGAATCCTTCAAGTTTATCCTCAGGACGAAAGGAACGACCCGCGTTAACTTTTGTTCCTGCAATATGTGAATGAATATCCACACCTCCAGGCATGACAATCATTCCAGAGGCATCAATTATTTTAGCGTCTCCATTTACTTTTCCAACAATTTTTCCGTCCTTAATATGAATTTCTTTTTTTTCACCCTCAATGTTATTCAATGGGTCAAAGACAAGTCCATTTTTAATGATAAGATCTTTCATAGTAATTTTCCTTGGTTATAAATATGAACTTGATACAAATTTGTAATATGTGTTTATAGAAACAAATCTACTAATTTAAAGAATTTATTATTTTTATAAAGATTTATTATAAATTTTAAATATAAGATTAAGATTTTATTATAGAATATATTTGAGCAAAAAGTATTATTCATTCTCTTCAAAATCTTTTTTAAAGAGTTCCTGTGCATTATTATTTATTTCACCAGGTTCATAAAACCTTGTATAATCAAGATATTTTGCCCAATCAATCTCCCTTTTTTCTGGACTAGAACCGATATTACTCTTTTCTTTAGTTTTTTCCATTTTTATACCTCCTTTTTTATTTTTCGATATATTCTGCGAACCCTCGATTTCTTTTTTAGATTTAGTTAACTGGATGTCAAGAGAGAAGAAATCCATGGGAAAAGTTATGTTAAAAAAAAAATCAGGTTCGTCTCTCTTGATTTAGAGTAATGATACTACAACTAAATTGAGTAATTGTAATACCGATACTTTATTCAAGAGAGGTTTAACGAACATTGTTACTAATCTTTATCAATTGTACATATATAAAGATTACTGTGTAGATGATATATTTGTGAGGAAAAGATAATTTATTTACTCTTCAGAGCGTTTAGATATCATTTTTTCCTTCTGTTTAAAATTAAATAAAAGTTCATTTATTTATTAGTTTGGAATTAGCTTGGAAAAAATTAATAACAGCCTATGGATTTCTAAGTTGAATTAGGGTTTTTAGCATGGTAAAAATTTTTACTGTTGATGACGATCAATCCCTACAACGGTTATACACTCTAATTTTAAAGGAAGCTTGATTCAATGGGTCAAAGACAAGTCCATTTTTAATGATAAGATCTTTCATAGTAATTTTCCTTTATGGTAACTATAAGTTTGATAATATTTTTTATTAATAACTTTTGAGACTAATCTATTATTTAAATAATCTATTATTTTTATAAAAACGTATTATAAATTTTAAGTGTTCCCGTGAGATTCCTCTTTACAAACGGTTGATAATTAAACTCTTTTGTATACAAAAAAGTAAGGCTTTCTTTTCCTTTAAACTTAAATAATAGTTCTTTCTTTAGATAAAATAGTCTAATGATAATTGCATAAGCAATTAAAAGTAGCCTACGCGGAAATTTATTATTTCCGCAAAATAATGGGGTATTAATGCATGGTAAAGATCTTTATTGTAGACGATGACCAATCACTTCAGCGACTCTATACTTTAATACTACAAGAATCAGGATTTGAAGTTATTGATACAGCATTCAATGGAAAAATAGCGGTTGAAAAATGTAATAATTTTCAAGAAAAACCGGATATAATTTTAATGGATCATCGCATGCCAATAAAAAACGGACTCGATGCAATGATAGAAATTTTACAGATTAACGATCATGAGCAGATTATTTTTGCCAGTGCAGATATTACCATAAAAGATGAGGCACTATCTCTCGGTGCGTGTGCCTTTCTTGATAAACCATTCAACATGAAAAAACTCTTAGTGACAATCAAAGATGTTATTAATCAATTGGTAATAGAAAGGTGAATCATTAATTAATATAAATCTTGAAGTTTTAATTGAAAGTGTCCCCCTTGGAATCGTAATTAGTACTCCTGAAGGGAAAATTATTCAATGTAATTCACAGGCTTTTAAAATATTGGGTTATAATTCAAAAGAGGAATTTTTAAAGATCCCTATTTTAGAGCATTATTATAATCCAAGAGAGAGGGAGAGTTTTTTAGAGTCAATTGAAACAGGCTTAATACAAAATTTTGAAGTACAACTTAAGCGAAAAGAAAAGACAATTATTTGGGTTTCTATTTCTTCCCAAGCTCAAAAAATTGAAAATCAAACATACTTTTTTAATTCGTTCCAAGATATTACTTCACGTAAGGAAATTGAGAATAGTTTAAAAGAGTCTGAAGAAAAGTTTAGAACTATTGCAGAACAATCCTTTATGAATATAATTATTATGCAAGATGGAGTTCATAAGTATTTTAATGAACGTGTATCAAAAACAAATGGATATAGTAGTGAAGAAATTAAAAATTGGAAGCGAGGAGAATTTAGAAAATTAATTCATCCTGATGATCGAGAATTTGTAATGGAGCAAGCAAGAAAAAAACAAGCAGGGGAAAAAGATGTTGTTCATCAGTATAAATATAGATTGATAAGAAAAGATGGAGAAATTCGATGGATTGAAAATTTCTCCAAAACTATTAATTACAGGGGCAGACCTGCTGATTTAATAATGTCTATTGATATCACAGACAGTATAGATGCTGAACTGAAATTAAAAGAATCTGAAGAAAAGTATCGCGAAGCATATAATCGAGCTGATTTTTATAAAGATTTGTTTGCCCATGATATGAGTAATATTCTGCAAAACATTAGAAGTTCAATAGAATTAAGTAAAATGTGGGTTGATGACCCAAAAAAAAAACAAAAATTAAATGAAATGTTTGATCTAATTAAAGAGCAAACGGAGAGAGGCGCTTCTTTAATTTCAAACGTACGCAAACTTTCACGTCTAGATGATGGTACATTTGAAATAAAGTCAACAAATCTTAAAAATGTACTTAATAGAGCAATTGAAGATGTTCGTGGTCGATTTCTTGTAAGTGAATTTAGTATAAAGGTCAACTTCCCAGATAATTCATTATTTGTATTAGCAGGCGATTTACTTATTGATGTATTTGAGAATATACTGATTAATGCCGCAATTCATAACAGAAATAAAATGAAAGAATTAATCATCAAAATCTCCAAAATAACAGAAAATGATATTGAATATTTAAAAATTGAACATATAGATAATGGTATAGGAATTAAAGATGAAATGAAACAGATTATTTTCAGTAAATTCTATAAGAAGGAAAGAAATTCTCGTGGAATGGGTATTGGTCTCTCACTCGTAAAGCAAATAATTGATGGCTATGGGGGGAGAATATGGATTGAAGATCGAGTGGAAGGAGATTATGAAAAAGGGAGTAATTTTATTCTTATGCTTAAAGCAGCTTAAATATCTATTGAATATATTATTTCAACTAATAAAATTTCATTAATTTCTCAATATCGATAGGACCATTAATATTAACTAAACTTACTAGGTTTTCATCTAATGGGTGTATTGAATTTTCAACAGAGATATAATTAATATTCCAGTTCTTATCTATAATATTATTCAAACTAAACCTTTTTTTTATTAAACAATCTTTAGATTTTTGATACGTTTCAAGTACAGGATATATAGCAAATAATGGCTCCAAGAAACCGTTATTCCATCTAGGAATACAACAATCAAAATCTTTAGCTTTACTAATTATTAAATTTATTACTTCTTTTTTAATTAAGGGAGAATCTCCTGAGAGAATAAATGCTTTTTCGAAATTTAGGTTATTTAATTCTTTTAAAGCAGTATATACCCCTAAAATTGGAGTAAAGAGCTCAGGATAAGGAAAAAATTCGCGATCATCTACTATAAATTTGACTTCTTTCGGAAATTCGATTTGCTTCTTAAAAGAAAATACTTGCTCATCTGAATTAGCAATTAAAAAAATATCTTCGTCAAATTTAGATAATGTTTCTATTTGATATATTAGTAATGGTTTTCCTTTAAATAAAAAACCTATTTTCTCAATCCCAAAACGTGAACTCTTTCCGCCAATTAATATAGCAATAGCTAGTGTTTTTGTATTATTAATTATTATTTCCCTCTTATTTTAATGTATTATTATCCTAATAACATAATAATTATTAATTATTTATATTTTCAATCAAAAAGTAAGTTAAAATAAATAAAATATATAAAATAGTATTGAATTAGACAATAATAATACATAAATATTGTGTCATTTAATATTGAGTTTTACTTGTAGAATTTAAAGATATTAATAATAGAATTAATTATTAATATATTAAAAAATATAAAAAATGTAAAATAAAGTTAGGTGTAAATAAATGGGAACTGGAAAGGTTTTATGCATTATTGGAGCAATTCTAACACTTATTTCAACGTTTTTATTGAGTCTATTTTCTATTGATATTACTTCAGCGGGTGTCTGGCTTGAAGCTGAAACTGCTTATGGTAGTGGGCTTGGGTTTTTTTTACATATTGGAGATATATTTGGTGATATTGATGGAGTAGCAACAGAGGTTGGAGTAGAATCTTTTCTGATTTACATATTCATTGTTCTATTAATTTTCTGGGCGATTTCAGGTATCTTACAATTGATAGGAGTAAAATCTAAAGCTGCAGGCATCATAGGTTCGATAATGCCATTATTTTTAGGAGTCATTATTATTTTAGCAACCTTCATAACACTCCCCGATTTTTTCGGAGGATTTACTGTCTTATTATCAGATAATACCCAACTTCTAGGATTTTTACCATATGATCTCCCACTTGGAGGATTTTCTCTTGGTGCTTATACTTTAACAGCAGGCGGCATATTAGGTCTTATTGGTGGCATTAAGGGTCCATGAGCATTTTAAATTGAATATTTTTTCTTTATTTTTTTTATTTTTCTATATTTTTTCTTGTTAAATTTGATATACTTTAATTAATTCATCTATATTTTAATGAATTCAATTAATTACAGAAATTGAAAATAATTATTTCATTAAGTTTTAACTGAAAATTTAAAAATTTCCTTTATATTTAAATAAAGCAAGAAATCATTAGATCTTTTTTATTTCAATAAATATTTCATTACAAAAAATGCTTCAGCATATCTAGTACTTACTTGTATCCCCCGATATTTTGCTAAACTAATAATTGAATCAAGCCATTTTTCTCCTCCATATTTTTCGTACTCTGTTACATGACATTCTAAAGCTTTCCTTTTCTTATCAATAAATTCTGAAATATCAATGTAATAATTTGGTGTCATTAATCCAGCAGCAAAATTAAAAATTAGTATTGACCCCTTAATTAATGTATATAAACGATTTTTTAAATTGAAGAATCATAATATGCTTTATATAAATTCAAAAGCCGAAAATATTCCTTTAGGAGAGAACTTTGCAGATTATGTAATTTCTGAAAATAGTCTTGATCACGTTGATAATTTTGAACAAGCTATTAAAGAAATAAATAGAATTCTTAAACCTAAAGGAAAAATTATAATACAAATAAGCTTTAATGAACAAGCTACAGTAACTGAACCAAAAATTTTAAATTATAAAGTAGTTAACGAAGAATTAAGAAAATATTTTGATTTCCAAATAAAAGAACATATTATTAATTACCACAATTATTTGAAAAGCATTTTAGTAAATGGATTGAAAAAAATATACGTTAATTTAAGAATAAAATAAAAAGTTTCATTTTTTTTATGCTTCAGAATATATATTAATGCACGATTAATTTGTAGAATAAAGACTCAAATATTTATATTCATAAAGTTTATTTTTATAGAATTTCGGTATTAAGTCGCCTTTAATATCAATATAAGACTCCACATTTTTATTATATTTAGTTTCTTCTTCAGAAAGTATGAAATAGGTTATATTATTATATCTTAAGTGATCAAAAACAATTAAATAAGTAAAAATACTATATTCAAGTTTTAACATAGGCACCCAGGAAAAATTAAAGTCAGTAATATAGATTGTATAATCTGAGTGTAAATCAGAAGTAGATAAATAAAAATTCTTAATAAGCTTTTTATTCATAAAATTAAATTCTCCGAAATTAGTTCCATTGATGATTGCTTTCCATTGATATTCACCTAATCCTGAATAATTTCCATTTGTGCATTCAAACATAAGGTTAATTTGATACCAAACATCATTTTCAATGTCCATTAATTTTTGATAAATAATTCCATTATATAGATGAAATGCATTAGAGTAGATTCCAAAAGAGATCACTGTGATATCTTCGGGTGATCTAAGGTTAATCCAGAATAGTTTTGATTTATCAGATGTTTTAATATAGAACTGAATTTCACCGAACTGTTGAGATTTATTTGATTTTATTAAAATTGATCCCCTTCCATTACTATTTTGATCAGAGATTTCGATTACATTTTTATGATCATCCAACTCATCTAGTAACTCAATATCACAATTATCATCAATTTCTTTAGAAACATTCATAGCACTATAATTAAATAAAGCTTGTTCAATCTCATAATCAATCATATAAGAAGACCTTAATGTAATATCGTCTATTAATTGATATAAAAAACCCCTATCAACTAATATTTTAGATTTTTGAGGTGTGTTTTTTGAAATCCAGCCAATTACTTGAGCTTCTTCATCATTTATCCTATATCCAGAATTATAATGCGATATTCCCGCAATTATTGTATTTGAAAGTGCTGATATGACAAAAATTGCGACAATTAATAATTTTGATTGTAAAGTGAGAAATTTTTTGAACCTTTTTTTAAGAAACTTAGAGCTTAAATATTTCATCAATTTAATCAACCCAATTGAACAAAATATAGAGATTGGTATAATTGAATAATACCATATTCTTGTGAACCAATATATTAACATAACATAATCCCAATAATCGAGTTTATGTGGTCCCAAGCTGGGATATTGAAACCATTTAATAAATAAAACGATTAGTGATAAACTGAATAAAAATATAAACCAAATTAATGAAATATAAAAGATTTGACGATTTTTCTTATAACTGTAATAAGATAAGTACATTCCAGAAATTCCAACAAATCCAATATTTAAAAAGAGCAAATGTAAGATAAAAGCAGAATAAAGCGACTCATGTAAGGTTCCAAAGAAGTTAAATATTATATCTAATATTAATAATTCTGTAAAAATAATTAATATTGCCAGAAATATATATTTTGAATTTAAACTGAATTTCTTAGTAATTTTAACTTTTTTAAAATAATTTTTTTTATAAAATGTGCAAATAAATAAATTAATTATTAGAAATCCAATTAGAAGTGAATATACGAGAATAGCATTAAATAATATCATAAAAGAAAACGGTAATCCCTGAAAAAATAGATTTAAATTAAAAAAACCATTGAGAGCGAGAACAATTCGAAAAGAAAAGAAGAAATTGGT
>CAYSZJ010000166.1:0-8296 GCA_964435435.1 uncultured archaeon
TAGATAACGTCGGAATTTGGCATTTAAAACCTTCCTTCCTAGCACCAAACCCATGCACTAATATAACGTGATCTCCTTCTCCATGCAAATCATAACAGATATTTATTCCATTAACTTCAGCAAATAATTCTGTCATATTTTAATAGAAATTAATTTCCTAAGAACTCTAAAATAAGATTATTAACCTCAGGTGCTTTTTCTAAACTAGATCCGTGCCCTACTCCTTCAAGAACTATCAATTTACTATTTGGAATTTTTTCATGAATCAATTCACTTTTCATTTTTGGCAGGGTTTTATCATGTGAAGCAGTTATTATTAATGTTTCATTTTTAATTGTGTACAGTTTCTCAACAACGTTAAAATGTAACAGCGCATTTGTTTGATTTTTGCTTTCTTGAGGATTAGAAGGTGCATTTGAAAAATCTTTAATCAAATCTTCGGTAGAGAATAAACCATATATTTTCTTATTGGGTTCAGCTTTTAATTCCTTTCTAAATTTCCTTGAATACCCACCAATTCCATAATCCCAAAAAGCTTGTTCGGGATCTTTTAAAATTGCTTCATATTTGGCAATTTTGCTTTGTTTATATATTTCAATTCCACTGGGATCATTTGGGAAATCCGGAGTTGTATTTATTAGAATTAATTTATCAACTTTTTCATTATAATTAATCGCAAATGTTTGTGCAATCATTCCACCTAAAGATAATCCTATTATATGGGCTTTCTCAATTTTTAGATATTTCATCAAAGAATTTATGTCATCAGCAAACATTTCCATTAAATACGGTTCATCAGGGTGATCTGACTTCCCTGCACCTCTATTATCTATTATTAATACTTTAAATTTTTCTGACAATGGACCGACTTGAGCTAATTTCCATCCGTCTTTAGTACTTCCAAATCCATGAATAAGAATAACTGGTTCTCCTTCTCCATGAATTTCATAGCAAAGCTTAATTCCATTAACTTCAGCAAACAATTCTTTCATAATTGAAACGCAGCTATTTTTTTAGAAATTCTATTATTTTTTCATTAATTTCGGGGGCTTTTTCCTGAGGAGATTCATGGCTTGCGCCTTCTATCACAACGAATTTACTATTAGGAAGGCCTTCATGAAGTTTTAAATTTACTGCCTTGGGCATTTGTCTGTCTTTATCAGCACACATTACTAATGTTTCTGCTTTAATTAAATGTAATTTTTCTGTGACGTTATGGTTTCCAAGAGCATTCACTTGATTAGCAATATCTTGAGGAGTAGCAGGATTAATCATACTATCTTCTATTAGATCTTCAGCAGAAAATAAACCATGAAACTTCTTTTTTGGATCTTCCTTCATTAATTTTATAAATGGACGTGAATAACCCATTTTAGCAGCTTCAAAAAATGTGTTTTCAGGATCTTTTAATCTTGATTCATACCGAGCAATTTGGGCGTTCTTATAAACCTCTAAACCAGATTTATCAGCTGGCCAAGCATCAATAGTATTGATAAGAATTAATTTATTTACACTATTTGGAAATTTTATTGCGAAATGTTGAGCCATCATACCTCCGGTAGACCATCCTATAATGTGAGCTTTCTCAATCCCTAAGAAATCTAACAATCCTTTAACATCTTCAGCAAACATTTCCATTGTATATAGTTCATTTGGGCGGTCTGACTTGCCAGCACCCCTATTATCAAGTCGAATCACTTTAAAATGTTCTGACAATGGACCAAATTGACCTATCCATTGTTCTTTTTTTACCCCAAATCCATGGATTAAAACAACAGGATCTCCCTCTCCTTGAACTTCATAGCAAATTTTTATACCATTAACTTCAGCAAATAAATCCGTCATAATAAATCTTAATAAAAATAATTATAATTTTTCTATTCCATTATAAAAATAAAATCTAAATTCAATCTTCTAAAAAACCTATGATCAATTTGCTTACTTCAGGAGCTCTTGAAGTTGAGATGCCATGTCCACCTTTATCTATAATTTTTAACAAACTATTAGAGATTCTTTTGTTCATCTCATACATTTGCGAATTCGGAAGAACCCTATCATGAGAAGCGGCAATTAATAATGTTGGGTTTTTAATCTCATGTAATCTATCAAGAGTATTAAAATCTTTAAATGCATGTGCTTGATTTATGAGATCCTGTGCTGTTATAGGTTTTTCTGCACCTTTTTTGATTAAATCTTCCACCGACCATAACCCATAAAACTTCTTTTTAGGATTTGCTTTCATCTCTCGTCTTATTTTTCGATGATAAAGAAATGATGCCATTCCCCAGAATCCTTCTATAGGATCAGTCTCTTGAGTCTCTAATGAATCTAAGTAACCTTTTTTTATTATATCACCCATTTCTCCTGAATAATTTGAAACAATTAAAATCAATTTATTCACCCTTTCTGGATAACTTAGCGCAAATTGTTGCGCAATCATTCCACCAAGACTTTCACCCACAATATGAGCTTGTTCTATTTTTAAATAATCCATTACACCTCTCACATCATCAGCAAACATCTGCATTGTAATAAATTCATCAGGATGCTCAGATTTTCCCGCACTTCGAAAGTCAAATGTAATTACATTGAATTTCCTACTTAATAATCCAGTTTGGGTAAACCAATCCTCTTTTCTTCCCCCATATCCATGAATTAAAATAAGTGGATATCCTTTTCCATAAATTTCATAGCAAATTTTAATTCCATTAACTTCAGCAAATAATTCTGTCATAACTATTAAAAAATCGGGATAAAAATAAATTTAATCCTTTAAGAAGGCTATTAGAGAATTATTCACTTCCTGAGTGTTTTCTAATGGAAAATAATGCCCTCCATCAAATATAATTAGTTAACTTCTTCGTAGCTTATTATTTAATTCTATACTTACACTTTTTGGAGATATTCTATCCTTTTCTGCAGCAAGCACTAAAACTTCATTTGATATTTCATGGATTTTATCAATTGTATTTAATCCTGCGATAGCATTGATTCTATTTTCGATATCATAAGGTTGTGAAGAATCTTTAAAAACTAAATCCATTAAATCACTTGTAGTGAATATTCCATGAAATTTTTCATTTGGTTTCTCAACTAATTGTTTATAAAACCTTCGAGTAAACCTTTGTTTCATTTTTGTGAAAAAAGCATTTTCGGGATTCTTTTGTTTCTCTTTATGGAATGATAATTGGCTCTTCTTAAACATCTCAAGTCCAGATTTATCTACAGGAAGCTTTGTGAGAGTTGCGATGAGTATGAGTTTATCTACTCGCATAGGATACTGTAAAACTAAATATTGGGCGATCATTGCGCCAGTTGCCCATCCAATTACATGGGCTTTTTGAATACCCAATACATCAAGAAGACATTTGACATCGTCTGCCAGAGTTTCTAATTTATAAGGCTCTTTTGGGTGATCTGATTTCCCAGATCCTCTATTATCTAAAGATACCACTTTAAAATGATTCGCTAATTCCGAAATTTGTGCAACCCAAAATTCTTTATGCAATCCAAAACCATGAATTAGAACAACTGGATATCCTTCTCCATGTATATTATAGCAAATTCTAATTCCATTTACCTCAGCAAATAAATCAGCCATATCTATTAAAAAATCAGAATAAAAATAAGTATTATTATAAATTAATTTTAAGAATTATTATTGCTTTAATTAAATACTTTTAGTATATAGAATTTAGGGATATTCTATGATAGAAAAAAAATTGCTGATTAAAAGTACTACTGGAAGCGATCTTCATGCGATCCATTATTTACACAGTAGAGAAGCAAAAAAATCCTCAATTCTAATAATGTGTCATGGTTTTACGGGAGATAAATACGAACATGGCCATTTTCCCGAACTTGCTAAAGCTTGTAATAAAGAAGGATTCGATGGACTTATTTTTGATTTTACGGGTTCTGGAGAAAATGAAAGAGTACCTATAACATTATTCAAACAAATTGAGGATTTAGAATCTGTATATAAATGGGTGCAAAATGAAGGTTATGGAAACATTGCTGTATTGGGATTATCATTTGGAGGTCTTACAGCACTAGGAGCTAATTTACCTGGAATCAAAACTTATATTTTTTGGGCACCAGTATTATTTCTTCATACTACTGATGATCAAGCCAACTGGTTCAGGGATTTAAATAAAGGTCCTGTAGAAATTCCATCAACTATAGATGGAAAACCTGTGATCATCGATATGAGTTATATGACAGATTTTGCAAAATTTCGAGTAAAATCTCATTTAAAGAAGTTCGATTTTCCAGTATTAATTGTACAAGGAACATCCGATGAAACAACACCATATGAATTAACAAGAAAAGCATTCAATTTTCTACCAAATAAAAATAAAAACAAGCTTGTAGCAATAGAAAATGCTTCTCACGACATCGAAGGGGAACATCTAAAAGAATTTATAAAGCATACAATTGATTGGTTGAAATTCCATTTAGGTGGAAATTGATTAATTTTATTCCGTTTTCAATGATTTTTGGCGTTTTTAGATTCAGTCACATAAAATAAAAAATTATGTTTTAAAGATAACCTTTCTAATTAATTTTCTAAAAATTCTAAAATAGTCTGGTTAACTTCAGGAGCATTTTCTAAAGGAAACCAGTGACTCCCGCTGAATAACTTTAATGTGCTATTAGGAATTATTTCTTTCATTTGATTTGCAATCGCTTTAGGTGTAAATCTATCTTTTTCCCCACACATTATTAAAGTTTCCCTTTTAATTTCATGTAAACGATCCAGAGTGTCATGTTTCCCCATAACGTCACCCATATATATAATATCTTGAGGTTTCATAGGATCAACTTTTCCCATTTGTATCAGATCTTCAGCAGAAAAGATTCCATGGAATTTATTCTTTGGATCTTCTTTCATTAACTTTAGGAATCTACGTGTCATTCTTAATTTCATTTTAGCGTATAATGCTTCTACTGGATTTTTTAATGCTGATTTGTATAATTCTATTTGATTTTTTTTCCAGATTTCTATTCCACTAGGATCCTTCGACCAACTTGGTAAGGGAGCCATTAAAACTAATTTGTCTATAGATTCCTGATATTTTAAACTGAAATTCATTAATATCATAGCCCCAAAAGAATGTCCAATGAAATTTGCTTTTTCATAATCTAAAAAATTCAGTAATTCTCGAAGATCATCTACATATGTTTCCATAGTAGAGGGTTCATTTGGTCGATCAGATTTTCCAGCTCCTCTAAGATCGGAATGAATTATGCGAAACTTTTTTGATAGTTCTTCAATTTGAGCCATCCAAAATTCTTTTTTGGCTCCAAATCCATGAATCAAAAAAACAGGTTCTCCTTTACCTTGCATTTTATAGCAAATTTTTAATCCATTAATTTTTGCATATAAATTTTCACTCATAGTAGTAAATTAATACTTAAAAAATTAAAATTTTAACTCTTGTTGGGATATTATTAAATTAAACTATTTTTTCAATGATTTTGGGGGGTTAAATTTTAAGAAATTAAAATTCTCAAGTATCTTAGACAATTCATTTAAAAACTATATCCTATTTGAATTTGGTAAAAAAAAGATTTGAAAAAAAATTAAATAATGCAAATTGGAAATCCACAAAATTTACAATTTCCATCAGAATCTATATTTAATTCTTTAATACCCATAAATTTCCTTTTTATAACTAAGTTCGAACATTTTGGGCAATATGTATTATCATAATCGGTAATAGGTAAATTTCCAAGATATATATATCTTAATCCAATATCCTTTGCGATATTATAAGCATTATACATAACTTCTAAAGGTGTTGGCTCTTTTAACCCATATTCTTCTGATTTATAATGAGGAAAGAACCGGCTTATATGATATGGTGTTAATTCACCTAATTCATTAAAAATCCTTTCAGAAAGTTCCTTGATGATTTCTTCCTCAGAATTAAATCCATAAATTAGTAATGTTGTAATCTCTACATGTACTCCTAAATCTTTTGCTAGCTTGGCATTTCTCCATATTTTTTCTACATCTGTACCACAATATTTCTCAACCATATATGAATCTCCTTTTATATCTATGTTCATTGCATCAAGACCAGCATCCACTAAGTCTCTTAAAACTTCTTCTGTCATATAGCCATTTGTAACATATGTATTGTATAAACCATTCTCTTTTGCCAGTTTAAAGACCTCTAATGAATATTCAAACAATAACGTAGGTTCATTAAAAGAAATTGAAGTTCCATCACATTTCTTGTTTAGAGCGATCTCAATAAGCCTTTGAGGAGTAAAAAATTCGTCAGATGTTGCAAATTGATACGCTTTAAAAGGATTTGTTTTTGAAAGGTGATGATTTTGGCACCAAAAGCATGCAAAATTACAGCCATAGGTTCCTATTGTTATTGCGGTACTGCCAGGATAAAAATGATAAAGAGGTTTCTTTTCAATTGGGTTAAATGATAAAGCAGGTATGAATCCATAAACTAGAGAATATATTTCTCCATCTTTATTAATTCGAGATTGACAAAATCCAGACTTTCCATTTAAAATTTTACATTTCCTCTCACAGGTTAGACATTGTGAGTGATTCTCATCAATCTTTCTCTGATATTTAGCTTTTGTCATGAAGTCTGAATTCATTTGGATTCAATCTTTAACTTTTGTGATATCTTTTATTACTTTATAAAAAAAAACAATCGAAGTGAATATCCTAAATTTTCTGATGATAAATCTCATTTCATAACTTACAGTATTATTATTAAAATTATATAACTATTTTGATTAGTATATTCTTAAATATTATTATATTTTGAAAATTGAATGGTGATTAAATTTAAATAATTTTATCACCTTCTTTTTAACAGTTTAAAATAATAACTTAAAAATTTGCGAAATTAAATGCAAGACACGGTTGGAATAATAGAAATACTAAAAGAATTTAAAGTTAGACTTCAAAATTTATATGGAGATAAATTTTCGAGCCTAATATTATATGGTTCTTATGCAAGAGGAGAATTTATTGAAGATTCAGATATAGATTTGGCTGTTGTACTTAAAGGTAATATTAAACCTTTTAAAGAAATAGATAGAATGACAGCGATAGCGGGAAAGATTGACTTAGAATATGGAGTTTTACTCTCTCTTTATCCAGTTTCAGAAGAAAGTTATCAATCTTGTAAAACACTACTGATAATGAATATTCATGAGGAAGGAGTATTAATTTGAATGAAATTGAAATAAAACCTTTAATTGAAAAAGCTAAAAAGTTTATATCATCCTCCAAATTATTATTAGATCATGGAGATTATGATAGTTCTGTTTCTAGAACCTACTATGCTATGTTTTATGTAGTTGAAGCTATTCTTTTAACTAAAAATTTAAAATTTAAATCTCACCGAGGTGTAATTTCTGCTTTTGGGCAATATTTTGTTAGAACAAATATTTTTTCTAAAGAAATGAGTGATAATTTGAGAAATGCTATGGATAAAAGAAATGCTGGAGATTATGAATACACAATTTCTGTTTCCAAGGAAGAAGCTAATGACTTATTAAATGTAGGACAATTTTTTACAGAAAAAATAATATCGTATTTAGAAAAAAATAAGATTATCTAAGCAATAATCAAAATTATCATATATATAAGCATTAAATTACCCAAGATAATTCCAATGTCTTTTAAAGATGTTCTTCCTAATAAACTAGTCCTAGGTATTCTGTATATATACATAATTCCCAATGGAAAAAAAACAATCGGTATAAATATCCAATATTTTGTAATAATAAAGGAAAGTATTGCTATAAGTAATGAAATTAAACACGCTACCCAAATTACCAATTGAGAAGTTTTAGGCTTTAGCTTTGCTAATGAATCTCCATCAATCATTTCATGAACCATCTGACCTGTAAATGCTACAGCTGTTATAGCTGCCAATATCAGTGATTCGTACAACTCCATGTGTGGAAGAAAATTAAAAAAAGTATCTCCAGCATTAATTTTAACCATAAAATATGGTAAAATTATGTGAGAAACGCCTAAAATAATATGATTAATAATAACAAGCTTTTTGAACATACAATAGAAGACTACCATACATACAATAATTACTAAATAAAATCCTAGAATCGGATTCACCAAAATATCATTCATAAAACACATAGTTCCTAACATAAAACTTGCTATAGCAAGAACACCAATTTCTTTTCTGCCATATCCTTTCACTCGTTCCAGTGTTTCTTTTTCATTAGGATCTTTCATATCAATGACATCATTAAGAGTGTTTCCTGTGATCGCATAAAATGCAAAACC